>CBDUCI010000025.1:0-19529 GCA_965365605.1 uncultured bacterium
CATCCTTGCCGTTGCCCGAGGCGTCCGGCCACGTCGACACCGGATCGCCGTCGTTTAGCCCGGTGATCGCATCGGCCTTGAGCCACATCAGCAAATCAGCCACATCACTCGGATCGAACGGCCCCGGCTCGGTAACGGTCACATCGCTCGACGTGACGTCGGAGTCGCCATCGTCGTCGCTCACCGTAAGCGACACCGTATAGGTTCCCGCGGCCGTGTAGCTGTGGGACGGGTTCTGAGAGCTCGAGGTGTTGCCGTCGCCAAAGTCCCAGCTCCATGACACCACGCTGCCATCGGAATCGGTGCTCTGATCGGTGAAGCTGCAGTCGAGATCCGTACAGCTTGACGCGAACGCGGCCGTCGGTGGCGTGTTCAACGTCGGTGCGGTCACCGTCACATCCGACGATGTGGCGTCGGTCGCACCCTCGTTATCGGTCACCGTCAGCGAGACCGTGTACGTCCCCGCCGCGGCGTAGCTGTGCGACGGGTCTTGAGACGTCGACGTGTTGCCGTCACCAAAGTCCCAATCCCAAGACACCACACTGCCGTCCGGGTCACTGCTCTGATCGGTGAACGTGCAATCGAGATCCGTACAGCTCGACGTGAACGCTGCCGTAGGCGACGCGTTCCCCGGCGGTGCTACATACTTATTCGACAACCAGTCGTGAACATCGCTCAGCTCGGTGTCGGTCAGCGTGCGGCTGTAGACCAGCACCTCAGCGATCGAGCCGTCCAGCGGCTCACCGTAGGTGCCCTGCTTGGCCAACAGGATATTTCCAGGGTTCGACACGGAGCTCGTCGTCCCCACGAATCCACCGTCGATGTGGAGCTCAGACGACGACGACGACTGACGCAAGGTCTGGATCACCCACCGACCGCCTGTCACTGCCGGACCGGTCACGTACCCAGCGGTATAGTTGCGATAGAAGCTCACGTACGGCCCCATGAAGAACGAGAAGCCACCGTTCAGCGTCTTGCCCGACGCTCCGGCGCGCGACTTGTACACGGCAATGATCGTCGTCGTCGTCGGCGAATCGGCGCTGGTCCACATGCCATCGTCAGAGGCATCGAATTCGACGGCGGGCAGACCGTTCACCTGGTTCGTGCGGTAGATCGGCCGCTTCGACGAGGTCGACTGAGTGGCATTTTGGCCGTTGCCCGAGGCGTCCGGCCACGTCGACACCGGATCGCCGTTGTTGAGGCCGGTAATCGCATCCGCCTCGAGCCACATGAGCAGATCCGGTACGTCGCCCGGATCGAACGGCCCCGGCTCACTGACGGTCACGTCGCTCGACGTGGCGTCGGAGTCGCCATCATCATCGCTCACCGTCAGCGACACCGTGTACGTCCCGGCCGCCGCGTAGCTGTGGGATGGGTTCTGAGCCGTTGACGTGTTGCCGTCGCCAAAGTCCCAGCTCCATGACACCACGCTGCCATCGGAATCGACGCTCTGATCGGTGAAGCTGCAATCGAGATCGGTGCAGCTGGACGTAAACGCCGCGGTCGGCGGCGCGTTGCCCGCAGGCGCCGTCACCGTCACATCGGACGATGTGGCGTCGGTCGCGCCCCCATCATCGGTCACCGTCAGCGACACTGTGTACGTCCCCGCCGCGGCGTAGCTGTGCGACGGGTTCTGAGCCGTCGACGTGTTGCCGTCACCAAAGTCCCAGCTCCATGACACCACGCTGCCGTCCGAATCGGTGCTCTGATCGGTGAACGTGCAATCGAGATCCGTGCAGTTCGACGTGAACCCGGCCGTCGGCGACGCGTTGCCCGGCGGTGCCGTGTACTTGGTCGACAGGAAGTCGTGGACGTCACTGAGCTCGGTGTCGGTCAGCGTGCGGTTGTAGACCAACAGTTCGGCGATCGAGCCGTCCAGCGGTTCGCCGTACGCGCTCTCCTTGGCCAACATGATGCTACCCGGGTTCGACACCGAGCCTGTCGAGCCGATCAGCGCGCCGTCGATGTGGAGTTCGGCCGACGACGACGATTGCCGCAGCGTCTGGATCACCCAGCGCCCGCTCGTCACACCTGGGCCGGTCACGTAAGCGTAGGTGAAGTTGCGGTAGAAGCTGACGTACGGGCCCATGAAGAACGAGAAACCACCGTTCAGCATCTTGCCCGAGGCGCCCACTCGCGACGCGTAGACGGCCACGATCGTGGTCGCCGTCCCGGGGTTCGCGGTGGTCGCCATGCCGTCGTCACTAGCGTCGAACACGACCGCCGGCAAACCATTAGCCTGATTTACCCGGTAGACGGGCTGCTTTGAGGCGGTACCCTGGGTGGCCGGGTTGCAAGTCCCGGAAAGGTCGGACCAACTCGACACCGGGTCGCCATCGTTGAGCCCGGTGATCGCGTCCGCCTGTAACCACATCATGAGGTTGGGTATGTCGCCCGGACCGCCCGGCGGCCCGGTACTGGCGGTCACGCTAACCGTCTGAGAATCGATGCCCGATCGGCCACCGTCATCGGTAACCCGCAGCGTGACCGTATAGTCGCCGCTACAGGCGTACGTGTGAGAGGGATTCTGGAGCGTCGACAATCCACCGTCACCAAACGTCCAGCTCCACGAAACGATGCTGCCATCAAAGTCAGTGCTCTGATCGGTGAACGTGCAATCGAGGTCGTTGCAGGAGTACGTGAACCCTGCGGTCGGTGACTCGTTGGGGTCCCCCGGCGTCAAGTTCTGAATCGCCTGAAAAGCGTTGATACGACCGTGACCAAACTGCGAGTCGAAGCCGACCGGACCGAGGTCATCAGCGGTTGTCTTCATTTGATTGAGCACCGCGTCGTCGTCGGTCATACCAACGGCGTAGATCAACGCACCGAGCCCGGCCGCGTTCGGCGAGGCCATCGACGTGCCTGCCTTGTAGCAGTACACGTTGTCACCTTCGAAGCAGCTCGAGAGGATCTGGCTGTAGCCGAAACCGTGTTCGAAGTCACCTCCCGGCGCCGCGATATCGACCTCGGGCCCGGAGTTCGAGTAGCTCGCCAGGTTGTCGCCCCAATCGGTAGCACTGACCGCAACGCACTCCGGGAACGCCGCCGGGTAGATGACCGGCCCGGAGTCGTTGCCGGCCGCGCAGAATGGCAGCACGCCCGCGGCACGCGCCGCTTGTAGCGCGGTTTGCTCGGCGGCCGACGGCGTGTCGCCGCCAAAGCTCATGTTGATGACGTTGGCCCCGTTGAGCACCGCCCAATCGATGCCGTCGATGATATCCGAGCTGGCGCACTCGGCACTTAGGCCCATCAGCGTCACTTTGCAAACCTTGCCGATAGCGAAATCGATGTTTGCGCCGTAGGCGACCCCCGACACTCCGACCGTGTTGTTCCCGCGCGCACCGGCGATCCCCGCCACATGCGTTCCGTGGCCCTGATCGTCAGTCGCGTCGGGATCATTGTTCACGAAGTTGAACTGCGCCGCGATTCGCCCGACGATATCCTCGTGCGTGGCTCGAATCCCGGTATCGAGAATCGCTATGCGGGCCGAGCCGCTGAACTGTGGGCCGAGATGATCGTACGCCTCGAGCCAATCCATATCGGCGTCTGCCTGATCCGTGTTGGCCAAGACGGTGCCTGTCTCTGACCTGATCGTGCCGTCGTTGTCAAGGTCCCACTTCATCCCAAAGTCGAGGTCGGTCGGCACCGAGCACGACGGGCAGCCGATGTCGATCGTGCGGATGTAGTCGGGCTCAGCGAATACCACGTCGCCACGTCCGCTCAGGGCTTTAGCGACCTGCATCTCCTGACCGGTGGTCACGTGCAGCATCCTGATCTTGCGCAGGAACCGCCTGCCTAGTGTCGCGCCTTGGCTGTTGGCGATCGCGGCTTCATTTGCGCCCGATTTGAACTCCACCAACACCCGTCCGGGAACGTAGGCGTCGCCGCTGGCCGGCGTGAGCACCGTCGCCCGTGGGCCGGCCGCTTGTTCGTTTGGAGCTGTGGGGGAGTCGTTCGAGCAGGCGATCAGCGCGATCAGGCCGGCGACAAGAACATGGGGGACCAAGAGCGGATGGGTACGCACACACGCCTCCATTGGTCAGGTTAGGCCTGTCGTAACCACCTAAGATCGTTTCACAGACCCTTAATGTCCAGTCTGTTATTATACCACAGGTCGCCCCCACCCCCCGCCACCGGGGGTGCAGACCCGAATCACGTCACCCGCCTCCAGATCGAGGAGGGTTTTCGCCCCCAGGGGCTGTATCTCCCCCTCCCGCAACAACATATCCTGACCGGCCCGACCCGGTTCTCCACCCGCCAGCCCGTACGGCCTCGAGCATCGCCGTTCGGCGATCAGTGTGCCCTGGGCGCGACCGAGGACTCGAATCTCGCGGCACAGGCCGGACCCGCCGGGGTGCTGGCCATCACCCCCGGAACCGTCCCGGATCGCGTACCGCTCGACGCGAAATGGGTAGGCGAACTCGAGCGCCTCGACCGGTGTGTTCCAGGTATTGGTCATGTGCGCGTGCGCCCCATCCAGCCCCGGCCCGGTCGGACCGGCGCCGGTACCCCCAGCGATCGTCTCGTAGAACGCGTAAGGCTGACCCGACTCGGGATTTCGGCCACCCAAGGTCACGTTGTTCATCGTACCCTGAGACGCGGCCGGGATGACATCCGGCAGCGCTCGAGCCAACGCACCAAGGACGACGTCGACGATGCGCTGCGATGTCTCGACATTGCCGGCGGCGACACCATGCGGCGGGCCAGCGTTGACGATCGTCCCCAGCGGCGCGATAACCTCGATCGGCCGAAAGCACCCGGTGTTGAGCGGCGGTTCGTCCGTGCGCTCGGGCGACCCTTTCCAGCGGGTCGCCATCAGACACAGGAAACAGTACCGGACCGCCGACAGGGTGATCGCCTCGACGGCGTTGACGCCCCCCTCGCACGCCGGCGCCGTGCCGGCAAAATCGACGACGACACGATCTCCGGCTACCGTGACCGCGACCACGATCGGCATCGCTTCGGTGCCAAAACCATCGTCATCAAGGACGTCGTCGAAGCGATACTCACCATCGGGGATCGCAGCGATGACCGTCCGCATTAGGTGCTCGCCGTAATCGATCAAGTCGCTCATTCGCGCCGCGAGCTCGCTTCGGCCGTGCTTGTCGAGCGCATCGCCGAGCCGCTTCGTCCCGACGGTGTGAGCCGCTACCTGTGCGCGTAGGTCCCCACGCCGCTCAGACGAGGTTCGAACGTTTGCCAGGACGATGTTCCAGACGTCTTCCCGAAGCGAGCCGCCAACGATGATCTTGGTCGGCGGGATCCGCAGCCCTTCTTGGTACACGTCGCGGCTCAATGGCATCGACCCCGGAGTCGCGCCCCCCATGTCAGCGTGGTGTGCTCGCGAGGCGAGAAAAGCGAATGGCGCCTGGCCATCGTCTGCGAAAACCGGGCTCACCATCGTCACGTCGGGTAGGTGAGTACCCCCGCGGAACGGGTCGTTGAGGGCCACAACGTCGCCCGGTAGCCATTCGTCGAACGCCGCCAACGCTGCGGCCACCGATAGGGGCATCGCGCCCAGGTGAACCGGGATCGCCGCCGCCTGGGCGACGAGCTGGCCCTGGCCATCAAAGAGCGCCGTCGAGCAGTCGCGTCGCTCCTTGATGTTTGGCGAGTACGCGGTGCGAACGAGTGTCGCCAACATCTCGTCCGCGATACTGGCGAAGAGCCCACCAAACAGCGATCGCTCCGCAGCGGCGGCGAGCCGCGGTTTCAAGCCGGCCCCGAAACGAGCATCAGGTGCCCGTGAGCGTCGACCTTCGCTTCCCACCCGACCGGCAGATACGTCGTCGAGTACGGTTCGACCAGCAGCGCCGACCCGACGACGCGAGTACTCGCCGCGAGCGCGCACCGATCGATGACCGGCACGTCATGACGGACATCGAGCGTCGCCTCGTCGACGCCCACGCCGCCCTCCAGCTCGACCGGAGACGGTCGCTCGACGGCAGCCGTCGCACGAAGCCGCAGGGTCACGATCTCGATCGGTTCGTCGTCCGCGCGGTATCCGTGGTATCGCTGGTGCGCGGTATGAAACGCGGCAGCGACATCGGCCACATCATCGTGCCAGCCGATCGTCAATTCGTGCGATTGACCGCGGTATCGAGCATCGGCGGTGCGCGTAACGACGACCGATTGAGAATCGACCTGTTCCCGATTGAGCGCCATACAGGCTTGAGTCTCCAACTCCCCGAATGCGTTTTCGAAGTCAGCGTCTGGCCTCAGCTGCCGCATGACCGTTCGGCTGTACTCGATTACGACGTCGCTCTGGGCGGCGCCCATCGCCGACAGGACGCCGGGGTCGCGGGGTATGACCACGCGCGCTATCCCGAGCGAATCGGCCAGCGCGCAGGCATGAAGCCCGGCGGCACCACCAAACGCAACCATCGCAAAATCGCGCGGATCGTGGCCACGTTGAACCGAGATGACCCGTACGGCGCACTCCATATTGGCGTTGACGACCGCCACAACGCTCCGGGCTGCCCCTTGGCGATCGATGCTCATCGATCTTGCGAGCCGATCGATCGCCGCTTCGCCCCGCGCCACGTCGAGCTCCATCCGGCCACCAAGGAAGTGCTCCGGAGCGATACGTTGCAGCACCAGGTTTGCGTCGGTCACGGTCGGTGCGTCGCCGCGACCGTAGCAGGCCGGGCCCGGATCCGCCCCTGCGCTCTCCGGCCCCACCAGCAAGGCCCCACCCGCGTCGATCCGGGCGATCGAGCCGCCACCCGCGCCGACCGTATGGATGTCGACCATTGACGCCTGGATCGGCAGACCACCGATTATCGTCTCGGTCGATCTCCCGAGCTGACCGTCGATCAACGACAGGTCAGCCGACGTCCCACCCATGTCCAACGAGATCACCTTTGGATCGGGCCCAACCGTCTGGCGGGCTACCGCGAGCGCGCCCATCGCACCGGCCGCCGGGCCCGATAGCACTGTCGCAACCGCGCGCTCCGTTGCTGCTCGGGGGCTCGATCTCCCGCCCGCTGAGTGAACGACCTGCAGGCGATCGACCCCGGCGCTTGCCGTGCCTTCTGCCAACCGTTTTAGGTAGCGCCGAACCACCGGTGCCACGTACGCGTTGACGACCGTCGTGCTGGTCCGCTCGTACTCGCGAAACTCGGGCGCGATCTCGCAGGACAGCGAGACTTCCAGGCCACGTGCCCTCGCTGCCTCGCCGATCGCGCGCTCGTGTTCTGGAACCAAGAAAGAGAACAACAGACAGACGGCCAACGATTCAGTATTGGCGGCCACCACCCGGTCGAGAACCCGCTCGATCTCTGCAGGGATCAGCGGGTCGACGACTTTTCGCTCGGCCGTCACCCGTTCATTGGCCTCAAAGCGCAGGGCGCTGGGGACAACGGGCGGGGTGGGTCGTGCCGCCAGGTCGTACAGGTGCGGCCGCGTCTGACGGCCGATCGCCAAGACATCCTTGAAGCCGCGGGTTGTGATCAGCGCTGTGCGCGCACCCTTTCGCTCCAGGAGCGCGTTGGTGGCGACCGTCGAGCCGTGGACCAGCGTGACGTCAGATTCGCCGTGGGTTCGCTGCTCGCGCTTCGCAAGGAGCTGTTCCAACCCGCTCAATACTCCGCGAGCGAAGTCGTCGGGCGTCGAAGGGACCTTCCACGTCCAGACACCAGACTCGTCCGCAGCCACGAAATCAGTGAACGTGCCACCGGTGTCGGCCCCGATGATCATGCCGGCAATCTACGCTCAGCACGACCCAGCGCCTGAGGAGCTAGCGCGCGCCTGACTCCTCCAACATGCGCACCGCATTCGTGTTCGCCGGATTGTAGCTCGAGCGACTTCTCGTAGAACTCGATCGCCAGATCGCTTTCAGCGGCCACTTTCGTGATGTGGAGGAAGGCTGCCGATAGGAACGAGACGCGCAAAGCGCCTTTGCGGACCTCGGTCGGCGGGGTTGGTCGCTAGATACGCTCCAGGTCTTCGGCTTCGATCGTGTACGGGTGATCGAGGTCGCCTGTATTGCGCGTGCTTATGGGCTCGAACAGGAGGATATGGGCTTCCTCGTTGGCGGTTGGGCTGTGTTCGATGCCCCGTGGGACGATGCACATCTCGCCCTCACCGAGCTCGACATCCCCGTCTCGGAACCGAATCGTGATTGTCCCCTCGAGGATCAGGAACAGCTCGTCCTCGTCGGCGTGCTGGTGCCACGGGTAGTCGCCCAGAACCTTGGCGACTTTGACGTACTGGCCGTTCAGCTCGCCGACGATCTTGGGTCGATATACCTCATCGAAGGACGCTAGCTTCTGGTGCAGATCGATCTTTTCCAAGAGCGCACCTCTTTGTTGTAGTAACCCTGTGCGTTATCTTGCCCCACCGACAAATTGTACACAGCCGCTAATCTTGGAGGCGAATACCCGATGGGCCACACTTACGAAGAGCTGCATGACATGACCGTCGCTCGGTTGCGTGAGATAGCGGCCGAAATCGAGGATGAGAGGCTGGTTGGCAACACCACCATGCACAAAGAACAGCTGCTGCCGCTGCTGTGCGAGGTGCTCGGGATCGAGGCCCACGTACACCACGAGGTGGTGGGGATCAACAAGGCCAAGGTGAAGGCCGAGATCCGGGCACTAAAAGTCGAGCGGGCGGCCGCGCTCGAGGCCGGCGACAAGGCCGAGCTCAAGAAGGTTCGGCGTCAGATACACCACCTGAAGAGACGGCTTCGTCGGGCGACGGTGTAGTCTCGGGCCACTCACGGCCCAACATGACCTCGGCGAACCGTGCCCAGACGGCACCCAAAGCGTTCAGGAAATAGGCGGTCGGCAAGAGCGCCAGCAGACCGATCACCGTCAACACCGCGGCTTCCGCGTAGGTCTCGACCTGCCATTCGAAGATGTTGATCGAAGCACCCAGCGCTAACGACAACGGTGCCGTGACAAGAGACGCAACGATCGACAGCAATACGATCGTCACAACCCAACTGGCGAGACCCAACGGGAATTTGAGCCCCAGAAAGAGAATCCCCTTCCAAGTCACAGGGTTCCCGAACACGCTCTTGATCCATGGCCAACCGTCCTTGGGCGCGCCTTCCGGTTTGGCGGGTGGGACATCGGCACCCAACAGATGGATCGCGAGCTGGCGTTCGAACACCGTCAACGCCCAACCAGCCAACACGAGCATGAAGAGGATCACCAGGCCGACGGCGATGACCGACAGTCCGATGCCCAACGCTCCACCGGTCACGAGCATCACGAAGTAGAACAATCCCAAGGGAAAGCCCAGCAACAAGTACAGCAAGGTCGTGTAGGTCCGTGCCTCGGCCAGGACGAGGAACGGGTTCGGGATCGAGCTGGAACGAAATGTGGCCATCTGTGTGGTCGCGGTCATCGTCACCTCCATTTCCGCCCTACGACGATTGCCAAGCCCAGGTTTCACCGGGCTCTGAGCCCCCGCAACGATTCAGCTTGCCGGGCGAGCCGCCGCGGGGCAACCTAAGGCCATGAGCGACACCCAACCCGGTGCTGCCGCCGAGATCATCGAGGCCGATCTCACCTGGACTGGACAGCGTTTCGACGTTGGCGTACAGGTGGCCGTCGGTGGGGGCGCGCGGATCGAGGCTGTCGGCCGACTCGGCTTGAACCCGACTCAGCGTCTCCGGGGCCAGGCGCTTCTGCCGGGACTCGTCGACGTTCACTCACACGCGTTTCAGATCGGGCTACGCGGGCGCGGGGAGCGGTTTCCTGGCGGCCGTGGAAGCTTCTGGTCGTGGCGCGAGGCGATGTACGAGCTGGTCGATTCGCTGGACCTCGAGCGTTTCCACGCGCTTACCCTTGAGGCGTTCTTGGAGTGTCGCGATGCTGGGATCACCACCGTGGGCGAGTTTCACTACGTCCACCATGCGACAGCTGAGCGCGATCACGATCTCGATATCGTGCTGCTCGAGGCCGCCGCCGAGGCAGGGATTCGGCTCGTCTTGCTAAGTACCCACTACCAGGCCGGCGGCTTCGGGAAACCGCTACACGGAAGTCAGCGGCGGTTTGATACCCGATCACCGGTTGAGTTCTGGACGTCGGTCGATCGTCTCTCCGCCGGCCTTGAGCCCGGCACCCAAACGCTGGGTGTGGCCGCTCACAGCGTCCGGGCTGTCCCGATCGAGGCCATCGCCGAACTGCACCAGGAGGCCCGCCATCGAGACCTCGTCTTCCACATGCACGTCGAAGAGCAGCCACGAGAGATCGAGGATTGCATCGATATCCACGGGTGTCGGCCGATGACCCTGCTCAACGATACGCTCGAGATCGATGACCGCTTCACCGCGGTCCACTGTACGCACACGGCATCCGATGACATGCACCGTTTTCTCGAACGCGGCGGCAACGTCTGCATCTGTCCCTTGACCGAGGCCAACCTCGGGGATGGGATCGCTGATGTCCCGGCGATTCACGGCGCCAAAGGGAACATCTGCCTAGGGACGGATTCAAACGCCCGGATCGCGATGACCGAGGAAATGCGGTGGCTCGAGTACGTTCAACGCTTGAAGTCGCAACGGCGAGGTCTCGTAACCGACCAGGACGGCGGTGGGGCGACCGCATTGCTCGACGTCGCTACCGTAAACGGCGCCGGAGCACTCGGCGTGGCAACCGGGCTTATCGCGCCGGGTCTCTGGGCCGATTTTGTAGCTCTCGACCTGACCGCCCCGGCGCTGACTGGAGTCGATGCGGATACGCTGCTCGACGCATGGGTCTTCGGCACCGGCAATGAGGCGATCGTCGCAACGTGTGTAGGAGGCGCTTGGCGCCCAGCACGGCCGGCTCGCGTGGCCAACGTACAGCCCGGAGCCTCAGATTAGCCTATGTCGCGCGCCGGCGATCGTTTCTCGAAGCGCGTGACGTGCTCGCGCATCAGGGCGTCGAACTTTGACCACCCGACTCTGTGACCATAATGGCTCTTCTTGGGAAACCATACGATCGATCCCTTTGAGACCGTCAGCGTACCTAGGAGCTCTCCGTCCTCGCGAACGCGGAAGATCACGTCCGAGCGATCGAGCGCTCGCTGCGGCATCTCGAAACCGACATCGTGTTTGGCCACGCTGCTCCTCCTCTCGATCCGTTTGTATGCCAAATACGAGCCTACGCACCGGAGGCACCGATGACCAGTAATGGCAGGTGGTGGAAACTCGCGGAGTGGGTCGGCCTACTGGCCACCCCGGTCCTTCTCGTCGGCCTCTTCCAATGGCCAGAACCAACACTCCAGATCCTCTGGAACGTGGTGATCCCGCTGGTTCCAGCATCGCTCTTGCTGACGCCGTTGATGTGGCGCAACACCTGCCCGCTATCGACACTTAACCTGCACGGAAACAAAATCTCGGACGCACCTTGGCCACCGTCTTGGTTTGTCGCCGCGGCTCCCGTCATTGGAATCGCGCTGTTTGCTACCCTCGTGCCCGCCAGGCGCTTTCTGTTCAACCAGAACGGAACCGCACTGGGGATCACGATCCTCGCGGTCGGGGTCTTGGCTGTCCTGCTGGGCGCACTATCCAAAGTCAGATCCGGCTTCTGCAACGCGATCTGCCCCGTGCTGCCGGTCGAACGCCTCTATGGCCAACGTCCGATCCTGAAGGTCGGCCACACGAGGTGTTGCACGGTGTGCTCGGCCACATGTATCGACCCATCCCCCCGGCAAGCCCCTCTGGTTGCCCTGGGCGAATCTTTTGACTCGAGCCGCTGGTTGGCTACGCCGTTTGGGGCGTTCGCAGCCGCGTTCCCAGGGTTCGTGTTCGGGTACTTTCAAACCGCAGATGGACCCCTGAGTTCAGCGGTTTCGGTGTACGCGACGGTATTTCTGGGTGCAGCAGCGAGCTACGCAATTATTGCGGTAATCACGGGATTGGTGAGGGTTCCGGCAACGAGGGTCCTACCGGTTTTGGCCGCACTGGCGGCTGGCACCTACTACTGGTTCGCCGCTCCACAGTTGACCGCTACCCTCGGCCTGGGCGCGGGCGCGGGTCAGACCGCGCGGATCCTATTCACGTTGTTCGTCTTCGGATGGTGGGTTCGGGCCCAGGCCAAAGCCGTTCCGGCTCCCGCAAGCACCACCTAGTCGGAATCGTCAGCTTCCCACCAACCGACTACCAACTCCTGCGCGGATTCGGCATCAGCAGATCGCACGGCAACGTGAAACGGACCAAAAGGTGGCTTGGATCCAAACCCGATCGACTCCCCGTCCTCCAATACGGCCGCAATCCCGCCGTCCTCGAGCAACTCAACCAACAGCTCGGCCTTATGCCGGGCGTCGCAGGTCGCAACCACGATCAGACCGTCGGTATCAATCACGCACGGTCCCCCGACCGCTCAGGTCGTCGCCGCCACTGGTTCAGCCAGCACTTTCTCGGGTGTCTTGACGTTCCACCGGTAGCCCGCCCAGATGAGGATGATACCGATGAACTCCATGATGTAGAGGACCTCAGTGTGCCCCATTCGGGTCGCCATTCCGCCGATTCCCGGTAACAGCGCACCTACCGCGATCAAGACGTTCCCGACGAAGCGGTGATGTGTGTCCGCACTGCGATAGAATCGAACCGCCGATAGCACGGCGCCGCCGACGAGGAAAATGAACGCGTAGGTGTTGATGAACGGGCTAAAGAGACGCACCCACTGCCACCCGAAGACCGCACCCGTTAATCGGTGCGACTCGACCAGCGCATGGTTGATCGGTGAGAGAATCACACAAGCCGCCGCTACACCGATATAGGGTATGAGGATACTCGCCAATCGATCGGCCGTGCGCCGTTTCAACAACAGGTACACGGTGCCCTGCGCGAGCGGTGCACCGCCCAGCAGGGCACCCGAGATGTACCAAGCCTTGAATACGACTGCGTTCCAGCCAAAAAGAGTCACCAGCGATTCGGTCAACGTTCCGACTCCGTAAAGCAGAATCCCGATCGACCACCACAGAAGGTGTGTTCCCCCACGTCCGCGATACCGCGCGAAGACGACTCGCGCGAACAGCAACGCGATCACCGTAGTCGCGATTGGGATAAAGTGAACCGGCTCTCTCACGCTTCCTTCCTCCTTACGCTAGCTGACGACCGACACTAGAAGTCCAACCCCCACGTCAAGATCAACGTGCGGCCTGGCTCGGGCCGGAAGAAGCTGGCGTTCGAGAACTCGGCGTACAGCTCATCGGTGAGGTTGGCAATCGTGATGCCGATCCGCTGACGATAGGACGTGTTCTCGAAAACGGTCAATCCACCTCGAAGCGTGTGGGTCGTAAACGACGGCAGTTCAGGGCCCACTGGGTTGGTAGCCAGGAGGACCTCTTCGCGGTCTCCGTTATGCCGAAGCTGATACTCGGCAAACCACCGTTCGCCGCGATCCTCGATCCCCACGTGCAGGTTGAGCTTGCTCGAGAACGACTCGCCGACCGGGTTAGATCGATTATTCTCGTCCCGCGTCGACAAGTACGTGTAGTTGCCCCCGAAGTAGACCCCATTCAGCAACTCGACGTCACCGGCGATCTCCACGCCACGAAACAGGAGCTCGTCGACGTTGACGTTCTGGAACTCCGGCAACTCGTTAATGATCTCCCCGGTTTCCGCGATGCGAATGCCATCTTTGACTTCATTCCGGAACACGAACCCCTCAACGTAGAAGAGCTTCCCGCGATACCGAGCGCCGATGTCGAGGTTGAGACTCGTCTCGGGCTCAAGGTCCGGGTTGCGTGACTGAAACGCGGCGCCCTCGGGGGTCGGTCCGCTAAAGAACAGCTCGACGAGGTTGGGCGCTCTGAACGCCCGACCGACCGATCCGATGAGGTTCAGATTGTCGGTCACGCCCACCGTCGCGCTGGCCGAAGCGACCACCGTCTGGTGTGACTGCGACTCCAACGCAGGGTCCAATCCCGGGCTCGGGTCAGCCTCGGCCTCGACATCCTGGAAACGCACGCCCAAGACGAGTGACACGTCCCTTGGCAGCATGATCTCGTCCTGCAAGAAGCCCCCCACGCTGCGGTACGTCGCATTCGGAACCGAAGACGAGGCGTCTTGCTCGATCATCGGTGGTCCAAACCCAAGAACCGTCGTGGTCGTTAGATCCGTGTTTTTGGAGTCGTCCCGGAAGTAGTCCAAACCGTAGGTGAAACGGTGAACATCCGCGGCTTGCTTCTGGGCCTCAGCTCGGAACCCGCCGGTCTCAAGATCGGTGAAGTTCTCGGTTACGATCTCGAGAGTCGCTCCAGGGCCAATCGGCATCATCAGCCCGAGTTCCAACGCGCGCTCATTGTTCTGCCAGTACCCCACCACATCGAACTCGTCGGCGAGAACACTGTTCAAGCTCTGTGCGCGGTAACGAAGGGTGTACTTGTCGAAGTCTTGAAACGGGTAGAGGATTTCGATTAGCGGGTCGTCGGGCGCAAAGGCGGCCGGATCCACGAAGCCGAATCCGGTTTCGTCGGCACGATAGCGCTCGAGCTTGAACGTCAGGTCTTGTTCGGGCGCCGGCATGAACCCGACCAGCAGATTGAAGCTGTCGTCCTGTATCCCGGTATTCTGAACCTCGGTATCCGACTCAAGACGGATGTCCCCGAACGACCCAGAAGGCGCGTCATAGGCGTCACTGTCTCGATAGGTGCCGCTGGCCAGGAAGTAGACGTGACTGTTCTTTCCCGACAAGCTGAGGGCGCCCTTGTTCTGATCATCGTGACTGCTGAAACGGTACCCAACCGTACCGTGAACTCCCTCTTGAGAAGGCACGCGGGTCACGACGTTGACCACGCCGCCGATAGCATCCGAGCCGTACAGCACCGAGGCGGGCCCACGCACGACCTCGACACTCTCGACGGAAGCCACGTCGACAAGCGCTGGAATCTCACCAAAGTCCTGCTGTCGGCGTGAGTTGTTCAGCCGCATTCCGTCTTGAAGCAGCAGAATACGTTGGCCTCGCTGGCCGCGGATCGAGGGTCGAGTCTGGTTTGTGCCGACACCGTTCACATCCAGCCCGGGAAGATCCTTGAACAGATCGGTCACCGTGTTGGGGGCCCGATCCCGGATCATCCACTCATCGAGCACGCTTACCGGTGCAGGGCTGTCGAAGACATCGGTGGCGGTGCGAGTGACCGTTACGGTGATGGGTGTTACCCAGATTAGATCCAGCTCGCCTTGCTGCGTGGTGTCTTGAGCCTGGTCGGCCTGTGCCGCTGCAGTGCCGGCTGACACCATAAGCATGAGCGCGACTGCCGCAGCGTGGCGGCCGACGATCAGCCTGGAGAGAGACTCACAGAGTAGTGTCATGGACGCCCGTTCTCCTTTCTATGACGTATGTATATTTGCGATTACGACTTGATTGTAGGGTTTTCTTGCACACCGGAAAATTCGGGATTCTACGGCCCAACAAAGTCCGTAGTACTACGGACGGCGAGGGTGAGAATCCCTACTCGGGGACGAGACCGGTCTTCAGCGCGAGCCGCGTGAGCTCGGCCACCGAGTGGATGTCGAGCTTGCGCATCAGGTTCTCACGATGTGTCTCCACGGTGCGAACGCTGATGCCGAACTCGGCGGCGACTTCCTTGTTCGATCTCCCCATGGCGACGTGTACCAGCACCTGACGTTCGCGCTTCGTAAGGGACTCGATTCTCTGCCGCTTTGCCTCCACCGGAACTTCTCCGCGAAGTGCGGCGCTGAGTCGACTGGCGACCGGTGGGCTGAAGAACTCCTCCCCACCGTAAACCGTCCGCACAGCCCGCCTTAGCTCAACGGGTAGCGAGTCTTTGAGAACGTACCCGTGAACTCCCGCCCTTACCGCACCCAACACGAACTCCGCGTGGTCATGCATGCTGAGAATCAGAATCCGCGCTTCGGGGACACATCTCCGGAGCTTGGCAGCGACCTTCAGGCCCGACTCGCCGGGCATCGAGATGTCCAAGAGAATCACGTCAGGTCGGTGGGATTGCGCCAGCTTCAAGGCCTCTTCGCCGCTGGCTGCCTCGGCGGTCACCTCGAGACCACTGCCCTCATTTAACACGTGTCGGATGCCCTCACGTACGAGAGGATGATCGTCGACCACGAGGACCCGTATGTTCTCCGAGCTCACGACGCCACCTCGTCCAACGGCATGCGGACGATCAGGTCAACCCCTGTGCCCCGTTCCCCGGTCACGCTGACCGTACCCCCGAGCCCCGCGATACGCTCCCGCATACCTACCAGCCCCAACCGGCCATCGTCTGACAAACGGTCGGCTCGACCGGGTTCCAGCCCAAGGCCGTCGTCCCTGACGTGAACCACGATCTGCCCTTGCTTTGATTCAACCGTGACCTCGACCGCACTCGCCTGCGCATGCCGAGCCACATTCGTCAGCCCTTCTTGCAGAACACGAAACAGTGCCAGCTCAGCTTCAGAGGACAACTCGGGCAACGTATTGGGCGCAACGAAACGGATCGCGAGGCCGGTCGTCTCGCCAAAGTCGCCCACCAACGCGTGCAAAGCTGGAAGCAGGCCAAGCTCATCGAGCACCGAAGGTCGGAGGTCCTGGGTCACCCTGCGAATGCTGTCGATTCCTGTATCGATGAGTTGGAGCACCTCCTTGAGCCGGGCGGCCTCCTCGGCCCGAGCCGACTCGCTTACGAGGCCCAGATTCAGCTTGACCGCTGAGAACACCTGTGCTGTTTCGTCGTGCAACTCGCGCGAGATACGGCGTCGCTGCTCCTCGTGCTGCCGCACCATTCTCGAAGCGAGCCGTTCGAGCTCGGCCGTGCGATTCCGCAATCGCTGATCGAGGTCCGCCTTTTCGAGGGCAACGCCGATCTGCTGACCGAGGGCCACCAAGAAGCGAGCGTCGAGGGCTGCGAAGGGGTCGCTGGAATCGCCAATCACAACGATCGCACCCGTCGCTTCCGATCCCCGCAGGACGGGTAGAGCAGCTGCATATGTGCTCTCTTTCACATCCACGATGGATGCGCCATCCGACGCGGTGCCGCCGTGCACCACTTCCGGGTGGCCGGTCGTCACCGCAGTCTCGATCGCTCGAGCCAAGTCGCCGCGCGGCTTGTCCTTTTCCCAATGTGCGCAAATGCCCGCGCCGCGAATAAGCTGCCGTTTGCCAGCCGCCACTTCGTACATCGCCGCGCCTTTGACAGCCGGCAGGCTGAGCAGGCGATTGAGCAACACATCGAGGATCTCGACTCGTCCTTCGCCACGCTGCAGGTCCCCCGACAGCGCGGAGAGTGTGCCCAAGCCACGGTGCAGTTCTTCGAGAACGAGCAGCATGATGCCCGCGCCCATCGCCAGCACGAAGATGATGTCGACGTAGTACCCCCATGGACTCCAGACACCCCGGGCTCGGAGAAAGGGGTAATCGAGATGATGAACGCTCCACAAGAGCAACGAGATGAACAGAAGCCGCGCCCCGGTTGACCCGACCCTGCGGTCGTAACGATAGAAGACCCACCCTGTCCACAGCGTGGCCAAACTCAGGAATACCACCATCGGCGCGGCAGCGGCCAAGAAGTTGTCCAGCCTGTACATCGCCACGTACGACCAGATCGCCGGGAACGCGACGAAGACCAGGTAACGGGGCTTCCACGTCAACTGCTGAGAGAAAACGAGCGCTGCCCAAAGAAGGGCCAGGGCGGTCAAACCGGTGAGCACTTGGTGCCAGAACAACAACGGCCGCGACCCGGTGAATACAAAGGCGATAATCACGACCATGCGCAGGAGATACAGCAGCCATGCGAGCGCCCAGTATCCGAAGTACGGTTTTCGGTAACGTTGAAACAGGTACAGAAAGACGAGGGCCAACCCCAGTGTAACCGTCGCCTGGAAGAAAGCCGCCGCTATCTCGGCGGTGGTGACCTCGGGAACAGCAAAATCCATGGTAGTATGAACGATAGTGGTTGCCCGAGGGCACGCAATCAGAGCATCAGAAAGTGACTAGGCTGCCTCTTTGGCGACCGGCGACTCTTTCTCCTCGTCATCCGGTTTGGTGCTGCAGCCACATCCTTCTGACGAACACATCCTCTCGCACATCTCGCGCCAGCCAGGCCCGTGGCGCTCGATTACCGGCCGCAACGCCATCCCGGCAGCAAAACCTGCCAAAATCGTCAGAAACGCTTTCTTCATATCGCCCTCCATGTTGATATCACAAACGGACCCAGATTGATCGTATGAGACAATCGTGCTGCCGTCTGTAGGGAATAACCCCCCGCTCCATGTCGGGGCGCGAAATCAGAACGTCAGGACGAAGTGGTGCTCCTTGACCAACTTGGCCAGATCCGCCGCCCCACCCATGCGGGCAGACGAGACGAGGTCGGCCTCGCCGATGCCCCGGGGCACAGCGCACGGCGAACACACGATCATCTCGAACCCGTGAGGCTCCAGGAAAGCGACGACATCACCGATAGACGGCAAGCCGACCGCGGCGATCGCATGGAGATCGGTCTTGCGGTGCGCGAGGTATGTCGCCTCCTGCATCAAGAAGATTACCGGCGGGTGGTCGGTGAACTCGCCAGACTCTACCCCACCCTTCAGCGCCACGAACGGCAGTGATGCGATATTCGGCTGATCCGGTCCTCGGGTAGCTACAGTGAGCATCTGTCCTCCGATATGGTGTGAGTATTCAGCCGCGGCAGCGGCCATGGAGACGCAGGCGTATAATAACCCGATCACAAGGAGGCGCCGCTTCATGAAGGTCCGATTTTGGGGCACCCGCGGCTCGATATCCAAAGCCGGGAAAGACACACTTCGGTACGGAGGGAATACCTCCTGCGTCGAGCTGCGCTCTACGGCGGGTACGATCGTCGTGTTGGATTGCGGGACGGGCGCGCAGGGTCTAGGGCAGCAGCTCTTGCGTGACGGGGACGTCGCCAAGAGGGGCCATATACTGGTGTCGCACACCCACTGGGATCACATCCAGGGGTTTCCTTTCTTCGGACCGCTTTTTCACGTCGGCAACGAGTGGGATATCTACGGCCCACGCGGGCTCGACTCTTCGCTACGTGAAGCCCTCGCTGGTCAGATGCAATACACGTACTCGCCGATTACGCTGAACCATCTGGAAGCCGAGATTCACTACCACGATCTCGTCGAAGGCACGTTCGAGGTCGGTGACGTCGTGGTTCATGCCCAGTACATGAACCATTCAGCTCTTACGTTGGGCTACCGGCTCGAGGCCGATGGCGCAACAGTGGTCTACGCCACGGATCACGAACCTTATTCTCTCGAGCGGGGGGTCAACGGCTACCGAGCGACAGGGGGCGAGGACGACCGCCACGCCGAGTTCGTAGCCAACGCCGACCTGTTGATCCACGACGCGCAGTTCACCGCCGAGGAATACCCGGCGAAACGGGGTTGGGGCCACAGCACGATCGAGTACGTAGTAGACGTTGCGTTGGCCGGAAGTGTGCGGCGGCTAGCGCTTTTTCATCACGATCCGATGCGCAACGATGATTCCTTGGACATCCTCATCGATCGTGCGCGAGAGCGGGTTCTAGCAGCGGGCGGCTCGCTCGACGTGTTCGCGGCGACCGAGGGCGAGTCATTCGAGCTCGAGCCAGCCCCCGCGTCGCCACCGAGC
>CBDUCI010000026.1:0-19236 GCA_965365605.1 uncultured bacterium
GCTGCTCAACCGCAACTTCTATATGACGTCGAGCTGCGGCGTGTGCGGAAAGGCGTCGCTCGAAGCGATCGAGATACGGGGTTGTGAGCCGTTGCCGGACGGACTGGTTGTTAACGCCGATGTGATCCGGTCGATTCCCGACGCTTTGCGGCGGGCACAGCCGGTGTTCGATCGGACCGGCGGGATCCACGCGGCCGGGTTGTTCGACCCCGCCGGCGACCTCCACGTGCTAAAAGAAGACGTCGGTCGTCACAACGCGGTTGACAAGGTCATCGGTCACCAACTGCTGGCGGATCGCGTGCCGATAACGGGCCACTTTCTGGCGGTCAGCGGACGGGCTTCATTCGAGATCATGCAGAAAGCGCTGGCGGCCGGGATCCCGATGGTGGTCGCCGTTGGTGCCCCATCCAGCTTGGCGGTCGATGTTGCGCGCGAGTTCAACATGACGCTCATCGGCTTCACCAAGGCGGACGGATTCAACGTCTATGTGGGACCGAGTCGGGTAGGCGCTTGACCGCTCGTTTCGGCTACTACGCCAAACTGACCCGCCGCCAACAGGCGATCTACGACAAGAGCGACTCGATTACCGAGGTCGAGCTGGCTTCGCCCGAGCCGATGCGACCCTTGGCCGGGGCGATCGAGACCACACTGGCCGCCGGTAAGCGGGGTCCGATCCGGGACGCCTGCCAGGCGCTGGCAGACGAGCTCGCTAGCGCCCTGTCGGTATCGCGTGTCGCGGTGCGAGTGCTGGCCGTGCGGCCCTCCAACCCGAACAGCGAGCTGCACGGTCTGTACGAGGCCACCGACGACGGCGCGCCAGCCAAGATCGACCTGTGGATGCGCACCGCCGCGCGTCGCAAAGTGGTCGCGTATCGAACGTTTCTGCGGACCCTGCTTCACGAGTTCTGCCACCATCTGGATTACGAGCTGTTCGGTCTACCGGACTCGTTCCACACGCAGGGGTTTTTTCAACGCGAGTCGAGCCTTTTTCGTCAGCTGGTCGACTAAAGTCTACGATGGCCAGAGCAGCGGGATCAGTATCGTGGCTGTTACGAGCAGCAAAAAGTTGAGTGGTGTGCCGACCTTTATGAAGTCGAAGAACCGGTACCCGCCCGGGCCGTAGATCAACGTGTTGGTCTGGTATCCAACCGGCGTCATGAAAGACGCCGAAGCGCCAAACATGACCGCTACCACCAACGCGTACGGATTCATCCCCAAGTCAGCTGCGGTGAGAAGCGCGATCGGCGTCAATACGACTGCGGTAGCGTTGTTCGACATGACCGAGGTGAGCAGCGACGTCAACAGGTAAAACGCGGCCACCGTGAAGTGGGGACCAAATGGACCCACCGAGGCGGCGACTGCGTCCGCGAGCCATTGGGCCGCACCCGTCTTGTCCATCGCTACCCCGAGTGGGATGACGCCGGCCAGCAGGAAGATCACCATCCAATCGAGTTCGACGTATATCTCCTCGAGCCGTACGCAGCGGGTGAAGACCATGAGCACGACACCGCTCAGCGCAGCGGTCATGATCGGCAGCAGGTTGAATCCGGCTACAGCGACAACGGCAATGAGGACACCGACTGCGAACAGCGCTCGCGGTCGCGGTTTGGTCGGTCGTTGGACGGCGCCCAGCGGTACGAGTCCGGTTTCCTCGACCAATGCGTCCAGATCGGGCGCGGTCCCATGGACGAGCAATAGGTCGCCGGCCTCGAGACGCACGTGCGGCAGCCGTGTGCGAATCGTCTCGCCGAGGTGCTGAACTGCGATCACGGTGGCGTGATATCGCTGCTGGAATCGGGCTCCAGCCAGGGTTCGGCCGACCACCGACGCGCCAGGGGCGACCAAGACCTCTGCCAGGTGCGCGTCTTCCGACTCCAGGTCCGGTCCGACGGCTGGCGTGGGCATCGCCAACCCCTGCTTGATCGCCAGCCACAGGAGATCCTCGTGATGGCCCTTGGCGAACAGGGTGTCGCCGACCATCAGGCGCCGGTTGGGTCCCGGGCTCCAGAGGGTACGCTGACGGCGCCGGAGTCCGAGAATCGAGACATCAAACTCGGAACCCCACTTGAGCTCGCCGAGCGATTGGCCGACCGCCGGCGACCCTCGGCGAACGGTGAGTTCGGTCACGAATGAGCGAACCTCGTATTTGCCGGTAAGGTCAGCTAGCCCGGCCCGGCGCGGGAGGAACGACCGGCCGAGGGTGAACATGTACGCCAAACCGACCGCGGTGAAAACCAAACCCAACGGCGCGATCGAAAACATCGACAGCTGGTCGAAACCGCGCGAATGAATGAGACCGTAGACGAGCAGGTTGGTCGAGGTCCCCAGAAGGGTGATCGTGCCGCCCAGAATGGCAGCGAAGGACAGCGGCATGAGGTACAGCGATGGTGGTTGGTTGTCACGCTGGGCCAGCGCCAAAAAAACCGGCAGGAACACGACCACGACCGCGGTGTTGTTGAGGAACGGTGACACACCAGCGGCGACGAGGGAAAGGATGATCAGGCGCGAGCGTGGTCCGCCCAGCGGTGCGTTCTGGGCCCAGCGCCCGATCGTGGCTACAGCGCCGGTTTTGACAAGACCCAGCGACAGGCAAAGCATCGCCGCCACGGTGACGGTGGCCTCGTTGCCAAACCCCGACACGGCTTCACCAGGCGTCAGGATTCCAGCTATCAGCAACACGACAGGGATCACGAGCGCCACCTGATCGACGGCGTAGCGCTCCGTAATAAACAGCGCTAGCGCGATCAAGATGATCGCAAATACGAAGAGGATTTCCCACGTCATATCGCGACCCCGCGAGAGAAAGACAGTGCCTAGAGGCGCAAAAAGGGTAGTCGCGGATTCGCCCGCTGTCGATGGTCGTCGCGCGAACTGTGATCTAATCTGTCGTCTTGGGAGAGGGACCGAACCGAGTGACGACGAACGGGGGCGAATGACAAGCGAAGTAACGTACCAGACGGGTTTTCCGGTCGAAGGTTTTCCGATGCAGTACCGCTGGCAGGCCGGGATCTGGTACGATCTTTTCGAGCACCAGATAGAGCTTCTCGAATACGATATCGCGCGCGCCAAGGCGGCCGATGACGTGATGGTCTTTCTCAGCACACCGCTGAGCGGTCGCTTTGGTAGCCACTTCTCGACCAACGTCGAGATCTCCGATCACGTCGCCCGGCGTCTCATGGAGGATTGGGGGCATCGATTCTGGGTGCTGAACCCCGCCCGTTATCAAATGGAGTCCAAAGAGGGAACCGGGCTCATGAATCGTCACGCCGAAACGTTGTCGAAGGAACGCGGGATATCGATCGATATCGACAAACTCTTCGCTGAGTCTCCACCCAGCGGCGGCGACTATATGCGAATGTGGACGCGCATCATGGTGGAAGACGACATCGACAACTCCGGTCGACGGTGGGACGCGTTCTACTTCGTGAGCCCGAGTGACGTGCGGGATTTCTTTACCGAAGGGGGTTCGGGCACCTGGACCGCCGGTGTCGAGGAATACTTCGCACGCAAGTATGCCATGGACGAGGACTTTCGGGCATCATTCGACCCGCCGTTCCATGATGCCGATGGTAACGCTCTGGATGGTGACGCCGAGACGGCTGAGTGGGTTCGGCGACGCAATGACTTTTTCCGCTACTACACGATCCGCGGTGGCGCCAACTTCAGTCTCGGGAGCCACGACGAGTGGAACATCTGGCGCTTGTTGAACCAGCGCCGGCGAGCGAGCGGTACGTACGGCATCTCCGACCAGATCGCCGGCTACTTCGAGGGTCGCCAGATCGCCCTTGGCGCGAGTGTCGTCCCGACCGCGCCGGGGTACGAGGTCGTCGAGTAACATGGGGGAGTCACGCCTCAAGCAGCTGACGGAGGAGCTTCGCGAGCTCGAAACTCGACTTCGTGAGGGAGGTGGGGCTGAGCGGATCGAGCGCGAGCACGCCAAGGGCAAGCTCACCGCTCGTGAGCGAGTCGAGATGCTGCGCGATCCGGGGAGCCGCTTTCTCGAGATCGGGTTGCTCGTTGCTCACGACCAGTACGACGGGCAAGCGCCCGCGGCGGGGGTGGTGACCGGCATCGCCCAGGTCGCCGGACGACCGGTGGTGATCGTGGCCAACGACGCCACCGTCAAAGCCGGCTCATGGTGGCCGGAGACGATCAAGAAGATGCTCCGCGCGCAGGAGATCGCGATGCGGTGCCGGGTCCCGATCGTGTATCTGGTCGATTCAGCCGGTGTCAACTTGCCGTATCAAGGCGGCGTCTTCCCGGGTCAGTACGGGGCGAGCCGGATCTTCTACTACAACTCGATCATGCGGCATTACCTCAAGGTGCCGCAGATCTCTGCCGTCATGGGACAGTGCATCGCCGGTGGGGCGTATCTGCCAGCGCTGTCCGACGTCATTCTGATGGTCGAGGGGACTTCGTTCATGGGCCTCGGCGGTCCCAATCTCGTCAAGGGTGCAACCGGTCAATCGGTGGGCTCGGAAGAGTTGGGCGGCGCTCGGGTTCACACGGAGATCAGCGGCGTGGCACACTACCGGGTCGAGAACGACGAGGCGTGTATCGAACGCATCCGTGAGCTGATCGCCGAACTGCCGTACGCGGAACCCCGGTACACACACGACTGGACCGCGATGCCGGGTCGCGAGCCGTCGGAGCTGTTCGACATCTTGCCAGAGGATCATCGCCAGCCGTACGACATGACCGAGCTCTTGAGCTGCTTGCTCGATGACGGTCGCTGGGACGTGTTCCAGCAGGATCTCGCGCCGGAGATGATCTGTCTGACCGGACACCTCCAGGGCATGCCGATCGGGGTGATCGCCAATGCGCGTGGCTTTTTCCCACGGGAAGGAGCGGCCCCCCGGTTTGGCGGGATCATCTACACCGAGTCGGCCGAGAAAGTTGCGTACTTCCTCGAAAACCTGAACCGTCACCGCACGGCGATGTTGTTTGTACAAGACGTCTCCGGTTTTATGGTTGGCACCGAAGCCGAGCACAGCGGCATCATCCGCGCGGGGGCGAATTTTGTCGAGGCGATGGCGACAGCCACTGTGCCCAAGCTCGTGTTGACGATCAACCACGCCAGCGGGGCCGGTTACTACGCGATGGCCGGGCAGGGGTTCGATCCCGACTTCATCTTCACGCTGCCTACCGGTCGCATGGGCGTGATGGAAGGTGAGAGCGCGGTGCAGGCGCTGTTTGCGCCCGAGCTAAAACGGTTGGCGGCGGAGAACGCCGAGCCCGACGCCGATCTCAAGGCGCGGATCGATGCCGTGCTCGAGGACTACGAGCATGAGCTCGACGCGCGGATTGCAGCGGCGAGGGGGTTTGTCGACGCCGTGTTGGCGCCGGAGACGATGCGCGACCGGCTGGCGTTTGCGCTCTGGGCGTCACTCCACAACTCGGGTCCGCATGTGGGTCCGTTCGTGCTCCCGGCCGGGATCTAGCCGACTACTCGAGATCCGTGAACGGGAAGTAGTCGAGCGTTGTGACCATATTAGGGTTGGCGGTCACGGTCAATCCTCGAACCGATGGTGATCGACTTTGGAACGTAAGATCAAGTTCTATCACCCACGAGTCATCCGCGCCACGCACTGGTTGAACGCGGTCCTGCTCTTCGGCATGATCGCCAGCGGCTTACAGATCTTCCACGCTTACCCGGCTTTTGCCGAACGCGGCGGGACGTTTTGCTGCTATCCGTTTGCCGGTTTTCGCTTCCCCGAAGCGGTTCGGCTCGGCGGCTGGTTGGCGGGCGGACTGCGCTGGCATTTCTTTCTCATGTGGTTCTTTATCGTCAACGGGCTCGTGTACGGCGGGTACCAGCTCGCCAGCGGTGAGTGGCGGCGGCGCTGGTTTCGGTTGCGCGACGTCAAGGGAGCATGGCACATGCACCTCTATTACTTGAGGCTGCGCAGAGATAAACCGCCGTACGAGATGTACAACGGGCTTCAGAAACTCTCGTACAGCGGAACGATGACGCTGGGTGCGTTGGCGGTGTTCACCGGGTTCGCGATGTGGAAACCGGTCTCACTCCCGTTCATGGCCGACATCATCGGCGGCTACGCGTGGGCTCGGTTCTGGCACTTCCTGATCGTGTGGGCGTTCGTCGCGTTTCTGGCCGTCCACTTGTTCATGACACTGATCGTCGATCGCGAGTCGACCCGATCGATGATCGTCGGTGCGTACCGGGAGGGGCCGGATGGAGAATAGGCAGCGTGAGCCCGATCGACGGCAGTTCCTAAAGCTCGCGGGCGCGAGCGCGGTCGGTTTGTGGACCGCCGGCTGCGGCTGGCGCGGCGGGCCGATGGTCGACGTGCTGCAGTGGTGGTGGAAGCCAAACGAGCTGCTGCAGAAAGCGCTGACGACGCCACGACGTGGCGCCAAGCTCTATCCGCCGGGCAGCGAGACCGCCACATTCCCGACGTACTACATCAGCGATTCCATCCCGATGACCGACACCGCGGCGTGGCGGCTCGAGATCGGCGGAATGGTCGGACGACCGCTGTCATTGTCGCTGGATGATCTTTTGAAGATGCCGATGACCACGACGCGAGTGCGCCACTACTGCATCGAGGGCTGGACGGGAGTGGCCGAGTGGAGCGGTGTTCAGTTGTCGCACCTGGCCGAGCTGGTCGACGTTGATCCGGCGGTTGAGTACGTCGACTTTCGCTCGTTCGATGACGGCTACTGGTCGAGTTGGGACCGCGAAACCGCGCTCCACCGACAGACACTGATCGCGGTCGGTATGAACGGCGCACTGCTCGATCCCGGCCACGGCGCGCCGGCGCGGCTGTACTCGAGTCTCAAGTACGGTTACAAGAGCGTGAAGTATCTGACCGAGATCAACTTCCTGTCGCACCGCACCGGTGGTTATTGGGAGGACAGAGGGTACGACTGGTACGCAGGCCTTTGATGTCAAAGCGCATGATCCTCGTAATCCTCGTTGCGGTCGCGGTGTTCGCGATCGTTGTGGGTGGGATGCTGTGGCCGCGACCGCAATTTCAGCGCGGGCCGTGGGTGGGGTCGGGAACGCCTGTGCCAGCCGACACGGTCGCCACCGACCCCACTCCCTGAAACTTCTGCTACTCGAGTTCTCTACTCGCTACCGTAGCTCCGAATCGTTTCCAGGACTCCTGCCGCGGTCATGGGGCCTGCCGCCTCGGTGTCGGTATGCGAAGCGATCATTGTCCGTAGCTCTATCGCTGCCGCCGGACCGACGGTAAGCCCGCGCGCGCTGGCCATCTCTTCGATCGCTTCGTCCTGCTCATCGGTCGTCGCCGGCCCGACGCCGAGAAAGTCCCAACTGTCGCCGTCCATGTGCATGTACCACTGTGTATCCGGTGCACCGACTTGCGCCGCGATCTCTTCGCGTTCGGCCATCCACTCGAGAAAAGCCATGTGTTGACCCGGGGCTACGTGGTAGATCGAAATCGTAACCGGCTCCATGTCATCCTGAGCATTCGCTGCGCGTGGCAGCGCAGGGATCGTTGCCAGCAGGACAACAAAAACCCACATCTTCTTGCGCATTTCACCTCCGAGGTAGTCTGCACTTCAAGGATTTCGCGTGCGTGAATCGTCGAGTATAGCTTCGCCACTCATGGGTCGCGAAATGATCCGCATCGCGTGTGGCCAGGGGTTTTGGGGCGATCGGCTGGACGCCCCGATCCAGCAGGTCCGCCGTGGCCCGATCGACTACCTGATGCTCGATTACTTGGCCGAGGTCACCATGTCGATCATGCAAAAACAGCGCTCGCGCGATCCGTCGCAGGGGTACGCTCGTGACTTCGTTCCGCTGCTGCAGGAGATCTTCCCGGACATCGTGGAGCGTGGCATCCGCGTGCTGTCGAACGCTGGCGGTGTCAATATCGAAGCGTGTCGCGACGGATTGATAGAAGCGGCGCGAGAGGCCGGCGTCAGTGGCCGGGTCAAGATCGGGACCGTGGTCGGCGACGACATGCTTGATCGCTTGCCCGAGCTGATCGACGACGGCCATGCGCTTACCAACATGGACGACGGCCGCCCGCTGTCGGAAGTGGTAGACAGAGTCCAAAGCGCCAACGCCTACATCGGTGCCGCGCCAATCGTCGAGGCGTTGAAACAGGATGCACGAGTGGTGGTGACCGGGCGATCCACCGATACCGCGCTCACCTACGGGCCAATGATCCATGAGTTTGGCTGGGCTCCGGACGATTGGGACCGCATCGCCCACGGGATCGTGGCCGGCCACATCAACGAGTGCGGCGCGCAGGCGTCGGGCGGCAACTGTCTCGTCGATTGGGAATCGATCCCCGATCTGGCCGACATCGGATACCCGATCGTCGAGGCGGAGTCGAGTGGGGCTTTCGTCCTCACCAAGCACGCCGGCACCGGCGGTCGCATCACGCCGGCGATCGTCAAGGAGCAGATCCTGTACGAGATGGGCGATCCGACCGGGTACATCACGCCCGATGGGGTAGCGGACTTTACGACGATCTCGCTCGACGCCGACGGACCGGATCGGGTGAAGGTCTCGGGGGTAAAGGGGGCGCCGCGGACCGATCAGCTCAAGGTGTCGATCAGCTACAGCGCCGGTTTCAAGGCTGTGGGGACGCTGGTCTACGCTTGGCCCGACGCGGTCGCGAAGGCGCAACGCGCGGATCAGGTGTTGCGCGAGCGACTGGAACGATTGGGGTTGGCGTTTGACGTCATCCGGACCGAGTTCGTCGGCTGGAACGCGACCCACGGCGAGCTGGCCGGACCACCGGTGGCAGACGTTCCCGAGGTCGAACTCCGGGTCGCGGTTCGGGCCACCGACCGCGCGCCGGTCGACCGGTTTACGCGTGAGATCGCGCCGCTGATACTGTCGGGTCCACCGAGCGTCACCGGTTTCGCCGGCGGCCGTCCACGGGTCCAGGAGATCGTCGCCTACTGGCCGGCGCTGATTGATCGTGATCAGATCGAGCCTCGTCTACGTGTAGAGGTGGTCGAGGCGTGAAGCTGCTCAAATGGAAGGAGGCAACAGCATGAAGGGTCTGTACCGCAGATCGCTCCCGCTGGCGCTACTGGTGTTGTTCATCGCCGGGGGCGTCGCGTCGGGTCAGGAGGAGATGGTGTCGTTGGACGCATCCGTCCTCGACGACGAGCTCCGAACCCAAGCCGAACGGGATCAAGACGAGTACCGCAAACCGATCGACGTCTACAGTTGGATCGGGATTCAGCCTGGGATGACGGTTGGGGACATCTACCCGGGGACCGGATACAACACCCATCTACTGTCCAAGCTCGTCGGCGATGAGGGACAGGTGGTGAGCGTTCTCGAGTTCGTCGAGGGGTTGACGTTTGAGGGCCTGCCGGAACCGATCGATGTGACGTTCCGTAAGCGCGTGGCGGATCGCGGGCTCGACAACGTCAAGATCTTCTCCAAGTTCGGCGAAGTCCCGGATGCCAGCTTGGACACGGCGGTCATCGTTCGCAACTACCATGACGTCGAGTGGGTCTTCGAGGAGTACTCGCGCGAAGAGACGGTAGCGCACCTGCTTCGCTGCCTCAGGCCGGGCGGTGTCGTAGGGCTAGTCGATGTCGCCACCGACCGGCCCGGGTGGGATGAGGAGACTCACCGTCTCAATGCCGAGCAGGTGATCGAAGACTTTCAGAACGGCGGCTTCGAGCTCGTCGAGACGTCCGACATGCTGGCCAACCCTGACGACGACCACAGTGTGTCGGGCTTCCAGGAAGGGCGCTACAAGATGGATCGCTACCTGCTCAAGTTCCGCAAGCCGGTGCCGGCGGAGTCGTAGTCGTGCTGTTGTGACCTCGGCGTCCAAACCAGTAGTCGTCGAAACGACGGACGCGGTTTCGACCGTCACGCTCAACCGCCCCGAGCGTCTGAACGCCGTCAGCTTGCCGCTGTATGACGAGCTGACGGACGCGCTCGACGCGATCGAGACCGCCGCCGCCGTGCGGGCGGCGGTTCTGACCGGTGCCGGGCGGGCATTCTGCGCCGGGGCGGACTTGAAGCAACACGGCGCGGGAGACACCGCCGGCTCGCGTGGCGCTTATGTCGAAGTCGGTCAACGCGTGCATCGGCGATTGCAACTTCTGTCGAAGCCGATCGTGGCGGCCGTCAATGGTGCCGCCGTAGGAGCCGGCCTGGAGCTCGCGTTGGCGTGCGATCTGGTGATCGTCGCCGAAGATGCCAAGCTGCGGTTCCCCGAATTGGCCTTTGGCACGTTTGTGGGCGGCGGGACAACGTACACGCTGGTCCAGCGGATCGGGCTGACACGCGCGAAGGAGCTGATCATGCTGGCCGAGTTCTTCTCTGGGCGGGACGCCGCCGAGATGGGGCTCGCCAATCGTGCCGTACCGGCCGATCGCGTGCTCGAGGTCGCCCGTTCGCTGGCCGAGCAGCTCGCGACCCGAGCACCGTTGTCGCTGGCATTGGCCAAGCGTCTGCTGGACAAAGCGCGCCACGTCGATTCAGAAACCGCATTGTCGCTGGAAGCCGATGCGCTGCTCGATTGTCTGGCGTCAGCCGATTGGGAGGAGGGTCAACAAGCGTTTAGAGAGAAGCGCCCCCCGCGGTTCACCGGGGACTAGTTTCCGTGGTTGTGTTTTGTTGGGGTCAACCTGGAGGTTAGACATGAAGCAGCTCTTGGGGGTTGTCGCTCTTTCTTTGGTTTTTCTCGTGATCTCGGGAGCGCCGGTAGCCGCCCAGGCACCGAGCATCGAGGGAACGTACCGGCTGGTCGCACGCGATCTTCCGGATGGAACCCGAGTCGAACCGCCGGCGCTCGATGGTCTGATCACGTACACCAAGACCCTTCGGAACTTCAACATCTATTGGAAGGATGCGGAGGGGAAAACCACTTCCATTTCCACGATTCGAAAGTACACGCTGACCGAAGACGGATACTCTGAGACGAACGTCTTCCACATGGCCAATGACGAGATCGGCGGTGCCGGAATGACCTACGATTTCTCCCCGGTGAGCGGTGGCAGCTCGGTCAACATCGAGAACGGGAGAATCGAGTTCGATCTGCCGCTGTTCGATGAGCCGCGCGTCGTTTTCGAGGGCGACATGCTCACTGCCTCTGTAGAGGGCGAGTTCGTCGACCACTGGGAGCGCGTCGAGTAGCGCGACTCGAGCCGTCCGATCGGGACGATGTGACAAACCCACTTCAAGTGATCTTCGAGCCGCGCTCGGTGGCGGTGATCGGTGCCTCGCCCAACTCGAGAAAGCGCGGCTACCAGGCGGTTCGCGCGCTCCAGCGAGCCGGTTTTGGTGCGCCCATCTACCCGGTTCACCCCGGTGGTGGCGAGCTGTTGGGTCTCCCCGTGGCGACCGCGATCGATCGATTGCCCGCGGTACCCGATCTGGCCTTTGTCGTTACGCGCGCCGCGTCGGTGCCGGCGATTATCGAGCTCTGTGGTGAGGTGGGAGTTCGCGCTGCGATCGTCCCCGCGGTCGGGTTCAAGGAGTCCGGCCCTGAAGGAGATGCGCTGGAGCGGGAAATCGCAGCCGTCGCGAAACGCACCGGGATCCGCGTCGTCGGTCCCAACACTTCCGGCGTGCTCAATACCGCGACCGGGCTGAACCTGGTGGGTGCGGACCGCGTACCCGTCGGCCGGTTGGCGATCGTCGCCCAATCGGGGAACGTGGGTCTGGCGCTCATGACCGAAGCGCGCTCGCTGGGAACCGGCGTCTCGCTGTACGTCGGAGTGGGAAACGAGTGCGACGTCGCCTCCCATGAGTACCTGGAATACTTGGCCGAACACCCGGATACGAGGGCGATTCTCATGTACGTCGAGGGGTTTCGCGATGGACCGCGGTTCGTCGCTACCGCCTCGCGCGTGAGTCGGATCAAGCCGATCGTGATCCTGAGAGGAGGCCGGCGCGAGTCGGGTCAGGCGGCGGCTCGGTCGCACACCGGAGCGATCGCCGGTGGCTACCCGGTGTTTCAAGCCGCGATGCGCCAGGCTGGCGTGATCGAGGTCGAGCGCTCGGATGAGCTGTTGCCGGTGGGGATGACGCTCGCCGATCAGCCGCGAATTCCCGCAGGGACGGGGGTCGCGGTGCTGGCCGATGGCGGGGGCCACGCGACGCTGGCAGCGGACGCACTATCTGTGCTCGACGTGCCGCGAGCGGAGCTATCGACCGAGACCCAGAGCCGGCTGCGATCGTTGTTGGGCCCCGCGGCGAGCGTTCGCAACCCGGTCGACCTGGCTGGCGCGGCCGACACTTCCCCGGAGGTTTTTTCGGCCGCGCTTGAAGCGATCGTCGATGACCCGACGGTTGGTGGTGTGCTGACTGCCGGTCTGTTCGGTGGTTATGCGATCCGGTTCGCCGAGGAGCTGGCCGCGCCCGAGGCCGCTGCCGCCAGCACTATGGTCGAGATCGCCCGGCGGGCGCGGCGGCCCCTCGTGGTTCACACTCTTTTTGCCGCGCATCGCACCGAAGCGCTCGAACGGCTCTCGGCCGCGGGTATACCGGTGGTTGACTCGCTGGAGGTCGGCGTGCGGTGTATCTGGGCCGCCTCGATGTCCAGCGAGATTATCGGCGATGAACCGTCGGTAGCCCCTAGCGTGAGCTCGGCCGTTCAGGACTCCGAATCGGCGTTGCCTGAGTTGTCGGTGGTCGCTACGGCCCGCGAGGAGGGCCGCACGGTGTTGACCGAGCCCGAGACGCGGAAGATCGCCATTGGCGCCGGCGTTCCGATGGTCGCCGCGACTTGGTGTCGCTCGCCCGAAGAGGCGGCCCAGGTGGCCGACGACATCGGCGGGCCAGTGGCGATCAAAGCGGTGTCGGCGACCATCTCGCACAAGACCGAGGCCGGTGGCGTGGTGCTCGACGTGATCGGAGGCCAAGCCGCGAGCGCGGCGTACGCCAGAGTCAGCGCAGCGGTGGGAGCGTACGCCGCCTCGCGAAGCCTCGAGCCCGACGTTCGCGGCGCGCTGGTGTCGGCGATGCTCGACCCCCCGGTAGCCCAGCTCTTGATCGGGGTCCGTCGCGACCCCGAGTTCGGGCCTGTCGTGGTCGTCGGGCCCGGCGGGGTGGCCGTCGAGTTGTTTGGTGATCCCGCGATCCGTGTCCTCCCTGTGACCGCCAGAGAAGTCGCCACGATGTTCAGCGACCCCTCGGTCGCGCCCGTGCTCGGTGGTTACCGCGGTCGCCCCTCGGCCGACCACCAGGCGCTCGTCGATCTCACCCTGAGCTTGGTGACCTGCTTCGAAACCCACCCTGGAATCTCGGAGATCGAGGTCAATCCCGTCTTTGCCTATTCCGATAGCGCTGTCGCAGTGGACATTCGGGCGTTTCTTGACGCAAATAAGCCTTTCTGTTCATAATCAGTGCAATCTGACAGAGGGGTCGTACACTCGGGAGGTGCTTAATGACACGACGAACGTTCGGGACAGTCATTTGGAACGTCGTTTTCGCCAGCCTGTTAGCACTCATACCCGCTCAAGCACTTGGTCAGCAAGGCGTCATCGTAGGGACAATCACCACCGAAGGGGGCGAGCCAATTCCGGGCGCCGACGTATCGATCGTCGGTACCGCACGGGGTGCGGTCACGAACAACCTCGGGGAGTATCGCCTCGCGGCGCCGTCTGGGGTCTACACGCTCCGGGCGCGCTCGTTCGCGCACCAATCATCCGAGCAGCAGGTCATCGTCGAGCCCGATCAGACGACGACGATCGACTTCGCGCTGGCGCCAGCGCCGCTCCTCGCCGAACAGATCGTGGCGATCGGCTCGCGAACCACGCGCAGCGAGGTCGATACCCCGGTCCCGGTGGATGTGCTGTCATCGGAAGAGATCGAGATCTCCGGCCAGACCGAGGTCAACCAGCTGCTGGCGGTGGCGATACCGAGCTTTAACGCGTCGCATCAGACGATCTCCGACGGTACCGATCACATCAATCCGGCCAGCTTGCGCGGTCTGGGACCGGATCAGGTGTTGGTGCTGGTCAACGGCAAGCGGCGCCACCCGAGCGCACTGGTGCACGTCAACGGAACATTCGGCCGCGGCACGGTGGGTGTCGATCTGAACTCCATCCCGACAGCGGCGATCAAGCGTATCGAGGTGTTACGAGACGGTGCCTCGGCCCAGTACGGGTCAGATGCGATTTCGGGTGTCATCAACATCGTGCTCGAAGACCAGGTCGAAGCCCTCCAGATCGACGTCCAGGGTGGCGGAACCGGAGAGGGCGACGGCGAGCAGCTCAAGGTCGACGCCAACTACGGCTTCTCGATCGGCGACAACGGGTACTTCAACGTGACCGGGATGTACCTCGATCGGAACCGCACCGATCGCTCCGATCCGTGGACGGGCGACATCTTCCCCGGAATCGAGGGCACCGCGGCGACCGATGCCGAGCTCAGCCGACGCGGGCTCACCCGCCGCGACTTCTCGATGAAGACCGGTCAAGGCGAGGCGCTCGTAGGGATGGGGTTCTGGAACTCGGTTTATCCGATCTCGGACAGCGCCGAGGTCTACGCGTTTGGCGGCTTGTCCCACCGTGAGGGGTTCGCGACCGGCTTTTACCGCCTTCCCAACCAGCCCGAGCGAGTCGTGCCCGAGATCTTCCCGAACGGGTTCTTGCCCCAGATCAACCCCAAGATCAACGACGCCCAGTTCACTGGCGGCGTGCGGGGATCGCGGAATGGTTGGGACATGGACTTCAGCGTCACCCACGGCCGTAACAGCTTCCTGTTCAACGTCGAGAACTCGAACAACGCTTCGATCGGACCGTCGAGCCCGACAACGTTTGACGCCGGCGAGCTCAAGTTCGAGCAGACGGTTGGCAATCTCGACATCGTTCGGCTGATCGACACCGGTGGCGCGGTCAAGTCGGCATCACTCGTTTTGGGCGGCGAGTATCGCCTCGAGAACTACGAAATCGCGGCCGGCCAACCCGAGTCTTACCTGCTCGGCAACGGTGGCGACGAGCCCGGCGTCGACTTCGTTACGCTGCCGAACGGTCAGCCAAAGGACCCCGGTTCACAGGTGTTCCCCGGCTTCCAGCCAAGCAACGAGGTCGACCGATTCCGGACCAGCATCGGCGGTTATATCGGCCTGGAGACCGAGCTCAGCGAACAGTTCCTGCTCGATGTCGGTGGCCGGTTTGAGAACTACAGCGATTTTGGCAGCACCCAGACCGGCAAGATCGCGGCCCGGTATCAAGTCACTCCCGAGGTCGGGATCCGCGGCGCGGTGAGCAACGGGTTCCGCGCTCCGTCGCTCCAGCAGTTCTGGTTCAACAACGTCAGCATCCAGTTCCTGTCTACTCCCGACGGGCTGGAGCCGACGCGGGTCTTGACCAGCAACAACGCGAGCCCGGTCACGAAGGCGTTCGGTGTTCCCGACCTTAAGGATGAGACGTCGGTCAACATCAGCGCCGGTGTGACAGTCAGGCCGCAACCAAACCTGTCGATAACGGCTGACTTTTACCGCATCGACATCGATGACCGGATCGTGCTGACGAGCCGGTTCGACAGTGGCGATCCGATCGTCGCCGAGATCCTGCAGCCCTTTGAGCGCGATGGCGTCGGCGCCGCCCAGTTCTTCGCTAACGCGGTAGACACTGAGACGCAGGGCGTCGACTTCGTGGTCTCCTACGCCACGCAGGTAGGACTCGGGACACTGGATCTCACGGGTTCTCTCAACTTCACCGACACCGAGGTTCAATCAACGAATGTGCCGGCCGAGATGGCGCAGATCTTCGCCGGCGGGGATCTCGATGCGGTACGGTCGACGTTGTTCAACCGCGAGGAGCGGAACCGGCTCGAGACCGCGTTGCCGTCAGAGAAGTTCAACCTTTCGGCTCGCTACACGCAGGGGCCGTTCAGCTTGTACGGCGCGGCGGCGTTCTTTGGCGAGATCGAGTATCGGCCGACCAACCCAGACAACGATGAGACGTTTGGCGCCAAGACGATCTTCGACATGGATATCTCGTACGAGATCGCCAAGGGTGTCCGCGTCGCGTTTGGTGCCAACAACTTGTTCAACACGTTCCCGGACGAGCATCAGAAGGACGCCAACTTGTCGAACGGTCGGTTTGTGTACAGCCGCCGGGTCACGCAGTTCGGCAGCAACGGTGGCTTCTACTATGGTCGGATCCGGTTGACGCTCTAACCGTCAGGCCAACGGAGGAGAGGTGATGTTCATGGATCGCTGGATGAAAAGAGGCGTGGTTGGCTTGGGGCTCTTGGCCTTGGCCGTCAGTCCGGCTATCGCACAAGAAGAGCAGGCCGCCTACGCCGAGGAGCCTGAAACCTACACCGTCATCGACGAGGCGCTCAGTGCGGGGCCCGAAGCGATCGCCGCCGACGCAGCGGTGGTGGATTGGGAGGGCAACACGCTCAAGGAGGGCACCAACGGTTGGACCTGCATGCCCTCGCCGCCGGGGTTCGAAGACGCCCCGATGTGCCTCGATGAGCCGTGGATGGCCTGGGCTCAGGGGTACGGATCCAAGACCGATGTCGTGATCGACAAGGTCGGGATCGCCTACATGCTCAAGGGTGATGACGGGGCCAGCAACATCGACCCCTACGCCGAAGAGGCGACCGACGACAACGACTGGGTCGAAGCGGGTCCGCACCTGATGGTTATCGTGCCGGATGCGACCGCATATGACGCTCTGTCGACAGATCACACGACCGGTGGGCCGTGGGTCATGTGGGCAGGCACGCCGTACGCCCACATTATGGTCCCGCTGGGCGACGTGGAGTAAGACGCGCTGCCAGCGAAGCGGTCAGAGGCTCGTTGGGGTCGGCGGAGAGATCTGCTGGCCCCTTCGGGTTTTCCAGGGGTGCGCCTACAGATCGATGACGAGCCCCAGCGTGAAGATCGAGTCGACTTCGTCGAGCGGTGCCAGGACGAGTGTCCCGGTTGGTACGCCGACCAACGTCACCAACGGGATCAACTCCCCCGACGGCTCGTTGTCGAACAGCAGCTGATAGCTCGCCTTGAGCGCCAGGTTCTCGCTCATCGAAACCGCCAGCGAGTTGGTGAAGTCGGTCCGGAAGTCGGACCCCTCGCTCAGGTTCTCGTCCAGCAGCAACACGCTGTCGAACCGCGTGTTGCCGGTCAGCTGGCGCCAGTAGTCGTAACCGATTCGAAGCCCGCTAAAGTCCTCGTCTCCGCCCTCGACATTGTCTTGATACGTATACGTCACGCCGTAGTCGGTGCGAAAACCCGAAATATCGCTCTCGTACCAGATGTTTCCGACGCCCCCAACGCCGTTGTACCGGTTCTGGATCCCGGCAAACGTGTTTCGGTCCCAGCCCCCGCCGACAAACCAGAAGAAGCGATCGGTGATATCGCGATCGTAGCGTGAGCGGGCGAAGTAGTTCTCAGCGATGACCTCTTCGTCGAATTGCTTGGCGACCTGAAAGTCCTGCGAGTCGCCGACCGCGGTCTTCTCGACCGTTGTCGACTCGGTCCGGATCGCACCGGCGTCGAATCGAAGCCGCGCGCTGGCCCACAGGTGCTCGAGCAGGTTTCTGCCGCCCAGCGTGTTCGACTTCGCGTTTCCCTCAGTCAGAACGAACGTAATCTCGGCGACGTCGTGCCAGCCCAGTTCGGGCTCGTCGTTCTGCGCGGCAGTCGTAGCCGGAAGCAATAAACCGAGAAACACTGCGACGCAGGTCGCCCGAGCGTATGTCATATCGATCGTCCTCCTGAAATAAGATGGATGTCGAGCGGGCATTCTAGCGATCGCAAACTAGCTTGGCGTTACCGATGCCGGAAGTCGAACTCCGCCGCATCGCCCACGCCCGCTCGGGTGACAAGGGTGACACCGCCAACGTGGGCGTGATCGCCTACACTCCGGCAGCGTACGCTTTTCTCAAGGAGCACCTGACGGCGGGTCGGGTGGCCGCCCACTTCGGTGGGATGATCAGCGGGCCGGTCGAGCGGTTCGACCTCGACAACTTGGAAGCGCTGAACTTTCTACTGCACGGGGCTCTCGACGGCGGTGGCACCGTGAGCCTCATGACCGACGCTCAGGGGAAGGTGTACTCGACCGCGCTCCTCAGGATGCGGGTCGAGGTGCCGCAAGACGTGCTCGACTCGGTGGGTTAGAGCACGCTTGCCTTCTGCTCCGAAGTGAACGCCTTGTTCACGATCCACCAACGACCATCGATCTTGAGAAGTGTCATATAGTCGGTGATGTGTGCTGATGGGTAGTCGAGCACGAGCTTGACGACAGCCGCATCGCCGGTGATGTCAATGCTCTTGATCTTGCGGGTGCGCTGATCGTCGTCTTCCGGTGGCGAGCCGCTCGCCCGGGCGATGTACTCCGCGCTGGTGCGCTGCTGAAGAGCACCGTCGTGGACCCAGAAGAGCTTCGATTCAGGGTGGAAGGCCTGCTTGAAGTGCTCGCCGTCTCCGGTTCTGTGCCCCTCGAAGTAGTGGCCGATCGTCTCCCGAACCGCGGCCTCGTCGGAGTCGTGCACGGTCGACCAAGGCACGAGACCGACCGGCAGGAGCAGCATTATGAATAAGATGTCCGAGCCCTTCATCGTTCCCCCTCTGATTGGCATTCCGATCATCGGCATCCTGTCTATGGGATGATACCGGATGGAGGATCGCGACAGGTCGGACTACGGTGAGGGTTGTGTCAGGAAACGGTCAGGCTTCGAGGCGGTACCCGACTTTGCGTACGGTGACGATATGCTCGGGTTCCGACGGGTCGTGCTCGAGCTTCCGGCGCAGCTCTGCGATGTGGGTGTCGACTGTCCTCGTAAGCACGCTGGAGGGGTAACCCCAGACCTTCTGTAACAGCTCCTGACGCGTGAGCGCGGAGCCTCGATGGCGCAGCAGGGTCGTCAGCAGCTCGTACTCCTTCGGCGTCAACGGTACCTCGTCACCTCCGCGGACCACCCGCCGCGCCGCAGTGTCCACTTGTACGTCGCCGAATCCGCCAAGCGCGCCTTCGTCGCTCGCTTCCGACTCACGTGCCCGTTCGAGCAGCCGGTCGACCCGTGCGAGCAGCTCGAGCAATCCGAACGGCTTGGTAACGTACTGGTCGGCGCCGAGCCGGAACCCCTGAACCTTGTCGGCTTCTTCGCCCCGCGCGGTAAGGATCAACACCGGCATCTCCCAGCCGTCCGCACGGAGGTGTTGCAAGACTCGGTATCCGTCCAGTTCGGGCAACATGAGATCGAGGATGACGAGATCGGGCTCGAGTCGCGGTACGGCATCGAGCGCCGCACGCCCGTCCCCAGCGACCTCTACCGAGTAGCCTTCGATCTCGAGGTTGTTT
>CBDUCI010000027.1:0-19106 GCA_965365605.1 uncultured bacterium
GCTGAACGGTGAGCCGTGGGTGCACCGCCGGTTCCTGTACGGCATCGTTCAGGGGTCGGTGGACGGTGCGTTGCGGCGCCAGAACGCGCGCGCGATGACGTCACTCGATTTCGACGGGTTCGCGATCGGTGGTTTATCGGTTGGTGAATCAAAACCGCTCATGTACGAGATGCTCGATGTGACCGTGCCCGAGTTACCGGCCGACAAGCCACGTTACTTGATGGGCGTCGGTTTCCCGGAGGATGTTTTGTCAGCGATCGGTCGCGGCGTCGATCTGTTCGATTGTGTGGCCCCTACGCGGCACGGACGCACCGGGGCGGCGTACACCCGCGAAGGCCGGATCAACATCGAGAACGCGCGTTTTGGGGCCGACGATCGACCGCTCGACGAAACTTGTAGTTGCACGGTTTGCAAGACGTGGAGCCGGGGCTACATCCGACACCTTTTCCGATCCGACGAGATGCTCGGTCCGCGGCTTCTTTCGTACCATAACGTGGCGTTCCTGATCGATCTCGTGGAGCAGGCGCGGCGGGCGATCGAAGCTGGAGAGTTCGAACAGTGGTCGAGTGGTTGGAGCGATAGATACCTGCTCGCATCAGCAATGGAGGCGCAATGCATCATGTGATACCCGTGCTCATGGGGTCGCCCGGCGGTCAAGGCGGAACCGAAGGGTTCTTCGTTTCGCTTTTGCCGATCGCGGCGATGGTCGCGATCCTGTGGTTTCTGCTCATCCGCCCGCAACAAAAGGAGCAGCAGCGACATGGCGCGCTCGTAAAGGGACTGAAAAAGGGCGACGAAGTCGTTACGGTGGGCGGTCTCTACGGCCGCATCATGTCGCTCAACGAAGAGAAGGTATCTCTGAAGATCACCGATGGGGTCAAGGTCGACGTTGAACGCAGCAAGGTCGTACGTGTGCTGAACAAACCCACCGAGCCGGACAAGTCGTAATGGCGATTCGCGAACTCCGTTATCTCGGCGATAGCGTGTTGCGTCAGAAGACCGAGCCGGTCGATCGATTTGACGCCGAGCTCGCAAGGTTGTTGGACGATCTCGCGGAGACGATGTACGAGAACGCCGGAGTCGGGCTCGCTGCGCCTCAGGTCGGTGACGCGCGGCGCGTCACGGTGGTCGACGTGAGCGAAGCGCGTGACGGGACCGAGGTTCTCGAGCTCATCAATCCGGTCGTCGTATCGAAGTCCGGGACGGTCGATAGCGAGGAGGGATGTTTGTCGATCCCGGGTGTCGTCGAGACGATCGAGCGCTCGGCCGAGGTCGAGGTCGAGTACCAGGATCGTGATGGCGATCGCCACACCGTTCGGGGTGTTGATCTCTTGTCGCGGGTTCTCCAGCACGAGATCGATCACTTGGATGGGGTCCTGTTTATCGATCACCTTGGGACGCTCCGTCGTGACCTCGCGGTGCGTGAGTTCAAGAGCGCGATGGCGGAGAAGGGCCTTCCCGTCGGCCCGGGGTAGCGGGCGAGCTCGTGCAAGTCGTCTTCTGGGGCAGCCCCCGTTTCGCGGTACCCACCTTGAAAGCGCTGATCGATAGCCACCACTCGGTGGTGGCGGTCGTGACGCAACCCGATCGACGGCGCGGCCGCGGGGGACGGGTTTCGGCCACACCGGTGGCGCAACTCGCCGCAACCGCCGGTATCCAGTTACTCAAGCCCGACAAGCCGCGCGGCGAGAGCTTCGTCGCCAGCTTGACCGACGCTTCTCCGGACGTGTTCGTCGTCGCCGCATACGGCGAGATCTTGCGCCCCGAGGTACTCGATCTGCCGGCCCGCGGCGCGTTCAACGTGCACGCGTCGCTATTGCCCGCCTACCGCGGCGCGGCCCCGGTGACTCGCGCCATACTCGACGGTCGGGACTCGACCGGAATCACGATCATGCGCATGGAAGCCGGACTCGACACCGGCCCGATCTGTCTACAGGCGGAGGAGCCGATTCACACCGACGATTCGGCAGGCACGGTCACCGAGCGGCTGGCGGTGCTCGGCGCGACGTTGATGGTCGACGCGCTGGATCGCCTCGAAGACGGTGCTCTTACGGAAACACCACAAGATGACGCGCTGGCATCGTACGCCATAAAAGTGACGGCCGAGGATGCGCACCTCGATTGGTCTGCCGGTGTCGTGTCGCTCGAGCGCGCGGCGCGAGCCTACGACCCGTGGCCAGGTGCGTGGACGACGTGGCGTGGCGAGCGGCTGAAGGTGTTCCGATTGCGACCGATAGCCGAAGCCGAGAGGGCGCCGGCGGGAGCGGTGGTGCGTGTGGATCCCGAGCCGGTCGTTGTCGCGGGTGACGGACTGGTCGCGCTCGATGTCGTCCAACCGGCCGGTCGTGAACGGATGTCAGGCTCGGATTGGGCTCGTGGCCGGATGCTGGCTGCCGGTGAGCGGTTGGGTGAGGATGCGTGACGACCCGCTTCCCGCGCTGGTCGCCGCGACCGACGATCGGCGGCTGGAACAACCCGGCTTCGCAGCTACCCTCGAGGCGATGCTCGAGGCTGGGTTGCCAGGCGTTTGGCTGCGATCGCGAGCGCTCGATGACCGCGCGTTCTCGGAGCTGATAGCGGAGGTCCGCAAACGAACAGATCGTTACCAGGCCGAGCTCTGGATCGGTGACCGGGCCGATTTGGCCCGCGTGTTTCACGCCGACGGCGTGCAGTTGCCCGAGCGTGGTCTGTCGATCTCCGGCGCCCGACGGGTCGTCGGCCCTACGTCTCGCGTCGGTCGATCGGTGCACTCGGTGGCAGCGGCGATCGCGGCTGCGCGAGAGGGCGCTGATCACCTGGTCGTGGGCGCGATCTACCCAACGCGGAGTCACCCTGACGCCGAGCCGGCGGGAGTCGGGCTGCTCGAAGAGATTCGGTCGTCGCTCAAAGCCGAGCGTCTGCCACTGCTACCGCGACTCGCAGTCGGTGGAGTAACCCCTGACCGAACACCCGAGGCCGTCGCCGCCGGCGCTCATGGGGTCGTCGCGATCCGGTCCCTTTGGTCGGCCGCCGACCCCGGTAGGGCGGTTCGAGATTTCCTCGCGGCCGTCGGTCAGAACGGTGCCAAGACGTTACATTAACTCGCGTGTCAAACCCGACTGTCGCCAAGGAAAAGGTCGAGATCGTCGTCAACGGCGAAACGCGGCTCGTCGCCGACGGCGCGACCGTCGAGATGTTTCTCATCGACCATAAGATCGATCCCGACACCGTCGTGGTCGAAGCCAACGGTGTCATCCTGCGGCGCGATTTGTTTGGCACGACAACGTTGTCGGCGGGTGACACGCTAGAGGTCGTTCACTTCGTGGGCGGTGGCTGAGCAAAGGAGGCCGATATGACCGAGGCGACGACGACACGATCGATGCCGGCTGATGTGGTGGCGGATCTGCCCACCGAATGGCAGCTGGGTGGACGGACGTTCCGCTCCCGTCTCATCATCGGCAGCGGCAAATACGACTCTCCGGAAACGATGGTTCGGTGTCTCGAGGCGTCAGGCGCCGACGTTATCACGGTTGCCGTGCGACGAGTCAAGCTCGACGCGTCGGACGAAACCAGCCTACTTCACTATCTCGATCCCGATAAGGTCTTGATCCTTCCGAACACCGCTGGCTGCTACTCGGCGGATGAAGCGGTACGCGTCGCTCGCCTCGGTCGTGCCGCCGGGCTCAGCGATTTCATCAAGCTGGAGGTCATCGGGGACGAGCGCACGTTGTACCCCGACGTCGAGGGGCTCGTCGCTGCGACTCGAACCCTCGTCGAAGAGGGGTTCACCGTCTTGCCGTACACAAACGATGACGTCGTGATCGCGCGACGCCTCGAGGAAGCGGGCGCGGCGGCGGTCATGCCGCTGGCTTCGCCGATCGGTTCCGGCCTCGGAGTGACCAATCCGCTCAACATCCAGTTCATTCTGGATGCGGTTTCTGTCCCGGTCATCGTCGATGCCGGTGTGGGGACAGCCTCGGACGCGGCGGTTGCGATGGAGCTCGGTGTCGACGGCATCCTCATGAACACGGCGATCGCCAAGGCCGACGATCCGGTGTTGATGGCCACTGCGATGCGGCACGCGGTAGAGGCCGGACGGCTGGCGTTTGAAGCTGGTCGGATGGTCCGGCGGCGGTGGGCCAGCGCGTCGAGTCCAACGGAGGGCCGGGTCGGCGACTGAATGGGTGCGCGCCCCAGCGTTGAGCGGCGGCGGGCGCTCGAGATCCTACGCGATGTGCGAAGCGGGACGCGCGCAGACGAGAGCTTCGCGCGACGGGCTGCCGGGCTCGACGATCGTCAGCGCGCGTTTACGATGGAGCTGGCGTACGGCGCTATCCGATGGCGCGACCGGCTCGACTATCACCTGGATGCGTTGTTGAAGCACGGGATCGATACGCTCCCGCCCGATGTCGTCTCGATTCTGGAGTTGGGGGCCTACCAGATCGTGTTTCTGGATCGAGTGCCGGTTTGGTCGGCGGTCGACGAGAGCGTCGAGTTGGTGAACCACGCGCTCCCGGATGGTGTGGCGCGCTGGGCGTCGGGCCTCGTCAACGCCGTTCTCAGAAACGTCCATCGGCAACGTCAGGACCTGGCGTTGCCAGACCCGGACGACCGAGTCTTTCATTTGGCGATCAAGCACAGTCATCCGAAATGGATGGTGGCTCGATGGGTCGAGGCGTTTGGTGCAGAGACGGCCGAGGCCCTGCTCGAGAGCAACAATCGGCCACCGAACCTCCACCTGGCGGTAAACGTGCAGGTGGCGACGACCGGCCGTGTCGTCGAGCGGTTGGTCGAGGCTGGAATCGAGGCCCGACCGCATCCCGACAAGCCGGACGCCGTGGTCGTCGGTCGCGGTACACCGCCGGCGGCGTTGCCGGGCTGGGTCGATGGCTGGTTCTGGATTCAGGACGCGGGTTCGCAGTGGGTCACGGAACTCGTCGATGCGGGGCCCGAGGACCGCGTACTCGACGCGTGCGCCGCCCCCGGGACCAAGTTGTGCGGTCTCTTGTCGAGGGCGCCCACACTCCGAGCGTTGGCGATCGACATCGATGCGGCGAGGTTGTGGCGAGTTCGCGAGAACGTTCACCGTCTAGGGCTGAACGAGCCGTGGCTGGTGGTCGCGGATGCACGCTCGTCACCAACCGCGGCGCAGTTTTCGTTGGTGATCGCCGACGTGCCGTGCAGCGGCACCGGTGTGTTGCGTCGGCGGGTCGATGCCCGATGGCGACGCTCGCCCGAAGACGTGACGACGTTCGCGAAGTTTCAACGCGAGCTCTTGACGCAGCTCGCCGATCGAGTCGCGCCGGGTGGCACGCTCGTTTACGCTACCTGCTCGCTTGAACCCGAGGAGAACGATCGAGTGGTCGCAGCGTTTCTCTCCGATCGCCAAGAGTTCCGGAGCGTTCCGGTGGGTGGAGTGGTACCCGCTAATTATCGCGACGGCGATTACATGATGACCCGCCCGTGGAGCGGTGATCTGGACGGGTTCTTTGCCGCTCGGCTGGTGCGCGAGGCGGCGTGAGCGCGCTGCCAACACGCGTCGGGAGCGCAACCTGGCAGATCCCGCTGGCGATCGTGGCGACCGTGATCGGTGCGCTGTTGGTAGGCTACATCGCGGCGCAAATCTTCTTCTTGCCCGACACTCTGGCCCAAGGTCGCATCGACCGGGTGCCCAACCTGGGTCAGATGGCGGTCGAGCGGGCACGCGACAAAGCCGAGAGCGAGGGGTACGTCGTCGCGGTCGGTGGCGAGCGGCGAAGCGACGACGTCGAAGCAGGTCGGGTGATCTATCAGCTGCCGCCGCCGGGTTTCTATCGCCCCCGCGGTGATACGGTATGGGTACTAGTGAGCCGCGGCACGGAGCCAACCGTGCTGCCCGATCTGGCCGGTCTCGAGCCCGAGCTGGGGGAGGAGATCTTGTCGCGACTCGGCCTCACGATCACGCCGTCCCGACAAAAGCCGAGCGAGTTGCACCCGTGGGGAACGATCGCCGAGACCGTTCCGCCGGCGGGCACCGAGATCGAGCCCGGTGTCGAAGTCACGATGGTCATCAGTCAGGGTGGCACGCTGGTCGAGATGCCCGATGTCCGCGGTCTGCCCTTGAGAGCGGCTCGCGATACGCTGGTTGCCTACGGGATCACGGTCGGCCAAGTGGGGTCGTTGAGCGCTGACCAGCAGGGTGTCGCCGGGCCGACCGTTGTTACGGGTCAACAACCGCGGCCGGGCCAACACGTTCACACCGGCTCGGCAGCGCGGCTCGAGCTCGGACGGGTGGCTCCGTGAGCGGTGTCTTGATCGCACCGTCCGTGCTGGCTGCGGACTTTGATCGGCTGGCGGATGAGATCGTCGCGGTCGTCGAGGGTGGCGCCGATTGGATCCACGTCGATGTCATGGACGGCCACTTCGTCCCCAACCTGACCTTCGGCGCGGCGATGATAAAGACCGCCGAACGGGCGGTCGACGTGCCGATCGACGTTCACCTCATGGTCGAACGACCGGAGCAATACTTCGACGAATACGTCGACGCCGGGGCCGATATCTTGACCGTTCACGTCGAAGCCACGACCCACCTGCACCGCCAGCTTCAACGCGTCCGCGAGCTGGGTGCAAAGGCCGGTGTCGCGATCAACCCTGGCACGCCGCTGAGCGCGGTCGACGCGGTGTGGGGGGCGTTCGACTTGTTGCTCGTCATGAGCGTCAACCCCGGTTGGTCGGGACAGCGGTTCATCCCCGAGTCGTTGGATCGGCTGCGGAGCGCCCGTCGGCGGATCGATGGCTTGCCCGACGAGAGTCGGCCGCGGCTCGAGGTCGACGGCGGCATCACCGCCGACAACGCCGCCGAGGTCGTGCGCGCGGGAGCCGACGTGCTCGTCAGCGGATCCGGTATTTACGGCGGCGACGATCCGGCGGGCGGCACCCGCGCACTGCGTCAAGCGACAGTCGATTGACGTTCCCGCGGTGACGGACACACGGTTCGGCCGTGGGTTTCGGTGGCGGGTCCTCGTCCTCGGGGTCGCGCTTGTCGCGATCGGTGTCACGCTCACCGGTCGGTTTCCAAACAATGGCGTGCACTACGGCGCCTGGTCGGTCGTCCCTCCGCTGGTCACGTTGGTGCTCGCCTTTGCATTGCGTGAGGTCGTCACCGCCTTGTTTGTTGGCATCGTACTGGGCGGCGTTATCAGCGGCGAGCTCAACATCGTCCAAGCATTCCTCATCCCATCGGTAGGGTCGGAGAACTACGCGCTGATCCTGCTGGTGTACCTGTGGTCGCTCGGTGGGTTGATCGGGTTGTGGACCAAGACTGGTGGTGCCCAGCGGTTCGCTGCGTGGGCCGGTAAGCGGGTCGCGACCGGGCCCAGGTCGGCCAAGTTGTTCGGCTGGGTCATGGGCCTCGTCTTTCACCAGGGCGGCACCATCAGCACAGTGTTGACCGGGACGACCGTGCGTCCGGTCTCTGACCGGCACCGGGTGGCCCACGAGGAGCTGGCTTACGTCGTCGACTCGACCGCATCGCCGGCCGCCACGCTGATTCCGTTCAACGTGTGGCCGATCTACGTCGGAGGGCTGGTCGCTGGCAGCGTCCCCGTACTCGCCACTCAGTCCGACGCTATCGGATTCTTCTTCCGCGCTCTGCCGTTCAACTTCTACGCGATCTTCGCGATCCTCTTCACGTTGTTGTTCGCGGGCGACAAGATGGGCCGGTTTACCGGACGGCGAATGAGTGCCGCGCGCCGGCGGGCGCGCGAGACGGGGGCGCTCGATCGGCCCGGCGCAACCCCGATGGCCGCCGACGATCTCACACGTATCGATCCGCCGTTCGATTACAAACCAGGGCTGATCGACTTCTTCGCACCGATCGGGACACTGCTTGGCGTGGCGATCGGGCCGTTCATGATCAGCTACTTCGTGCTCGGCCAGCGGGAGTCGTCGGCGCTGTCGTTGCCGATCGCCGAGGCGTTCGTGTTGGCGGTTCTGGTCGGCGTGGCGGTAGCGCTCGTCAAGGGGATGCGGCTTCACGCCGTGATCGAAGGACTGCTTTCGGGTTGGCGCGGAGTCACGATCGGAGCGGTGGTGCTGGCGCTTGCGGTAACCCTGAAGTCGGTCGCCGACGCGGTCGGTACGGCACCCTACATCGTCGAAACGTTTGGCACGGTTCCACCGGTCATCTTGCCGGCGGCGTTGTTGTTTCTCTGCATGGTCGTCGCGTTCTCAACGGGAACGTCGTGGGGGACGTACGCCGTCATTTTCCCGGTCGCGATGCCGCTGGCTTGGGCGGTAGAGCCGGACCCGACGTACCTGGCGCTGTGCTTTGGCGCGGTTACCGGTGGGAGCGTCTTTGGCGATCAATGCTCACCGATCTCAGACACCACCATCCTGTCATCGCTGGCGACTGGTTGTGATCTGATGGATCACGTTTTGACCCAGCTTCCACTGGCCCTGGCGGCGGCGACACTTGGCGGCCTGCTCTACGTTCTGGTGGCTGCGATTCTGATCTAGGATTAAATTGTCTCTTCTATTCGCTTTCCCTCGTTCTCCGGGACGGCTCGGACTACGGGGGCGGCGCCGCATATCGGCGCATGATCCGCGACCGTTTTATCACGGGAACGATGTTCGACGACCTGAGTGCCAAACTCGATGGCGCGTTGGCGCGCTTTCGAAGCCGTGGAGTTCTCGATGAAGAGCTCATCACCGAAGGGATGCGCGAGGTCCGTCGCGCGCTCCTCGAGGCTGATGTCCACTATCGGGTGGCCAAGGATTTCTGCACCCGGGTGGGCGAGCGTGCCCGCGGCAAGGAGATCACCCGGTCGGTCACTCCGGCACAGCAGGTCATCAAGATCGTGCACGACGAGCTGGTCGATCTATTGGGTGGCGCCAACGCACCACTCGAGGAGGCGCGTCAACCGCCCACGGTAATCGCCCTGGTCGGATTACAGGGTTCCGGTAAGACGACGACCGCAGCCAAGCTCGCTCACCGCATGGCGAAGCGCGGGCGTCGACCGCTTTTGGTGGCGGCCGATGTCCATCGACCTGCGGCGATCGATCAGCTAGAGACGTTGGCGCGCCAGCTCGACCTCCCGGTGGTGTCGAACCGCGACGAGACCCGGGTCGAGCGACTGGCCCAGGCCGGCGTTGAGCGAGCGCGGGCGGATAAGCGCAACGTCGTCATCGTCGATACGGCGGGCCGGCTGCACATCGACGAAGCGATGATGGATGAGCTCGATCGGGTCGTCGAAGCGGTCACGCCCCACGAGCTGCTCTTGGTCGCCGACGGGATGACCGGTCACGACGCCGTCGAGATCGCCGAGACGTTTGGCGCCCGGCTGCCGCTGACGGGCGTGATTCTGACCAAGCTGGACGGCGATGCGCGCGGCGGCGCGGCGCTCTCGATCCACGCGGTGACCGGTTTGCCGATCAAGTTCATCGGCGTCGGGGAACGAACGGATGGTCTCGAACCGTTCCATCCCGATCGCATGGCGGGGCGGATCCTCGACCGCGGCGACGTCGTGTCGCTGGTCGAGAAGGCGCAGGAGGCGATCGATGTAGAAGACGCCAGCAAACTCGAGAAGAAGGTCGGCCGAGGGAAGCTCGATCTGGAGGATTTTCTCACCGCCTTACAGCAGTTGGAGCGGATGGGGCCGCTACAGGGTTTGATCGGGATGATCCCCGGCGTCGGGAAGCAGTTGCGGGATGTCGATGTCGACCCGAGCCGCTTGAAGCGTATCGAGGCGATCATCCTGTCGATGACACCGGCTGAACGGCGCAACCCAGGGCTGCTCGACGGCAGTCGTCGCAAGCGGATCGCGCACGGCAGCGGCACTTCGGTTCAAGAGGTGAACCAGCTCATGAAACAGTTCGCAGAGATGAACAAGATGATGAAGCAACTCAAGACGACGCTGGGACCCAAGCGTCAAAGGAGGTAACTGGTGGCGGTACGAATTCGATTGCGGCGCATGGGCGCCAAGAAACAACCTCACTATCGCGTCGTGGTGGCTGATTCCAGAAGTCCGCGGGACGGGCGGTTCCTGGACACCATTGGGACGTACAATCCGCGCGTCGACCCGGCCGACATCAACATCGACCGCGACAAGGCGCTCGAGTGGTTGGAGAAGGGCGCCGAGCCGAGCGACAGCGCGCGTTCGCTGCTCTCCCAGATCGGGGTGTGGCAGCGATTCAAGACCGGTGAATGGCCGGTGGAAGCGCCGCGGCCGAAACCCGTGACCGCGCCGGCAGCCGAGCCTGCGCCGGTACTCGAACCGGTCCCCGAAACGGCGCCAGCACCCGAGCCCGTTGCCGAGCCGGCGTCGGAGATCGCCGACGACGCAGAGCGGACGACGGAGGGGTAGCCTGACGACACCCGAAACCCTGGTGGTTGTGGGCCGCATCGTCAAAGCCCACGGGATCAAAGGCGAGGTCCAGGTCGAGCCGATGACCGAGCATGAAGAGCGTTTCGCGGTTGGGCGTACGCTCGTGCTGGCGCGTAACGCGGATGGTGAAGGCGTGCCAGTGTCGATCCTTGCCAGCCGGCGTCACAAGCAGCGGTGGCTGCTAAAACTCGATCGGATCGAAGATCGCACCCACGCCGAGCAACGGGCCGGCTACTACCTGCTGATACCGTACGACGAAGCGGTCGAGGCGCAAGCCGAAGACGAGTTTTTTTTGCATGCGCTGGTCGGGTGTGAAGTACAGAACGAAACCGGTCGCTCGTTTGGCGATGTGATCTCGGTGATCGAGTCGGACGGGCCGGTGCTGTTGGAGATCGGCGAACCCGGCGGTCGGCGTCGGTTCTTGCCGTTTGTAGAACCATTCGTTCGTCGGGTCGATGCGAAGACGATCGTCGTGAGCCCACCCGAAGGATGGGAGGAGCTGTAACCGTGCACGTCAACATCGTGACGCTGTTTCCAGAGTACTTCACCCAACCGCTCAAGCAGTCGATCACCGGTCGCGCGCGCTCCAAGGGGCTGTTCTCGTACGAGGTGATCGATCTGCGCGAGTTCGCGCCCGAAGGCGAGCAGGTCGATGATTACCCGTACGGCGGGGGCGGCGGCATGGTGCTCAAGCCGGAGCCGGTTTTCAACGCGTACGAAGCGCTGGAGGAGCCCGATCCGTTTATTTTGCTCTCGGCTCGCGGGCGGCCGTTTACGCACCAGGTGGCGGTCGAGTTGGCGGTCAAGCCGGAGCTCACTTTTCTGTGCGGGCACTACAAGGATGTCGACGAGCGGGTGCGCGAAGCGCTGGTGACCGATGAGATCTCGCTCGGTGACTTTGTGTTATCGGGCGGCGAGATCGCGGCGCTGGCGGTTATCGACGCGGTCGTCCGGCTGTTGCCCGGTGTGCTGGGCGACTTCGACAGCGCGCAGGGTGACTCGTTTCACGACGATTGGGCGCTGGGACCACCGTCGTATACGCGGCCGGCGACGTTTCGCGGGCTCGACGTGCCCGAGGTGCTGCGCTCGGGAGATCACGGCGCGGTGGCCCGATGGCGGCGCGAAGCAGCCGAGCGGATCACACGCGAGCGACGCCCAGATCTGGTGGAACGAATTGGCAGCGAGACGGATGATGAAGCGCCCGAACGAGCAAAAAGTGAGTGACGATCAAAGTGGGGAGCAGTATACTATAAAGATGATGAGTCTCGACCTCGGACTAGAGCCAAAGCGGGAGGACATTCCCGATTTTCGACCCGGTGACACGGTGCGTGTGAACGTGCGCGTGCGTGAGGGTCAGAAAGAGCGCCTTCAGGCGTTCGAGGGCGTAGTGATTCGTCGCAAGGGCGGCGGGCCGAGCGAGACGTTTACCGTCCGCAAGGTCTCGAACGGCGTCGGTGTCGAGCGCATCTTTCCGCTCAACTCCCCCGTGGTGACCGAGATCAACGTGATCCGCGAAGGGCGCGTCCGCCGGGCCAAGCTGTACTATCTGCGCGAGCTATCCGGGAAAGCCGCTCGCATCCGCGAACGGCGGCGGCGCTAGCGCACAGCCGGCCCCGATCCTGACTCGCTTCGAGGACCGGCTCTCTCAACTCTCCGTAACTGAAATCTCTGACACATTGTCTCGCCGCCGTGCGGTTGGACGGTGCACGGTTCGCTATCTGCTCGATGATCCCCGGGCGGGGGTCCAGGCGCTCGGGCGACGCTACCTGGCGGTCATCCGGGCACGCGAGCGTGAACGCAACCGGCTCACCAAGTTGATCGAGACCGAACGCGAGTTAGCCGGTGACCGCAGCGTGGTCGCCGGGGTCGATGAGGCCGGGGTCTCGCCGATCGCGGGGCCGGTGGTGGCTGCCGCGGTGGTGCTGCCGGAGGATTGGATCGTGGACGGGCTCGATGATTCGAAACGACTCGATCCATCACGGCGGGAGCGTCTCGACGGAGCGATCCGCGCCGATGCGATCGCGGTCGGCGTCGGCGCCGTGACCGAGCGGATGATCGATCGGATCAACATCTACCAAGCCAGCTTGATGGCGATGCGATTGGCGCTCGAGCAGCTCGATCGACGGGTCGACCTGGCGCTGCTCGACGGGCGGCCGCCACGGGCGTTTCCGGTCCCGCACAAGGCGATCGTGGGAGGCGATGGTCGCGTCCGATCGATCGCCGCGGCCTCGATCATCGCCAAGGTGGCCCGTGACCGGTTGCTGATCGAGGCCGACCGGCGCTGGCCCGAGTATGGGTTCGCGCGCCACAAGGGGTACATGACCCCGGAGCACATTCGGGCGCTAAGAAAACACGGCGTCACGCCGATCCATCGGTTATCTTTTCCACGGGTCTGGGCCGAGGCCGACGCCATGGGTCCACTGTACCGCGATATCGAAGCACAGCTGGCGAAAGCCGATACAACCTCGACACTAGAGGCCGCCGAGTTTGCGCTGGACGCCGCCCGCGCATCACTTCACGCCTCGGAGGAACGGCTTCTTCAGAGACTGCTCGAATCACGGCGAGAGAAGGTCCTTTTCTTGCAAGGGAGTGAGTAGCGTGAAGCGCCCTGTCTACCTCGATTATCACTCCACTACGCCGTGCGATCCGCGGGTCGTAGAGGCGATGCTGCCGTGCTTTACAGAGAACTTTGGCAACTCGTCCAGCCGTAGCCACGTCTTTGGACGCGCGGCCGAGGAGCTGGTCGAGGATTCGCGGCGCAGGATAGCCGATCTGCTTGGTGCCAAACCTTCTGAGATCGTCTTTACCGGTGGTGCGACCGAAGCGAACAACCTGGCGGTAACCGGTGCCGCGTGTGCCAGACGGGAGGCCGGCGACGGCAATCACGTCGTGAGCTGCGTGACCGAGCACAAGTCCGTGATCTGCCCCATGGAGCGGTTGGACGAAGAGGGCTTTGAGGTCACGATGTTGTCGGTCGATGAGCGCGGTCGGATCGACTTGGACGGGCTATCGGCGGCGCTCACCGAGAACACCATTCTGGTGTCACTGATGCTCGCCAGCAACGAGATCGGGAACATCCATCCGATCCGTGAAATCGCACGCCGCGCGCACGAGGTCGACGCTTGGATGCACACCGACGCGACGCAAGCGATCGGAAAGATCCCGGTCAACGTCGAAGACCTGGATGTCGACATGCTCTCGTTGTCGGCACACAAGTTTTATGGCCCCAAGGGCATCGGTGCTCTGTACCGGCGCGAGAGCCCGCGACGCGTCAAGCTCAAGCCGTGCATTATCGGTGGCGGACACGAGCGCGGGGTTCGATCGGGGACGCACAACGTACCCGGTATCGTCGGCCTGGCGAGCGCGCTGGAGTTGGCGGTGCAAGAACGCGAGCAGGAGAGTCGCCGGGTGGCGGCGCTTCGCGATCGACTGGAGAGCCGGCTGACTGAAGAGATCGAAGGCCTCGTCGTCAACGGCGACCGCGAGAACCGGCTGCCCAACAACTTGAGCGTGACGATTCCTCATATAGACGGGGAAGCCTTGTTGCTCTCGCTGGACGACGTCGCCGTCTCCAGCGGCTCAGCGTGTAAGTCGCAGACGGCCAGCACGTCACACGTCATCAAAGCACTGGGTTGGGATGACGATGAAGGCCGCGGTACGCTGCGATTTGGGTTGGGGCGCTGGACGACCGAGGAGGAGATTGAGTTTGCGGTGGGGCGTTTGGCCGAAACCGTCAGCCACCTCCGCGCCCTCTCCACGTTATAGGCTTCACATAAAGCCTTTTAGGTGCTTGCGCTGAGCTAGGTCCCGTGCACCGACCCCGATCCGGTGATGCGTGAGGAGACGCTGGGGTCGCCGGTGTACTCAACATCGCCGCTCCCGGTGACGGTGGCGCGCAGGTCTTCCGACACATCCAGTCCGACTTCACCGCTCCCGGTGACGACCACCCTCGCTGTGCGCGCGGGGACGCTGAACAGGTCGAGTTCGCCCGAGCCCGAGACGTTGGCCTCGACGTCGTCAGCGGTTCCGACCATGATGATCTCGCCGGAGCCCGAGACACTCGCCTCGAGATCCCCAAAATTGCCTTCGACTTGTAGGTCGCTCGATCCCGAGACGTGAGCGTCGAATGCCCCACTGCGGACGCCTGTGACGTTGACATCGGAGCTCCCGCTCGAGTGGATCGCCGACAGACGTGGCACGGTGATCGCTATCTCGATGTCGTCGCGCGAACGATACGAGCCGTCGTAATCGATCTCGAGCTCGTCGCCGCGAACCTTGGTCTCGACCAACGGCAGCAAGTTGTCGTCGCCGGTCAATCGGATCGATTGCGCCTCGCCGACTTTCACCTCGACGTCGAAATCGCCGCCGACCTCGATGCGGTTGAAATCGGCCAGTGTACGGTACTCGCTGATGATGTTTCCCGAACCGGCGACGGTGGGTCCATCCCAGTTCACCGAAATGCCGCACCCGGCGATCGAGACGATCGCCGCGAGGGGTGCGAGGGCTAGGCTTCGCATCGGTACCTCCGCATGGTGTGATCACGTGATGAGCTCTGAGACTCCCTACGGTGTCAGTTGGCTCCAGGTTTCGCCTCGACGCCCCGGTCGCAGGCAGCCCTCCGGGTTACGTTAGTCCCATGAGCCCGCATCGAATGATGGTATGGTTCGCGATGGGCGCCCTGGCGTGCGGGTCTCCGCCCCCCAAGGTCGCCGTTCCGACCACCCCCTGGCGGTCGATGGCCCCGCTGCCGCTTCCCCGGACCGAGATCGGCGTGGCCGCCGTCGCCGGTAGGATCTACGTGGTCGGTGGCCTCACGCTGGAACGCGAGGTGTCGGCTCAGGTCGACGTCTACGATCCGCTCACGGACACGTGGACGGCCGGGCCGGCGCTGCCGGAGCCGCTCCACCACGTCGCCGTGACCGCAGCCGGCGGACGACTGTACGCGATCGGTGGCCATCGTGGAATCCCGTTCCGGCCGGTGGCCAGCGTATACGTGCTGACTCCGGGCGAGGAGGTATGGCGTCGGGTGGAACCCCTGCCGCGTGCGCGCGGCGCGCTGGCCGCGACCGCGATCGGTGACGTCGTCTACGCGATCGGCGGCCGGGCCAGCGACGAAACGGCGGTTCGCAACGTCGAGCGGTACGACCCCGACGTCGGCCGCTGGGAGCCGTTGCCACCGCTCCCGACGCCGCGTGAGCACCTGACCGCGTCGGCGCTGGACGGGATCGTGTACGTGGCCGGAGGTCGAGTTGGCAGCTTGTCGAGCAATCTGGGCGCTCTCGAGGCTTTTGATGGCCGCGCGATGCGGTGGGAGACGTTGCCCTCGATGCCGACGCCGCGCGGAGGGATCGCCTCGGTCGTGTACGGCGGTCGCATCCACGTATTGGGGGGCGAGTCGACCGCGGCCGCCTTTGATGCCAACGAGGCGTACGAACCCAAGGCGCGACGGTGGCTCTCGATGGAACCGCTTCTGACCGCTCGGCACGGTCTCGGAGCGGCGGTCGTTGATAACCGGTTGTTCGTGATCGGTGGGGGGCCAGAGCCGGGTCTCTCGGCAACTGGCGCGAACGAGGTTCTGATGCCTTCGGCGCCGCTTCTCGATTGACAGTCGCGTGCGGCGTTCCTAAGCTTTCCAGCCAATCCCCCTCTGATACCGGACGATCGTTGAAAGGAGCTCATAGCATGATTTGGAACCGGTCGCGTGATCGGCTGGCGGTCATCGTTGCCACGTGTGTCATCGGACTGACTTGCGGCAAAGAGAGCGCGGTCGAGGCCGACGTTCCCGAGGGGGTGGAGACCAAGGCGGTGGCGATGGCGCTCCCCGCGGGTGCGCAGGTGGTCGTCTCCGGCCACGACCTTGAGAGCTTCTGGTCGCGCCTCAAGTCGACCCGGCTCTACGCCGACCTGACCGCGATCGAGGGTGCCGCCGACGGGTTAGCCGAGATGCAGAGCAAGTTTCTGGCGGAGACCGGGTTGCCGCTCGACGAGACGACGGTCCTGTCGGTGTTCGGCCGCAAGTTCGATCTCGGTTTCTACGGCCCGTTGCCCGAGGACCGCGCCGACCTGGCGCTCATCGCCGAGGTCCAGGATGAGGGTCGGGTCAGGGAGATCTTGGCGGCCGTCGAGGAGCAGGTGACCGAAAAAGAGGGAGCGACTTTCCGCGATATCGAGTACGAGGGGACGACCGTTCGCGTGGCGAGCAGCCCGGAACAAGAAGACGTCTTTTTCCACTCGCTGGTTGACGAACGCCTGGTCATGAGCACCACCGAAAGCCGTTTCAAGGAAACACTCGACCTGGCAGCCAACCGGGGCACAGGATCGACGATGGGTGACAACCAGGACTACATGACCGTGCTCGGCAAGCTGCCGGCCTCGGACATTGTCGTGTTTGTCGACCAGCGGGCGATGCAGGAGACGGCGATGCATGCTGCCGAGGAGCAGGCTGGCATGGAGCCCGGGGAGGCGGAGCGGGTCCGCGCGGCCACCACCGCGTTTCAGGACTTGAACTATGCGCGGGCGTTTGCGGCCGGCGCCTACTGGACCGACGCGGGCATCCGATCCACCATGTACACGCTGCTCGAGCCCGGGCCCCGGCGCGGCTTTGCCCGTATCATGGGAACCGCGTCCGAACCGGCTCGCACACTCGACCTCCAGCCCACCGCTACGTTGCTCTATTTCGCCGTCAACACGATCGTCCCCGACGCGGTCTACGAGGAGTTGCTGAGTTTTGCGATCAACGCGACTCGCGTTCAGATGGATGTGGTTGGGACACCCGATTCGCTGCGCGCCAACGAGGCCGTGGCAGACAAGATCGCTGAGTTCGAAAACAATGTCGGCATCAGCATCGAGGAAGACATCTTGTCGTGGTTCGACGATGAAGCATCGTTGTCGATAACCGGTGTCGATCGCACCGGGTTCTTCCCGTTGCCCGAGGTATCGATCGTGTTCACCTCTAAGGACGCGGTCCGCGCGCGGACGTTGTTTGGCAAGCTGGAGACGTTGGTGGCGGACGCGGCTCGCGCCCGGGCCTCGATCCCTGTCGTCTGGCAAAGCGAAGAGTACGGAGGCAACACGATCCGCTACGCGCCAACGCCAGTCGCCCAGGTGGCGTACGTCGTGACCGACGAGTTTGCGATCGTCGGCTCGAGCAACGGATTGGTCAAGCGGATGCTGGATGCGCAGAGCGGGCAGGCCGAAGCGCTGCCGGCCAGCGCCCCGTACCAGGCGTTGGGTGACTTCTACGCCGAGGACGTCAGCGGCATCGGTTTCATCGATCTCGAGCGCACGCTGACCGAGGTCGAGAGTCTGCTGGAGACGTTTGGCCCGATGGCCGGCGGGGCGGTTGCCGACTCGACGTCCACCGGTCGACAAGTTCTGAGAGCGTTCAAGAACGTGCCCCGAATGGGATTCTACTCCGAGGCCGAGGAGGAGGGTTTTCTCGGTCACGCGCTGCTCGAGGTGCAGTAGCGGCGTCAACGGGCGTCCTTGGCGTATGTCGAGCGGTATCGAAACCCGGATCGAAGCGTGGGAAGGCGAAGCGGTCGTAACCCGCTTCGATCGGGCCACGTCGACCTGGATCTTCATCGCCATCCACAACACGACGTTTGGCCCGGCTGCCGGTGGCACGCGTATGCGCACCTACGCGGAACCGGCCGCCGGTCTCACTGACGCGATGCGATTGGCGGCCGGCATGACCGCCAAGTGGGCGTTGATCGGGCTGCCGTACGGTGGGGGCAAGGCGGTGCTGGCGGTTCCCGAGCCGCTGTCGGGCGAGGCGCGAGCGGGATTGCTGCGCAACTACGGGCAGCTGCTCGAGTCGCTCAAAGGCGCGTTCCAAACCGGCGTCGATCTGGGGACAACACCCGAGGACATGCAAGTCATCGCTGGGGAAACTCGCTACGTCCATGGAGTCGACCCGGTTACTGGCGCGACCGCGGATCCGGGTCCGTTTACCGCCCGGGGGGTTGTGCGCGGCATCGAGGCCGCGCTCGCGGTGGCTTTTGGCAGCGACGACCTGGGGGGCCGGAGCGTGGTGATCCAGGGCGTGGGTGACGTGGGTCATCCGTTGGCCCGGATGCTGGCCGATGTCGGAGCCCGAGTCTTGGTGAGCGATATCGATGGGGACCGCGCCCGCCGCGTGGCGTCCGAGGTCGGTGGCGAGGTCGTCGAACCGGCGGCCGTGTTCAGCACGCCGTGTGACGTGTTCGCGCCGTGCGCCGTGACCGGTGTGCTCAATCGAGAAACGATCCCACAGCTCGCCTGTCGGGTGGTGGCCGGGTCGGCGAATGCCCAGCTCGGCGAGCCCGGCGACGCCGATCGGCTCCACGAACGCAACATCCTCTACGCGCCCGACTACGTCGTCAACGCCGGGGGGGCGACCGCGTTCGGCTTGATGTCCGCCGGCGTCGATGACGTCGCGGAGCTTGAGGCTCGCGTCGACGACATCCGGCCGACGCTCGAAGCGATCTTCGATGAGGCTGGAGAGCGCGACGAGTCGCCGTTCTCCGCGGCGCGGCGGCGAGTTGGAGCGTTGCTAGCCCAGGGCTAGCCGCCTACCTGCCGAGCTGGCGCCGCTTGCGGTTGTGCTCGGCGAACGTTTCGCTAAAAGTGTGTTGCCCACCGACGCCGGTAGCGAAGAAGTAGAGATACGGCACCGAATCGGGGTATAGCGTCGCTTCCAGCGCCGCCGCGCCGGGGCTCGAGATCGGACCCGGTGGCAAACCCACGTTGCGGTAAGTGTTGTACGGCGAGTCGACCTCGAGG
>CBDUCI010000028.1:0-19025 GCA_965365605.1 uncultured bacterium
ACCACATCGCCAACCACGGGGGCAAGAGGCGCCGATCGGCCAAATCCTCGCCGCCGGTCAGAGCCATGTAGTAGAAGACAAATGCCAACGTGCTCAAACCCATAGCAAAACCGTACCCGCCACGTTTTGCACGCACCCCGATCGGAGCTCCAACGAGGATGAAGATCAAACAGGCAAAAGGGATGGCGAACTTTTTGTGGTATTCGACGAGGTACTTGCTTCGCTGACGCAATGCGTAGTCGACCCCCTGACTCAGTCGCTCTACAGTGTTGGCTCGGAAGCGTTCCTGATCAATCGGCGCCTGGCTTCTGACGGCGCCGAAACCGATCGTGTCCCTGGCCGCCAGCACGAGCGTGTCTCCGATCAAGGTGGCGACATGGGCGGTGACCACATCTTTAAGTTCCTGGCGCGCAGTGTCGATCTTGGCTTGTTCAACACGAACGTTTTTAAGCAGTGTGCCGAGATCCATCTCGCGGTCGCTACGCATGCCGGAGTCTTCACGCGCTCGATCGAGCCGCGACGACACACCACGCATGACCAATTGTTGTCGCTCGAAATCGAGCACCTCGTACTCGCCGGGTTGAGTGATATCACGGTGGTGAACCTGGCCATCCCAAAGTGTCAGGACAGCGTCTTCTTGATTGGTTGTGTAGTCGAGTCGTCCCGAGTCCGCGAAGATGGTGCGTTGCACGCTCAGATCCGACATGTCAAAGATTCTGAGCCCGTACATCATATTGGTTTCGCGGTTCAGCCGATCTGGCTCTATGCGGTAATCTCCCAAACCGGTGGGATCGTTGAATCGTTTCTCTTCCAGGACCACAGTGGGTTTGGTGCGCTGTATGTCTTGCATGAGTCGACTCAAGCGATGGTTGCTCTCTGGCAAGATGGTGTCATTGAACCAGATTGTTGCAACGGAGAGTAACAGGGCAGCTATGATCGTCGGCATCAGTATCTGATAAAACCCAACCCCGTTCGCCCGCATCGCGGTGATCTCGTTGTCGCCGGCCAGCCGTCCAAAGGCTGCCATCGTAGCGACCAGAACGGCCATAGGGATCGTTACTGCTATGGTGAGCGGAACCGAGAGCAGAAAGATCTCGACGATCACCGTGGCGCCCAGTCCCTTTCCGGCGAGCGACTGAAATTGCCGGGCCACCTGGTTCATCAGCATGATAAACGTGAAAATGACAAGCCCGAAGACGAACGGACCAAGGTGTTCGCGAAGCGTGTACAGGGACAGCGTGCGGGCGCTGACCCACTCTTGCCAACGGCTCATGGAGGGAGTCCTCAAGCTGAGCCCGCCAAGTGGCCCGCTAAACGGCTGGATCTATATTCAAAAGTGTGCACGTCTGCCAACCCACTGTCCCGCGAATCTCGGGTGTCGACTCCGCTTCGGCGCTAGAATCAAGGCCAAAGTAATATTGATGTCTTGCCCCGCGCCTGCGGGACCACCGCGATTCGTATACCCTGCATGAGTCTGACTGCTCCCCCGACCCGCTGTGTGACCCGCTTGATCTGGGCTGCCGCCCTGGCGGTGATGGTCGTCAGCCCACTCGCTGCGCAGCAAGAGCAGCGAGCTCCTGGTCTCGTCTGGCGAGCCGAGCGCTGGCAGACCAGCGTGGAGAGGCTGCCGACGGATAGCCTGCTCGAGTTTGATCCCCAGTTGGGCTTTGTCGTTCCCCGCCGAGCTCTCGTGTTGCCCGTCGGCGCGCGTCGTCCGGCCGCCGCGGGTCTCAACCTTGAAACCTATACACGGCGTGCTCAGGCTCGAATGCGTGACGAGCTATGGGCCGGCACTGTGGTCGATCGGCTCTCAGGCAGAGCACAGACCGCTGAAGGTTTGATCCCAGAGTTGGAGAACCCGCTCAAAGTCCCCGCCCCGCTGGCGGCTGTATTTGGCGAGGGATCGGTATTCGATGTGCAGGGCAAGCTGCACCTCGGTGCGCTCGGATCGCGCAGTACTCAGGACCCGGATATCCGTTCCGAGCTCCTCAGACGAGCAGCAGGCGGCTTCGACCTCGATCTCGACCAGACCCTTGATCTCAAAATCCTAGGGACCGTCGGAACAAAGCTCGACGTAGAGGTCGACTTCAACTCACAACGTGAGCTGGAATCCAAGCAGCTGATCTCGCTTGCGTACGCGGGGACGGATGACGAGATCCTGAAACAAGTCGAGGTCGGAGATATACGCGTTGCCCTGCCGCCCTCCCGGTTCCTCGGCAGCGGTGTTGCGCAGGGCACGTTTGGCGCTCAGGCGGTGGCGCAGCTTGGTCCGGTCGATCTGCGAGTTCTGGGCTCTCGAAAAGAGGGACAGACGACCACGCGGTCGCTCTCGATCCAGCCCAGCGGAGATGGTGTGTTATCCGAAGTGAGCCTCGACATCAAGGACACGCAGTTTCAAAACGACCGGTTCTTTCTCTTGTTTCATCCCGACTCCCTTGTACCTGGTCGGATCCTCTATCCGAGCGCTGGCACGTCCCTCCTGACCCCTGCGTCGGTGCCCGAGCCCGGTTCTCTGAACGTGTGGCTGGATGACGGGAACTTTACCAACAACCGCGAGTTGGCATCAAAGCCGGGAATGGCATTCATCAACCCTACGATTCCTGACACGCTTTCCGACGAGACCCATGCAGGATTCTTCGATCTGCTGATCGAGGGCGAAGACTATGTGGTCTCGGACGGCGTGATTATCCAGATGCGGCGGCAGCTCAATGACAACGAAGTCCTCGCCGTTGGGTACGTGACAACGGGCGGGACAGAAGTCGGGACACCACAAGAGGCCGAAGATCAAGTCCTCAAACTGATCAAACCGATCAATCCTGACACGCTGGACTTTACATGGGACTACACGCTCAGAAACGTCTACTCGCTGCGGGAACCGAACATTCAGTTGGGCTCTCTGGAGTTGACTGTCTACCGCGGCGCTCAGGATCTCAAGGAGACGTTTGAGACGATCAACGGTGAATCCCGCAAGTACTCTGAGATCTTTGGCGTGACCGACGTGAATGAACGCGTGAGCGTGCCAAGGATTCTACGCGATCCCTTCGGTGGCCCAGATTATCTCGTGCTGCCCAATATCCGGCCCTTCTTCGAGCCCACTGACGAAATCGGTGCACCGATCGTGATCGAACGTCCGAATCGGCGACTGTACTTCAACAGCGACCCTAACCGGACAGCACTGGACGATCAGGTCTACTTCATTGAAGCGACCTACCTCTCTCAGGGCGGCTTGACTGGCGAGATCGAACTCGGAGCCGCCAATCTGATTGACGGCTCCGAGCGAATTACGATCGGCGGAGAGGTGCTTACGCGCGGGGAAGATTATCAGATTTTTTACGATTTCGGGCGCGTTGTTTTGACTGATCCCGCTGGCCTCGCTGAGCAATATCCGAACGATCGGCTGGACATCAATTTCGAGGTCGCTCCGCTCTTCAATTTGGCGCGGACGACGTTGTACGGTGCGGCCGGGTCGTACGCGCCGGCCCCCAATATGACCATCAACTCGACCCTAATGGTGCAACGTCAGCAGAGCTTGGCCAATCGGCCGATACTCGGAGCCGAACCGTTTCAAACGGTCATCGGGGCGGTAGACGGTGTTTACACTGGCCGGATGCCATTCATGAGTCGCTGGCTCGATGGGTTACCCGGCGTGGATGGGGGGCGAGCGTCGACGTTTACTTTGCGTGGCGAGCTCGCATGGAGTAATCCCAATCCAAATACCGACGGTGAAGTCTTCTTGAACGATTTCGAAAACATCGAAGTCGCCAAGCGGCTGAATCTCTTCTTCCGGGCATGGAGCTTCGCCTCCATACCGAGTCAAACAACGTTGAGCCTAGCACAGTACGCCGACGCTCGATGGTTCACCTTTGCCATCGACCAGCAGCAAGTCACGGGCACCGTGCGCGGTATCGACATCGGTGATAGTGAGTTCGTCGTGCTGTTGGAGCCACGCGGCGAGACGCCTGGTGAACGGTCCGCTTCGTGGCGCTCGATTCAGACGCTCGTATCGACTACGGGCGAGGACCTGACGCGTCAGGAGTTCATCGAGTTCTTTTTGCGAGGAAACCGGGGCACGATGATCGTGGATCTGGGCACGATCGACGAAGATGCCGTTCGCATCGACCGCGACGGAGCGCCAGTAGGGATCAATACGCTGGACACTGAGGAAACCGATCCGAATACCAGGGACAACAACCTCGACGTTGACGAGGACGTTGGTTTGGACGGGATTGACGGCAATGACTTCATCAATGTGACCGGTGATGACGGCACCGACGACTTCGATGAGACCTTTGGTGTCGGAGCATTTCCGAACAATCCAAACGGCACCGAGAACAACTCGATCCTTGACACGGAAGACAACAATCTGAATGGTCTCCTCGATCGGCAAGAGGACATCGTGCGCTGGGAGTTCGACCTCTCTGGGAACCGGTTTGAAGTGCCGGGGAGCCGCAACCCCAGGACTGGATTTCGTCGAATTCGGTTGCCGCTGGTCTCGCCGGATCAATCGATCGGGGTTCCAGACCTGCGAAACGTGCGCGCGATCCGGCTCACCTTCACCGGTGTTGAAAACCCCACCGAGTTCGAGATCGTCGGTTTGGAGATCGTCGGATCGACGTTTCTGCAGCGCGGCATTGTCGACGCCGATGGTTTCCCAATCGCAGGTCAGGATAGCGATAGCCTTCAAATCACCGCGATCAACGATGTCGAGAACCCCGAGTATCGGAGTCCTCCGGGGGTAATCGCGCAACAAGACAGGGCCGATGAAATCGCTGGGGTCAACACGCTCGTTCGCGAGCAGTCACTCGAGTTCGGGTACCGTGGACTTCCGGCGGGTTCGCGGGGAACGATTTTCCGTCCGTTATTCGATCGCGAATCCTACATCGATTACGAGGAAATGCGGCTCTGGGTTCAAGGTCGTGATGTTGATGCCGGTCTCCAGCCGAACTTCTTCGTGGCGTTTGGGATCGACACGCTCAACGCGTATGAGTACAACGCCCCTCTGCGTGATCTCGATTGGGAAGAACACGTAATCGACTTCGAGATCTTTACCGAGCTCAAGCGCACCTTGCTCGACAGTTTGGCTTCGGCGGGAGCGGACACCGGCAGCGCCGTTTCAGATGACGGTCGGTATCGTGTTCGCATCGCTTCGCCGATAGCGCCGCCACCGACTATCACCGAAATAAGTCAGCTCACGATCGGGGTCGAAAACACGACCGGCTCTCCTGTTACCGGTTCATTCTGGATCGACGAGTGGCGATTGACGGCGCCGCTTAGAGAAGGGGGTGGGGCCGGTTTCATCAGCGCGCGAGCGGTTCTCGCCGATTTCGGGCGCATAAATCTGACGTTTGAAACCCGCGACGGTCGATATCGAAACCTCAATGCGGTTCGCAATAACTTCGACAGCGGGGATTTTGATCTGAGTACGACATTTGATCTCGAGAAAATGCTTCCCGAGTCATGGGGCATAGCGCTGCCACTAACGTACGATCACTTTGGGCAAAGCGACGTCCCGCTCTACGCCGTGGGGTCCGACATTCTCGTAACTACCAGTGCGCAGGAAGACTCGCTGGAGCGATCGAGTACCCGCGATATCGTGTCACTGCGTGCTTTCCGAACAAGGCAATCTTCCAACCCGATCATCGCAGCGACACTGGACAAACTGGAGGCCCGCTTGATTTTCAGAGGGGAGGAGTCGGGCTCAGTGGATCTCGATGCAGACCGCGCTCGGTGGGAAACGCTGGTCACGTATCGTACTGGTTTCAGAAAACGTGGCCTACCACTCGGGTTGGGCTGGGTAGCGAAACTGCCGTTTCCCAAGGCGATCAAGAGCAGCGAAGCGCTCCAGAGATTGGTCGGCGCCGACTTGAACCTCGTCCCAGCCAACGTTGCGCTTGGTACCCGTACGCTGTTCGAAGAACGAAACAGGAACAAGATTCTCGCGAGCGGGAGTGACTTTACAGCCGACACAACGCGCAATGTGATCGGCAACGCTCAGATAGACTTCCAACCGTTTTCATCAATGCGGGCCAGTCTTAGGTGGGATACCACTCGCGATTTGGTTTTCCCTGAAACGGTGATCTCAAGAAGGACGTTGGGAGTAGAGGCGTTGCGCGGCCAATCGTTCGATTTTGACTGGACCATTCCGATCGCGAGTTGGCTCACACCTCGGTACAACTACCGGACTACGTCCAACAGAAACCACAGCCGTGCAGCGAGTCGAAGCCTTGACAGCCTCGACCTTCGAGATTTTGGAGCGACGAGGAGCAAGATCCTCACGATTCAGTTCCAAGTCGTTGGGCTGGTTCAGGCGCTGCGGTCGTCTGGAAACGGGCGCGTAACTGCGACCAGTTCGCAAGCGACTTGGTGGGCGCGATTGTTTGGACCGATCCGTTTTGACCGTCGCCAGCGCGAGAGCGTGTCGTACGTGCAACAGGAAGACGATCCGAGCTTTGGTTTCGGGTGGGGGTTCGGTAGCTTGGACAATGAGAGCATCGAGGATCCGCAGAGCTTTACAGAGAACAACGATTGGGGGCTGTCGACAACGCTGCAACCGGTCCGGACGCTTCAGATTCGCAGCGCTTATCGCGAGACCGATAATGTCCGCCGATGGTTGCAGGGAGTGAATGAGAAATCCGTCCGAACCTGGCCTGATATTAGCGTCAATTGGACAAACGCATGGTTGCCTGGCCCGGTGCGAAGGGCGATCGCAGCGGCCACTGTTTCCTCCGGGTTTGAGCGCCGCACTAGCAGTGACGTCTCGAATGATCAGTTGTTGGGCGACGTCGATCGTCGACTGTGGGATCCGGTGGTCGCAGTCAGGTTGACATGGGTCAACGGGATGTCAACTGATTTTCGGGCCTCACACAGCGAGACGATAACTGCAGCGATCAGAGGCGGAACGTTAGACAACCGCCGGGAGGAGTTGGCGACTGACTTCACGGTCAACTTCAACTACAATATCCGCCCTGGTACTACGCTGTACATTCCATTTCCAACGCTCTGGAAAGCCAAGCTGAGACAGCCTTTGCTGACGTCGGTGTCATTCAATCGACGCTTCCGCGAAGACTCGACGGCGCTAGCCGGCGAAGAAGAACCGGTCTTAAACATTGAAACACTGACGACGGAGATTCGTCCTTCGGTGGCGTACGAGTTCGGGCGCGTGGTGTCAGGGTTTGCGGTCAGCTATCTGTCGCGAGATGATCGGAAACGAGACATACGGAACACAACGGTGGGAATGGAAGCATTTCTCGACTTTCTTTTCTAGGTGGGAGAATGAGTGATTGCATGGTAGCGCGCTCGTCGAGCGACAATGTCATCTCGAGCCGCCTCGGCAGGTTCCTGGGGGCGCTTGTCCTAGCTCTAGCGGTGGGAAGCTGTGATGGAGGCCCGACACCCTCGGGCCACACTATGGAGTTCGATCGCCAACTCGCGGACACGCTCGTTCAGCGTCAGGTAGCATTCGGACCGCGGGTTCCGGGCACGACGGCACACGCCGAAGCGCTGGCTTGGATGACGATGTTTCTCGAAGCACGCGCAGATGTCACCGAGCAGATGCCATTCACTCATGTAACGCGAGAGGGCGAAACGCTCTCGCTTACGAACGTCTGGGCGAGCTTCAAGCCCGAAATGACAGCGCGCGTTTTGGTGGTTGCCCATTGGGATACGCGGCCAGTGGCCGAAAGAGCGGCTGATGTTGCCGATCGCGACAATCCGATACCGGGTGCCAACGATGGAGCGTCGGGGGTGGCGGTCGCTCTCGCGATCGCCGATGCGCTGGCAGAGAGAGCGCCTGAGGTGGGCGTCGACTTGTTGCTAACGGATGGGGAGGACTGGGGTCACGATCCAGTCACGCTGGCCACCTTTACTCCCGATATGTTCCTGGGCGCCAGACATTTCGCCGAGGTTCGCGGCGATACGTACCGGCCGCTCTTCGGGATTCTGCTGGATCTGGTTGGTGACCAGAATCCGAGGTTCCCGCAGGAGGGTTTCAGCTTGCAGTTCGCGCCTGAGGTCGTAGATCGGGTGTGGGATCTCGCACAGGAGCTAGGGTACGGGGCGGTCTTCCCCACGGCTGTGGGACAACCCATCACCGATGATCACATACCACTCAACGAAGCCGGCGTACGCACGATCAACATCATCGATTTCGATTACCCATTCTGGCATACCCCCGAGGACACCGTCGACAAAGTGTCCTCGGCCACACTGGAGATCGTCGGTGACGTGGTGCTGACGACTATCCGGCGCCAGGGCGGTCAATAGCGACGATCAGTTCTCGCTTCGGGTGATGATTCGGATCGGACGATCGTACTTGAAGTAGTTCCACCCCCACTGAAGCAATACCGCCACGCGGTTTCGAAACCCGATCAGGAAATACAAGTGGATCAGCAACCACGCGATCCACCCGACAAATCCCCTGAGCTTGAAGCGCCCAATGCGAGCCACGCCTGCGTTGCGCCCGATCGTCGCCATGATCCCCTTATCACGATATCGGAACGCCTGGAGGGGCTGACCACGAATGTCGTGCAGGATGTTCTCCGCTGCGTGGCGACCCGCTTGCATGGCGGGCGGGGCCATCATGGGAAGAAGCCCGCTCGCATCTCGCACGGCGGCCATATCGCCGATCGCGTAGACACGATCTTGACCCGCCGCTCGCAGAAAGTCGTCGACCTCTACGCGGCCGGCCGTCGTGCGCGGCAGTGCCAATTGCTGAGTGAGATCGGTTGGTTGGACCCCTGCCGCCCAGATCAGAGTACTGGCCGAAATCCGTTCACCATTGTCGAGATGCGCGACCCGGTTCTCGTAGCCCTGGACGAGTGACCCGAGACGAACTTCGACGCCGAGCTCTTCTAGCCGCTTGCGGGCATAGTCACCGAGGGGAGGTGGGAAATCGGTCAGCAATCGATCGAGGCCTTCGATGAGAACAACCCGAGCCCGGGTCAGGTCGAGCTCCGGGAAGTCGTGGTCCAACACGCGGCGGAAAAGCTCGGCTAGCGCACCTGCGTACTCGACTCCGGTTGGGCCGACACCGACGATGACAAAGGTCATCTCCTGAGCCTGTTTTTCCTCGTCCCGCTCCGTCAAGGCGATCTCGAACTGCTCCAGCACTCGGTTGCGGAGCGCCAGAGCCTCGGACAGATCTTTGACCCCGGACAGCCCGTCCCGCCGGGGGTCGAGGTTGAAATAATTGGTGGCGCACCCAAGGGCGAGCACCAGGTAGTCGTAGGAGATATCGGCCCGGTTGATCTGCAGGTGCCGGGTGTCGAAGTCGACGCCGGTCATAGTGCCCAATCGGAAGCGCACGTTGCGCGCTCGGCTCACCACCGATCGAATGGGGATCGCGATCTCGCTCGGGTTCAGGAGCGAGCTCGCGACTTGATATAGCAAAGGGGTGAAGAGGTGGTAGTTGTTGCGATCGATGAGCACGACGTCGACGGGCTCATTGGCCAATCGACGCGCACACTGAAGACCGCCAAATCCGGCCCCGACGATGACTACCTTTGGGCTCGCTCGGCGATGGGGGGAAGCCACGATGCGGCGCTAACGGGGCGTTAGGACGACGCTCACCCAGTCCCTTGGCCGCGCTGGATCAAGTCCGAACTCTTCATCGTCAGGAATGTAGTTAGCGCACAGCGGCTGGTCCGCACGCGAGCGGACGTGGCTTGGCTCGAAACTTGACACACCGAGGGACCAGGGGGATCGGATCGTCGACTATGTGACATTTGGATAATGATGCGATTGCAACACCGTTTAACGCCTGTCGAGCGACGCGCGTTGACGCTCATCGCGCTGGCATGGGGCTTTGGCGTGGTGGCAGAGTGGGCTGCATGGCCTTCGAGCGTGGCCGATTTCGTCGAGCGGCAGCTCGATCCACCGTTGCCATCGATCGCAGCGGTGACCGCTCGGTTGGGGCCCGACGATTGGCTGACTCAGCTTTACGGCGCCGCCCTTGAGCTTCGAGTCGAGCGCAAGCTGGCGGCGGCACCTCCGGAGCCTATCGATCCAAACGCCGCTGATCGGGTGGCTTGGGACCGGTTGCCGGGCATTGGGCCGAAGACGGCCACCGCGATTCTGGAGCACCGGACTCGCCATGGCGCCTTCGGCAACGCAGAGGACCTACTGGCGGTCCCGGGTATCGGACCGAAGACGCTGGATCGGCTGCGGCCCTACCTGGAATGGCCGACGGAGGGTGTCCGGTCGAGCACCGCTGGCGGTCAGCGACAGCCCGATCTCAACCGGGTCGACGCCGCGTTTCTGGAGGCTTTGCCCGGGATCGGTCCGAAACTTGCTAAGTCAATAGTACGCGAACGGATACGGCAGCGAGGCTTTCGTGACTGGGGCGAAGTCCTTGCTATCCAAGGGATTGGGCCAGCAAAGCTGGGCATCCTGCAACGCGCCACCCGGTTGGCCATCTCGTCTCGAGCGAGGGCCTCCGACCTCGAAGGGAAACGATGATGCGCGCCTCGGTTCGAGCCAACAAGGCGTCCGACCCCGACTCAGGGACCGCGGATGCGGAGAGAACACCGGACGTAGAAGCCCGTTTACAGAGCGGTGAGACGATCCCCGGTATGTTGCTGCGTGGCGGGTTTGTCACCGCTGAGCAGATATCCAAGGCCCACGCCAGGCAGAAGACCAGCGGTCACAGACTCGGCTACAATCTGATCGAGCTGGGGTACGTCGAGCCGCAGACCATAACCTCCCTTCTCGAGCGCCAGTTTGGTATCGATGGCATCGACCTCGCTGACGTCGAGATTGATCCATCCGCACTCAAGTTGATCCCGCCGCAAATCGCTCGAAAGTACGAGGTCTTCCCCGTCAGCCGGGACGGCAGCATGATCGTGCTCGCCATGACCGATCCAAGGGAGTGGACGGCGATCGACGATCTCAAGTTCCTCACCGGTTACGACATCGAGCCGAGGGTAGCCGACGAATACTCGATTCTGGAAGCGATCGATACCCACTACGACGAGGAAGGCGAAGGCTCCTATCGCAGGCTGCTCGAAGATCTCGGCGAGTTTGAGCTCGAGGTGATCGAAGAGATACCGGAGGACGAAGACCCCGGCATACTGGCGGCGCAGGTCGAGGCGGCGCCGGTTGTCAAGTTCATCAACTCGTTGCTAGCGGATGCGGTTCAACGGGGGGCATCGGATATCCATGTCGAACCGTACGAGGATGAACTACGGATCCGATACCGCATCGACGGGGTGTTGCGCCAGATGATCTCTCCGCCGCCGCGCATGAAAGCGGCTTTGATATCCCGCATCAAAATCCTCGCCGATCTGAACATCGCCGAACGGCGCATCCCACAGGATGGTCGAATCAAGCTCCGGATGGCCAAACGGGTCATTGACTTCCGCGTCTCCACTCTACCGACGCTGTTTGGCGAGAAAATCGTGATGCGGATCCTCGACAAGGGGAACCTCACGCTCGATCTCGAGCGCCTCGGGTTTCCGGTCGAGGCGCTGCAAGATTTTCTCGATTCCATCGAAGCGCCTTTTGGGATCATCCTGGTTACGGGTCCGACGGGCTCAGGAAAGACAACCACGTTGTACTCGGCCCTGACGCGTCTCAACCAACCTGGGGTCAACATCATGACCGCGGAAGATCCCGTCGAGTACAACCTAAAAGGAATCAATCAGGTCCAGATCCGGGAGGAGATCGGTCTCGATTTCGCGCAATCGCTGCGAGCGTTTCTGCGACAGGACCCGAACATCATCATGGTCGGCGAGATCCGAGACCTCGAGACCGCTTCGATCGCTATCAAGGCCGCACTGACTGGCCATCTCGTGCTTTCGACGATCCACACCAACGACGCGCCTTCGACCGTCCCGCTTTTGGTCGACATGGGCATGCGACCGTTCTTGGTGGCTACCGCGATGCGCTGCATTGTCGCTCAGAGACTCGTGCGCAAGATCTGTTTGGCTTGCAAGCAGCCGCATCGGTACGCGCGCGAGGCGCTCGAGGACGCTGGAATCGAAGGCCCAGCACTCGATGCTGTCTATTACGAGGGCGCGGGATGCGACGAGTGTGACGATACCGGTTACCGTGGCCGGATCGGCTTGTACGAAGTCATGCGAGTAACCGGTCAACTCCGGCAGCTGATCACCAATCACGCCACCACGGATGAGATCCGAGCCCATGCTCTCGATAGCGGCATGGTCACGCTGCGCGAAGACGGCCTGGCGAAGATGATGCAGGGAATGACGACGCTCGACGAAGTTCTTCGAGAGACGGCGCTCGTTTGATGAACTTCAAGGAGCGCAGCAATGAAGGGGACACTCTCGACGTCCGAACTCTGCTCGAAGAGTTGGTCCAGCTGGGAGGGTCGGATCTGCACCTGACCGTTGGTCAGCCACCGAAGCTCCGCGTCCAAGGCGTATTGCAGGACAGCACCGTGTGGCGCTCAGTGCTGGGACCGAAGGACACAATCGCCGCAACGGACGCCCTGCTGACTGACCAGCTAAGAGAACAGTCTGATACGGCTTCGGAGTTCGATTTCTCGTTCGGTATTGCAGGCCTGGCTCGGTTTCGGGCCAACGTCTATCGCCAGCGCGGCGCAACGGCGGTGGCGATCCGAACCATCCCGTTTGGGATTCCCAGCTTCGAGACACTTGGCCTCCCGTTCCACGTATCTGACTTTGCCGGCCGACCAAATGGCATGGTGCTCGTCACTGGAGCTACTGGGTCCGGAAAATCGACGACGCTCGCCGCGCTGATCGACAAGATCAACCGCGAGCGCAGGGTCCATATCTTGACGATCGAGGACCCCATCGAATTTGTCCACAACCATCAACTGAGCATGGTGAACCAACGTGAGGTTGGCACGGATACAAGCTCGTTCACGGCGGCGCTGAAGTACGCGTTGCGGCAAGATCCAGATGTCGTTCTGATTGGTGAAATGCGGGATCCGGAGACGATCGCCGCTGCGATCACGATGGCCGAAACGGGGCACCTCGTGTTCGCCACCCTGCACAGCAACTCAGCGGCGGAGTCAGTCGATCGCATGATCGATGTCTTCGCGCCTACCCAACAACCACAGATCCGAACCCAACTCGCTGCTGTGCTCGAGGGAATCGTAACCCAGCAGTTGCTACCCAAGGTTGGTGGCGGGTTGATCATGGCCGCCGAAGTACTTGTGGTGACGAACGCTGTTCGCGCGATGATTCGAGAGGACAAGACTCACCAGATCTATTCCGCCATGCAAGCTGGTTCGAAGCATGGCATGCAGACCATGAACCAAGCATTGTTCGGACTCTACCGACAGGGTGCGGTGACGATGGAAGAAACTTTGAGCCGAAGCGAAGAACCGGATGAGCTCAGGCGGCTGATCGGTGAGTACGCGCCCGTCGCAGGCAACGGACGATAGGAGCCTAGGCACTCGCCGTGAGAACGTACTTGTGGAAGGCGCGGAGTGTGACCGGCGAAAGCCAGTCGGGAGAGATGACGGCTGCCAGCGAGCAGGAGGTCGTCGGTCAGCTGCGGCGTCGCAGGCTGATTGTCGTTAGCGTAAGGACGAAGCCACGAGAAATAGCGATCCCGTTCGGGAATCGTATTCGCGCCAAAGACCGAATTCACTTCACCCGTCAGTTCGCAACGATGATCAACGCTGGCTTGCCGCTGGTGCGGTCGCTGGACATTCTGGCTCAACAGCAAACACGTCCCGTTGTGGGCGACCAGATCCGTTCGCTACTTCGGGATGTGGAGTCTGGAACAACACTCGCCGATGCGATGCGGCGGCAAAAGGAGTTCTTCAACGATATTTACGTCAGCATGGTAGCCGCCGGCGAAGTCGGTGGTGTGTTGGACACGATTCTGCTCCGACTGGCCGATTACATGGAAGCCGCGGGCCGGCTCAAGCGCAAGGTGAGAACAGCGATGCTGTACCCCGCGGTGGTTGTCATCGTTGCGCTTGTCGCGATCGCTATCTTGCTGGCTTTCGTGATCCCTACCTTCTCGGTGTTTTTCAGCGGTGCCGGCGTAGCGCTCCCGTGGCCGACGCGACTGTTGGTGGCGGTCTCGGATTTCCTCATCGCCTACTGGTGGGCGCTGTTGGCCGGTGCGGCCCTGATTGCGTATGCCGTCCGCGCCTATTACATGACCTCGGACGGTCGTCTTACCGTCGATCGGCTCTTGTTGCGATTGCCGTTGATGGGTCCGGTGCTGAGGAAGGCCGCTATCGCTCGTTTTAGCCGTACCCTGGGCACGCTCGTTCAAAGCGGTGTTCCGATCCTGGAAGGGCTCGAGATTACCGCCCGGACGACCGGCAATCGAGTGATCGAGAACGCGGTTATGGAGAGCCGAGTATCTATCGCGGGTGGTGATACGATCTCCGATCCCCTGGGCCGGAGCGGGGTATTCCCTCCGATGGTGGTGCAAATGATAAACGTCGGCGAACAAACGGGTGGTCTGGATGAGATGCTCGAAAAGATCGCGGATTTTTACGACGATGAGGTTGAGACTTCGGTTGCTGGGTTGACGTCGATTCTAGAACCGGTCATGATCGTCGTCTTGGGTGGTCTGGTGGGTGGGATGCTGGTGGCGTTGTATTTGCCCATTTTCGACCTCATCAAGACCGTCCAGTAACGGTGCCACGGAACGGTTGAACTCTTTGTTGCGCTCGTCAGGCATCCCTGCGGCGTACTCGTGTACGCCTCGCTCACCTTCGTCGCGCGCCTCGACCTCAACCGCCCCCTAGCACCTCACGGCTGGCTCCGGGAAGGATTGAGCGTGATCCCAGTTGCGGTCGTCCTAGTGCTGTGCGCCTCCTACCGACCGCCACGTTCTTGCTTTGCCTAGGAGTATTCGATGCCATGACAGCGCATGCGCAGGAGCAGCCCACCTGGGAGTCGTATCGGCTGGCTGACCTGATCGAACAACGCGAGGCGAGCGGACGCAGCTACCTGAGCTTCATGGATCGCGCCTCGTTTAGCGTTGGGCTGTATGAGCTGCCGATAGGTGCGACCGATCGACAATCTCCACATCGGCGGGACGAGATCTACTGTGTCGTCTCTGGGCGAGCCGTGATCGAAGTGGGGAACGACGAGTTCACGGTTGAACCCGGCTCGATCGTGTATGTCGAGGCCGAGGCCAACCACCGCTTCGTAGAGATCGTCGAGGCTCTGCGCACTTTGGTCATGTTCGTTAACGGTCCTCCTGCGGAGACCGGAACGGTTTGGAAGGGGTTTCAGATGAACGATATCGTTCATGACCGAGACGCTGGGCGGAACACTTGGAACTTGTTTCTCGACCTGCCTTCGCTAAAGCTTGGGATGTACATGTTACCCGAACGACGCGGCGGGGATAAAACGCGGGTGCACGCTTTTGACGAGGTGAACCTCGTAGTGAACGGCAAAGGTAAATTTCATATCGATGATGACGTGATCGATGTTGGACCCGGTTCGATCGTCTTTGTGAAGGCCGGGTCCGGTCACTTCTTCGACGCGCTGGAAAGCGATCTTGACGTGCTCATTCTCTGGGGGGCGAGACAGACTCAGTGATGCGACCGCGAACACTCTTCCTGATCATGCTGGTGGGACTATCGAACGCGTGTGCCCGTTCTGCCGTGCATTCGGAGCCCGGCGATAAACAAGATTCTCTCGCCGAGGCGGAGGCGACCATTACTGCGGAAGATATGCGCGACCGGATCGCTTACCTGGCGAGCGATGAGCTAGCTGGACGAGACACCCCGAGCCCTGGACTGGAGATGGCTGCCGAGTACTTGGCGGCACAGTTCCAATCGTTTCGTCTCGATCCCGGAGGTGACGAGGGAGGTTTCCTTCAACGCTATCCTTTGCCGCTTCGGGCGCTCGATACTGAATCCGTCCACTTCGGTGTCGTCAACGCCGATGGTTCGAACAATCAAATGTTGGAGTATGGGGTCGACTTCTTCGCCTCGCCGGCGGTCGACCACGAGGGGCGGGATATTCAGCACGGGTCGTTGGTGTATTTCGGTGACTTACCGGAAGCCGGACTGCCTGCGTCGGCTGACGTTCGAGGAAGGGTCATGGTTGTGTCCCTGCTCGGAACTCCGGATCGTGACTTTCGTCTTCGAGCAGCGAGTGCTAGACGTCAGGCCGAGGAGGGTGGTGCGTCAGCGCTATTGTTGATGCTCGGAGCCGAGTTTCCTTCAGAGATGATCGGTAGAATGGCGGAGCTGTCGGCTCAGCCGAGACGCGTCCTCGCCAGCCCTAATGAGATTCCGGTGTTCTACGTTTCTAATGCCGCCGCCACGGGCATTCTCAACCGAGGCGGGTTTGATTCCGCAACGGCGCAGAGCCTGGCTTCGGACGGAGTGCCGATCGCGGGCATAGAGGCTCACTTCGCAGCTCTCCCTTCGACGCTCGAAGATTCCCGTCCTCCGAACGTCGTAGGCATCGTCCGTGGCAGCGACCCCCAATTACGCGACGAATACGTGGTTTTCAGCTCGCACATGGACCACCTCGGCGTTGGTGTCGCCGACGCGTCCGGAGACTCGATCTATAACGGGGCCGATGATGACGCGTCGGGAACAGCCGCGTTAATGGAGGTGGCCGAAGCATTTGCGACACTCGAAAAACCGCCGGCAAGATCGCTTCTCTTCCTGGCCGTCAGCGGCGAGGAAAAGGGGCTTCTCGGTTCCCGGTATTTCAGTGATCATCCGACGGTGCCGCTGGAGAGCATCGTGGCAAACATCAACGTGGACATGATTGCCCGCAACGCTCCGGACAGCGTGGTGGTCATCGGTCAGGAGTACTCGTCTCTGGGACCGCTCGTGCAAACGGTTGCTTCGGAGAACACGCTGTTAGGCCTCACCGTGGCTCCCGACCCGTGGCCGGAGGAGCGTTTCTTTTTCCGCAGTGACCACTTCAACTTCGCTCGCAAAGAGATTCCCGCCTTGTTTTTCTTTGCTGGTGTGCACGAGGACTATCATCAACCGTCCGACGAGGTAGACAAGATCGATGCTGACAAGGCGGCCCGCGTGGCGCGGCTGATCTTTCACACTGCGTACGCGATCGCCGAGGATGCGAACCCGCCCGAGTGGACGAAGGAAGGACTGACCCAGATCCGGGCATTGACCCGCTAGAAGACAGGGGGGCAAGAGGTCAGCTGGCCCACCGATTGCGTAGCGGCGGTACCGATCACGGCCACGACAACTGCATGCTGGTTCTCGGCGGAGCCGTGTCGGGTGGCAGCGTGTTGGGCACGTGGCGCGGACTCGAAGCGGGTCAGCTCTACAAGCGACGCGATTTGGCGCTCACGACCGACTTCCGCGATGTATTCTGTGAGGTCGTCGTCCGCCATCTGGGTGCTAGCAACACGGATACGGATCGCGTCTTCCCAGGTTTTACTATTGATTCGCGACGTTTCCGAGGAGTGCTCACCTGGCTCGGCGACCGTTCCAGGGCGATGTTGGGGGTGTCGGCATAGACCTTAAAGGGTCATGTTTACAGCTCATGGCCCGAACCCTCCGAAGCTCCCTGCGCACGCTCGATGAGCGCAGTCTCCTCGCTGGCGTCTACGCAGCCCGACTGGCGGTCGCATACGCGTTGGCGGTGGCGGCTACCGTCGTTCGCACGACGACCGTCACTGAGCCGTCGTCCACCCCGCTGGTCCTGCTGATCGTTGGCGTTCCCACCATTTTCACCCTGGCGTCATGGATTTACGGTAAGAGCCGCCAGCTCAGCCCCCGTTTCCTAGTCGCGCAGGTTATCCACGACTTGTCGCTGATTACCATTGCGGTTCTCCTGACTGGTGGGGTCGGGAGCGAGTTTGCGCTGTTCTACATCCTGCTCGTGGCTGCGGCTGGTTTGCTGCTCGGTCTGCGTGGTGCAATGGTGACCGCTGTGACCGTAGTGATCGTGTACCTGGCCACCGCTTATTGGCAGATCTCCCCCCAGCTCGGGGCAGAATCAGGCGTGATCGTATTACCGAACATCTCTGGACATGTGACGACGATCCTATGGAGCCTCGCACTTTCGGTCATCGTCTTTCTAGTGGTCGGTGTGGCGAGTGGAATCGTCGGACGACGGATGCTAGCGCAGCGTGACCGGTTGATGGAACTCGAGATGCAGGTCGCTCGGTCTCCGTTTGACGTTGAGAACTTGCTCAACACGATCGAGAGTGGCGTGCTGTCGATCAATGATCGTGAAGAGATCGATTTCATAAACTCTACGGCCCGCATGCAACTCGGAATCAAGGGCGTCCCGTTGGGCGGGACGGTTCCCGAGCGGACCGAGAAGTCCGGCTTGGCAACCCTCTATGGTGTTCTGCTGGACACGTTGCGTTCGGAGCATGAAGTCGAGTACACAGAGCTGAGCTTCTCTGACGAGGAGGGTGATTCCCGAACCGTTGGCGTAACCACTACTGTACTTTACGACCCACGCGGCGGAAGGCGCGGAGCAGCCGCGATCGTGAGAGACGTCGAGAACGTGAAACGTCTCGAAGAGCTCGCGCGGCAGGCGGATCGACTGCGGGCGGTAAACGAGCTCTCCGCTGGGTTGGCACATGAGATTCAGAACCCGCTGGCAGCGATCCGATCTGCTGTCGAGCTGTTAGGTGCAGGCGGCAGCGCCGGCGAGCGTGACAAGTCACGGTTAATCAATCTCACGATTCGTGAGACCGATCGGCTGACCGCATTGATCGATGATTTTAAGGAGTTCTCTGGTGTCAGGATCCGAAAGCTCGAAACGGTGGATGTAGTGACGGTGGTGGAGGACGCGATCGAGGTGGATCGCATGGCAGCTGGAGAAAGCGGCCCGCGTACCATGTTTGTGCGCCCAGGAGCCCCCCATCGGATCGAGGGCGACCACAATCTGATCAAGCAGGTCTGCCTCAACCTGCTCAGCAACGCCCGGGTGGCGGTCAACGGTGTGGCTAACCCACAGGTTGAGGTGCGAGTTGGTGGCGACGCGATGCTTCCGGAGCTGGAGGGCGCTGGTCCCTTCGTGGCGCTCGAGGTTCGCGATAACGGCCCGGGGATCGATCCCGAGGTGCGAGACCGGGTCTTTGATCCTTTCTTCACGACTCGTCAGACGGGTTTCGGAATG
>CBDUCI010000029.1:0-18640 GCA_965365605.1 uncultured bacterium
CGACGGCGCCCACCTCGCCCTGATCGACGCCGCCCTGGACGCCATCCCGCCCGAGGTCGCCAATCAGTTGGCCGAATCGGGCGCGGATCTTCATCGCGTCGTCGAGCGTCGCGAGGTGACCGTGCTGTTCAGTGACATCCGAGATTTCACCACCCGATCCGAGGGGGTCGAACCCGAGATCGTGGTCGAGACCCTCAACGAGTACCTGACCGGGATGGTCGAGGTACTGTTCGATCATGGGGGCACGCTCGACAAGTATCTGGGGGACGGTTTGATGGCTTTCTTTGGGGCCCCAGTCGTGGAGGCCGAGCACGCCACCCAAGCCTACCGCGCGGCGATCGGAATGCTGGATCGCTTGGAGACGCTGAACAAAGAGTGGGCCACGACCGGAAGACCACGCCTGAACATCGGGATCGGCATTCACACCGGTCCTGCCGTGGTCGGATTTATCGGCGACCCGGATCGGCGCATGGACTACACCGCGATCGGAGACACCGTAAACGTGGCCAGTCGACTCGAGGCCCTGAACAAGGAAGTCGGCACAGCGATTCTGCTTTCGGCTGCGACGGCTCAAAAACTCGACGGCGCGCTGCCGTTGAAGTCGATCGGCGAACGCGCCGTCAAGGGCCGTGCAGAACCGATCGAGCTCTACACGATCACGGCTTGAACCACACCGCTATGAACCGTCCCGAATCGTCGTACCCCTGGACGTCGTAGAGGCGATAACCCTTTGACGCCAGATCCTCGAACGCGTCTTGATACTGGGCTGGCGTCAACCCGTGGCGCGCCGCGAACTTCCCCGGCAGCTTGCGCCAGATCCCGCCGAAGCGGGTTCCTTCGGGCAACTCCTCGGCTTCGGCGTTGACCAGGTCCCACCCTTGGGCGTCCAATTCCTCAGCTTTCGCCTGATACGCCTGGCCCGTCATGTAGTGATACTCGTGGAACCCACCCGGCGGCCCTTCTTTGACAAACACCGCCGCCAGCCGTCGTGAGTTGCCGAACCGATACGCAGCCCGTTCCTCGACCTTCATGCCGCCGTCCACCACGTACTGCTGCCATTTCGCGTTCCACACGTCGTCGGTCATGTTGTGATGCGCCGCGAAGTTCTCTCCCTGGCGCTTTTTCCAGATGACCGTGAAGCGTGGGTCGCCATTGCTGTGGCGCGTGACCGAGATCACTCGCGGCCGGAACCCCCGGGCACCGTACTCGTTGAACCACTTCTGATAATCACTCGCTGTCATGTACATCCGCATGTACCAAGCCTTTGGCAACCCGCGCTGGAACGCTCCCGAGGCGAGCACGTTGTTGCCTTTCCGATGCAGGCTGATCGTCTGCAGTCCCATACCCATCCCGGTGTAGTAGCCCCAGTAGAACCCCACATACTGCGCGGGGACGTTGTGAAAGGACGGGTAAAACGGCGCGAACAGCCGCACGTAGGCCGTCGTGTCGAGCAGATCGTAGCAGCCTGAGTCACTGATCTGGTTGTAGACACCGTACGGATCGACCTGAACCCAATCACCGGCGTTGTTCGGGTCGGGCACGGCGGTCATCAAGTGAAGGTGGTTGTTGGCCGTATTCGCGTTTTTTGGCGTGCCGTCGTCGTTCAACCCGTTGCCGGCACCCCCTGGCCCTGTGTTTCCGCTCCACCCGATGAGTGTGCCGGGGCGAACCTTGTCGCCGACTTTGACGCGGATCGTCTGGTTTTCGGTTCCCCAATGCTGCTCGCTGGGATCCTCGAGGTTGGCGAACCGCTGGTACTTGAGACGATTCGTGGGATTGCCGTCCTTGTCGAACCTCTGATCCGATTTGACGGTCAACCCCCGCGCCATCTGCAGATCGTTGGTGAAGCCGTTGCGGAGGTGTTTGTACGACGTACGGTATTTGTCTCCGTTAGCGGCGGTGTGCTCGATGATGACGATGTTCCCGCTCCAGTCATCCCAATACACAGAGATCACGACGCCGCTGGCCACTGAACGCACCCTGAAGGCGGGATCGATACCAGATCCGGTGGCTTCTGATTTCTTTCCGAAGTCGACAGCGCCGTGAAAATTCTCATCGCTACCGTTATAGATCCATCCGTGAGACGCCCGAACATCCGGGTTGTGATACGGCAAGAACATCGGGATCGAAGCCCGTACCGTGGCCGCGAAATCGCGGGCCGCGGACTCGCTGCCGAACACCTTCAACGGTTGCCGATACATCGCGTCGCCACCATTCAATTGATCGGGTTGGCGGTAGTTGCAACACGTCGAACCGCTCTTGGTGATCGTGGGCTGGACGCAGGCGTCCTCGCCGCTCCGCGCCTGACCCAGCGCCGCGCGGGCAGCGATCCTTGCGGTCCCACCGAGCGGACCATCGATCGCAACAACGCTGCCGAGCGCCTCACGACCGCTGGCGGTGTTCCAACGCACTGCCGCCGCCCTCGCGGTCGCCGCTACCGGCGCAGCGCCCTGAGCGCGAGCAGCGGGCTGAGCAGGCCGCGCGGCGATCGCCACCCGATCGGCGGGTGCCGCCGCCACCCGCTCCCTGCCAACCCTCTCGTCTGCGCTCGGGGCGCCGCTTTCAAAGATCACCGCGACCGGATCGATGGGACGATACTGGAGCTCAGACAGGTTGACGTAGCTAGTCAGTGACGCGCGGCGCGCTACTTGGCGCTGAGCCGGAACTCGGCGCGCCTCTTGGGCGGTTACGGGTGGGGGCTCGACGGCGGCCCAAACCGCAGCGGCGGTCAAGGCGCCCAACGCCCAAAGCATTCGCTGGCAGTACATCGGCGACTCTCCTACTAGCGGGTCAAAGGCGACGGTTGAACCGGGGGGATTCTCATTTTAAACCACATCTCGCTCTGGATTGCAAGTCGCTCTTGTTTCGTCCGTCGGGTGGACTGATTATGATTAGACACCGATGAACCATCCCATGTTCGAGCTACTACTGTCAGGGTCCGGCATGCTCTACCTGCTCAAAGCGCTGTTCGCGGTCATGGCGCTCTTGCTGCGACAGCTCAGCCGCGACCCGTTCGTGCGCCGCCGCGGGCTGGTCGTCGTTGCACTCCTCGCGATCTCGGCGCTTCTCCAAACGCAGTTAGCGCGTATCCCGGAGCGCGTGAGCGGCTTTGTCACGCTCCCCAACGGCGAGCAGATGTCGACGCTCGTCCCGAACCCGACGTTCCAGCTCGCAAGCGTGACGATGCTCATCATCAGCTTCCTCGCGCTGGTGCTGCTTCTCACGATGATCGTCGACTTCCTGCTCGTCCGAAAGTTCAAGGTCGAAAGCCCAAACATCCTGCGCGACGTCGCCGCCTTCACGCTGTTTTTCTTTGGCGTGCTGATGATTCTGTACTATCGCACCGACCTCGACATCACCGGTCTGTTCACGACATCGGCGGTCATCTCGGTGGTGATCGGCTTGGCGCTCCAGGACACGTTGGGAAACGTGTTCAGCGGCTTGGCGCTCCAGACCGAGCGCTCATTCAACGTCGGTGACTGGGTCCAGTTTGGTGAGTTCGAGGGCGTGATTACCGACATCACCTGGCGATCGACGAGCCTCCGCACCCGGACAAACGACCTGGTCATCATCCCGAACTCGGTCATCAGCAAGGACACGGTGATCAACTACAGCGCCCCAACCAGGATTCACGCGATCACGGAACCGATCGGAGTCCATTACCGACATCCTCCAGCTGACGTCATGGCCGCGCTCGAGGAAGCGGCCGACCATACCGAGGGAATCCTCAAGCGGCCGCGGGTCGACGTCCGGACCTTTCATTTCGGGGATTTCGCGATCAGCTACGACGTCAAGTACTGGATCCGTGACTACACCGATCTCGAGGATATCAAAGACGCGTTTATGACTCACGTTTGGTACGCGTTCAATCGGCGCGGCATCGAGATCCCATTTCCGATCCGGAATGTGTACATGCGCGAAGTCACCCCGGAGAGCGAGCAAGCCGAAGCCGAGGCCGACGACGAGCAGATCTATTGTCACCTGAAGCGGATCGACCTGTTCGACGGGCTGAGCGAAGAGGAGGCACGCGCGTTGGCAGCCCGAGTGCGCGTCGAGCGCTACTTCGCGTCCGAGACGGTGCTCGAACAGGGTGCCGCCGGCGACTCGCTATACATCATCGAGGACGGGTTGGTCGAGGTCATCGTGAGCCACAACGGGCGGCGTGAGCGAATCGCCCAACTCGGGCAGGGGTCGTTCTTTGGCGAGATGGCGCTACTAACAGGTGCGGAACGGACAGCCAGCGTGATCGCGCTGAAACCGACCCACTTCTTCGTCATCGATCGCGATGCGTTCCGTGACACGCTCGAGGCCAACCCCAGCCTTGCCGAGCGGATCGCCCAGACACAAGCCGAACGCAACCAAGAGCTCGAGGCGACACACGCCGCACTCCACGAAGCAGCCGCCGAGGAAGTCGAAGAAGAGAAGCGACAGATCCTGTCGCGCATCAGAGATTTCTTCGGTTTCCGAACGACCGAGCTGTAGTTTGCCGCGCGTGCGAAACGTGACCCTGCTCTCGTTCGTACCGAGCTTAGTGCTCGCCGTATCGCTGTCTGCGCAGGATGATATGGCAGCTGTGCTCGATGCGCGCCAGCAAGCGATTCCCACGGGGAAACGCGTCTTCGAGGAGACTTGGCTAACCCCAGCGGCTCCAGCCGAACCGACCGCGGAGCCGAGTTTTGCTGGCCGAGTAGTGGTGTTTCAAGACCGCCCGCAGGAGCGAATCGAGATCCGGCGCGCAACCGCTGGTGAATCAGAGAACCCGATCGTCATCGTGAGCGACGGCCGCAGCTATTACCTGGTGACTCGCGTCGGGGCAACGGATTTGATCTCCAGCGAGCCGATCGGTGATCCGTTCGTTCAGCAAGTACTCCGAAGCCCGCCGGGCGCAGTGGAGCCGCACCGCACGGTTAACGACCGCGACGGGACGACGACCGCAATCGTTCTGCGGCACGCGCGGGATACCGACTTCGATGAAAACGACGCTTTCGAGCTCAAGAGCCCACAGGTCGAATCCAGCTTGCTCAAGAAAGGATTGTCGTCATTCAGCGCGGCCCAGGATCGACATGTGGCCGCGTCGGCTGGCGCTCGCGGCGTCGACGAGATCGAAACCGCGAATGGCAAAGTGTCCGTCACGCCCGACCCAGCGGCGGTTGAGTGGATGGAGGACCAGTCGGTGCCCCCGCTGGAATTCGAACAGTTCCTGATCGAAGCCCGCTTGGTTCCGTACGACAACCTGCCGGAACCTCAAGCGGAGGACCCTGAAGCATGAGCACAGGCGCGAGCCGCCGAGTGGTTGGAGTCGTGGTGGTCGCGGTTGGTGTAACCGCCTTCGCCGCACCAGCCGAGGCTCAACTCCTCGATCGAGTCAAGAAGGCCGCTGAGGTCGCCCAGCGCGTGGCGCCGGCGGTGATCTCGATTTCGACCGAGCAAGAGGTGGAGATCGGGCGCGGCATCGCGGCCACGATCGCGGGCTACTACGGACTCGTCCAAGATCCTGAGCTGACTCGATACGTCAATCTCGTGGGCATGGCGGTCGCATCGGTCAAACCGCGGCCGGACATCGTCTACCGGTTCGCGGTTCTCGACACCGACGCCGTGAACGCGATGGCGGCGCCGGGTGGCTACGTGTTCGTAACCCGCGGCGCGTTGGCGCTGATGAACGACGAAGCGATGCTGGCCGGGGTGCTCGGTCACGAGATCGGTCACGTCAATCGCCGGCACGTCGTAAAGGAGGTCCAGGCTCATGCTCGGGCCGAGCTGGGGTTGGAAGGCATCGCTGAACAGATCGATATCACAGGTGAGGAGTATCTGGAGCAGACGGTTCACCTCGGCGCAACCGCTCTCTTCATGGGGTTGTCCAGGGAGGACGAGCTGGAGGCGGATGGTTACGGGGTCGAGGTGGCCGCCGGTGCTGGGTACGATCCGAACGGTCTTACCCGTTTCCTGGCGATGCTGCCAAACGCCGAGGCTGAGCGTCGCTCCCTGCTGACCAAGACACATCCAGATATCGAAGATCGGATGGAAGAGATCGACGACGCGATCGGCGATCTGGATATCGATGCCGGGACGGTGACCGCCGATGATCGATTCCAGGACCGGAGCACAGTCGAAACTCCCTCAGCCGGGGGTCGGTAGTCGCTCAGCGGTCAACTCAAGGGCGTAGACACCGAGGCACAAAGCACCTGCCAGCTCGATCACTTCTTCCGGTCTCGGACGCTCCAGCACCCAGCCAAAGAACTGTGCCTCTTGACTGGCGGCGATCCCCAGGATCAAGAACCCGAGAACCAGGCGGCTTCAGGCTGCACCAGCAATCGGCGCACGAACACGAGATCTAGGTACCCTGCGCGCATGAGCACAACCGCCACAAACAGCATGCTAACCGCCACGATCATCATCCCGGTCTGCGACAGCACCCGCTCCGAAGCGAGCCGAAACAGGTCGTGGAGGCTGCCGGTGTAGACGCCATCGATTCTGCCGATCAACCCGCCGAAGATCCCGAAGTAATCGATCTCTTCGAACCCGAGCAGCGCGTAGAGGCCGACCAACAATAACCACGGTTTGCGGTCAGAAGGGTCGAAATCGCGTACGTGACTATAGACCAACAATGCTCCACCCCAATACATGAGCAAACACAACGGTTCCCACAATCCGTTTTCACGCGAGAAGCGGCGAAACAACTCGGGTGTGGTTTCACGCATGAAGAGGCCGATGACGAGCGTCGCGACGATGATCACGAGCATCGCGCTCCACCGCTGCCGACGCCCCATCGATCGCCACCACGCGTCTACAGCCGCCGACCCCAACCACACTTGGCGTAGGAACAACGCCACCGTCGCGTACCCGAGCACCCACAGCACGGCCCCACCCACCGGGTGACCCTGGAAAGCCGGTAGCATCAACAAGACGGCCAGCACCCCGAAGAGCGCGAGGCCGACGATCGTCGTTCGTGATGGTGTGGCTTCAGCGCGCGGCTGAGCGGTTTGGTCGGCACTCTGCATAGCTCGAGACCCTATGATAATTTGCAACTGTGACGATGGGGACCCGCCGCGATTTTCTTCGCTTCTTGGCCGCTACGCCGATTGGTGCACTGGCGTGCGCGTCAGGCGGGGTCGAACGGGTGGCCCGAGTACCAGCCGGAGAACGCGTCAACGACATTCATGCTCGGCTCAACGAAACGTGGGTCGAGCGCGTCATCGTCCCGCAATCGACAACCGAGGTGCAGGCAGCGGTCGTAGCCGCTCGCGAAGCTGGCCAGAACCTGGCGATCGCCGGCGGGCGCCACGCGATGGGTGGGCAGCAGTTCTTGCGTGACGGATGGTTGCTCGACATGCGTGCGCTCAGCCTGGTCCGCGACTTCGACACCGACCGCGGGTTGCTCACCGCCGATGCAGGGATGTTCTGGCCAGACGTATTTGCGTTTCTCGAGACGACCTGGGACAGCGACGGCTCGGGCTGGGGCATCGTCCAAAAGCAAACCGGCGCTGATCGTCTCTCGATCGGCGGGACGCTGGCAGCCAACGCGCACGGCCGGGTGCTCACCCGGCCTCCGATCGTAGCCGACATCGAGCGATTCATTTTGGTCGACGGCGACGGACAACTCCACACTGTCAGCCGTCAGGAAAACCGCAATCTGTTCCGTTTGGTGATCGGTGGTTACGGTCTGTTTGGCGTCATTACGCAGATCACGCTACGACTTACACCGCGACGTAAGGTCGAGCGCTTTGTCCGCGAGGCGATGATCGAGGAGGTGCCCGACCTGATGCGCGAGCGGATTGGGGCCGGTCACCTCTACGGCGATTTCCAGTTTGGGATCGATCACGCTTCCGAGACCGAGTTTCTCCGCCGTGGGATTCTATCTACGTATAGACCGTTGCCACTCGCGAGGCTCATCCCGCCCGGTCAACGGCGGTTGGCGCCACGCGACTGGGAGGAACTGCTCGTGCTGGCGCACACCAGACCTTCGGAAGCGTTGAAGGTGTACGTCGAGCATTACCTGAAGACGAACGGTCAGGTCTACTGGGCCGATACACAACAGCTCGGGTACTACCGCGAGGGCTACCACGTCCAGCTCGACCAGCTGCTCTCGGCACCTGCTCCGGCTACCGAGGTGATTTCCGAGCTGTACGTCCCACCGGAGGAGCTGGCCAGCTTTATGGGTGCTGCAGCACAGCGTTTGCGTGCGATCGGCGTACCAGTGATCTACGGCACAGTACGGTTTATCGAGCCCGACGTCGAGACGTTTCTGCCGTGGGCGTCTCGGCGCTACGCGTGCATCGTGTTCAACCTCCACACTGAGCACACGCCAGAAGGTCTGCAGCGCTCGGGAGCGGCGTTTCGCGCGTTGATCGATGAAGCGCTGGCTCGCGAAGGATCGTTCTTCCTGACCTATCACCGTTTCGCGACGCGGGAGCAGGTGGAGACGGCTTACCCGCTCTTCCCGAGGTTTTTGGGACTCAAGCAAGTGTACGACCCGGCGGAGCGTTTTCAGAGCGACTGGTACCGTCACTACCGTGGGCTGTTCGCGTGAGGATCGCCTTGCTCGCCAGCATTCTGGCGCTCGGGGTTTCAATTCCGCTGTCGGGCCAAGTCGCCGATAACCCGCTCGTCATCCACGACGTAACCTTGATCGACAGCAGCGGAGCACCACCCGCTCCTCACACGACGCTCGTTATTGAGAAACGGCGGATCACCGCCCTCGGGCCCGCCAGCGAGATCGTGATCCCCGACAAAGCGCGGGTCGTCGATGGACGGGGCCGCTTCGTGATCCCTGGCTTATGGGATCTCCACGTCCACGCGATGCGCGAAGGGCGCTCCGGGTGGCACTTTCCCCTCTACCTCGCCAACGGTGTAACCGGGGTGCGCGAGATGGGCACCTTCTTGGATTCGCTCGACAGCTGGCAGGCGCGACTCGCAGCTGGTCATCCCGGGCCGCGAATCGTAGCCGCTGGCCACATCGTCAACGGACCGCCACCACCGGAAGCGGTCCGGCCACCGCCCGGCCGGCCGACACCCGCATGGGTGTTCGCAATCCCGATAACGAGCGGCGACCAGGCCCGCGTCGTCGTCGACTCACTGATCCGGCGTGGCGTCGATTTCGTAAAGGTTTATGGCGGCCTTTCACGTGAGGCGTATTTCGCCGTAGCGCAAGCGAGCCGTGACCGCGGCGTTCCCTTCGCCGGCCATGTGCCCGATGCGGTCACGCCGATCGAAGCGGCCGAAGCCGGCCAGCGATCGATTGAACACCTGAGCGGTCTGCTGGATGCGTGCACCCCGGGGGCGCGCCAAATCGAGGCTGAAGTTGAGACTCTCATGGGCTCCGACTTGCCGGCGGATTCGGTGCGCAATGCGGTGCGGGCGCTAATTCGAGACGGACTCGCCACGTACAGTATGGAGCACTGCGCGCCCACGATCGAGAGTTTTGTCGCCAACGAGACGCATCACGTGCCGACCCTGGTTGTTCTGCGGGGGCTTGCAAAAGCCGACGATCCAACCATGGCAACGGACCCACGCCGGCGCTACATCCCGGACAAGATCCTCTCCCGATGGGAGCCCAGGCGTAACGTCGACTACGCCATCGTCGGAATGATCTACGATAAGCGCTTGGAAATCGTAGGCGATCTCCACCGATCCGGCGTGACGATCATGGCGGGAACGGATGCCAGTGACGAGACAAACGTCTTTCCTGGGTCCAGCCTTCATGACGAGCTGTCACTATTGGTCGAAGCCGGGCTCGAACCGAGGGAGGCGATTCGGGCTGCCACTTCGAGTCCAGCGGCCTTTCTCGGTCACGCCGACTCACTGGGGACGATCGAGGTCGGCAAGCTGGCGGACCTGGTTCTGCTCGACGCTGATCCGCTCGAGGACATCCGAAATACCCAGCGGATCGCGGCCGTAGTCTTCGATGGCAGACTGCTCGACAGAAACGATCTTGATGCTCTACTGGCCGAGGCCGAAGCGGTCGCGCGACGCCCGCAAGAAAAGCCTTAGCAGTCAGCCGACGAGCTGACCCAGCCTCCGAAGATCGACATTACCGCCGGACAGAATGAGACCCGCGCGCCGGACATCGGGCGGTAGAGACCCTTCGAGCGCGGCGGCGGCGGCCAGCGCGGCGGTGGGTTCGACGACCAGCTTCATTCGAGTCATGATCAGCTTCATGGCGCGAATGATGGCCGCTTCGGGAACTCGCACGACCCCTTGCGCTAGCTCGCGCACGATCGGGAACGTCACCTCACCCGGTATCTGCACTCGCGCACCATCGGCGATCGTCTCGGGTGGCGCAATCCCCACGCGTTTCCCGGCTTCGAGCGATCGTGCGGTGTCGTCTGCCGTTTCAGGCTCAGCGCCAAACGCGCGAACCGGAGGATCTTGCCCCGCTCCCGCTATTGCGGCTCCCGCCAACAAACCGCCACCCCCAACAGGCGCCACAACGGCGTCCAAATCGGGAACATCTTGCAACAGCTCGAGCGTCGCTGTGCCCTGGCCGGCTATAATCGCCAGATCATCGTACGGTGGCACCAAGACGCGTCCGTCGCGTTTCACGATCTGTGCGGCGATAGCCTCACGATCATCGGTCCGTCGATCGTACGTCACGATGTCAGCCCCATACGCACGGGTGGCTTCCAGTTTTGCGCTCGGCGCGTCGGCCGCCATTACGATTACGGCGCTGATGCCGAGGTCGCGCGCCGCCAGAGCCACACCCTGAGCGTGGTTCCCCGACGAGTAAGCGACGACGCCGCGCTGTCGCGCGTCAGCGCCTAGCTGGCGCAACTTGTTCGTCGCACCGCGAGCCTTGAACGACCCGCCACGCTGCAGGTTCTCGCATTTGAAGAAGAGCTGTCGTTCCGCGATCTCGTCCAGCAACTCCGAAGTCATCACGGGTGTCCGGTGAACGCCACCCGCAATGCGATCTTGGGCCGCTGTCACGTCAGCAGCGCTGATCCCCAAACCAGTCACGCGAGCGAGCCGGCATCTCGATCGGTCAACAACAATCCTCCACGATAGAACAGGTACGAACTCAAGATCTGAATCGTGTGAAAGAGATCGTTATGGTTGAAGTACGGGTGCGGTCCCAGCCTGGCCTGCTGGATTCCCGCGCCTATCGCCGCAACGACCACGCCGGCCGTGATCCAGGGCGCGCTCGCAACCCCGGATCGGACCCGGGCAGCTACCTGTTGAACCAGCAACACCCCCACTGCGACGGCGGAAGCTACACTCGCGTAGCGAAACTCCGGATGCCCGCTCACCCAAGCCAAATAACCCACCGTAGCGACCACAGCGATTGCCACCGACGGTGATCGCCAACGACGACTCACACCGCCAACGATCGCCGTCATCATCGCCGCGAAAGCGAACCCGCCGATCGCGAACAAGCTCGCCTTCCACAGAACCGGTTCCCAGCCCGGACCCAGCAGGCCGCGGAAGCCGTGAACCGTACCGCCGGTGAACGCAGCGAGGGCGACCGCCAGAAAGCCCGCTGCCCACCACCGACCTGCGGTGACCTTGTCGATGCGGGCCCGACGCCATACGATTCTACCCCACGCGAGCGAGACCACCCCGAGCACGTAATCGGTTATCATCGTCGCGGGCTCGGTGATCACGACGGCAGTCTAGACCACCGGGAGAACCCTCGCTAACCACCTTTAAAAGAGACGGCAGGTTGGACCACTTGCTTCGCATCGCACTCATACAACAGCATGTTTCCCCCGATCGCGACGAGAACATCGCGCGTGGACTCTTCGCGGTGGCAGAAGCCGCTCAACGTGGTGCCAAACTGGTCTGTTTCGCGGAGCTAGCGTTTGAGCGGTTTCATCCACAGCGTGCCGCTGACGGGCCGGTCGTCGGCCTGGCACAACCGGTGCCCGGCCCGCTCACCGACGCCTTTACCGCGGCAGCGCGCGACCACGGGGTAGTCCTCGTTCTGAACCTCTTCGAGCGTGACGGTCAGAAGACTTTCGACACATCACCGGTTATCGATGCCGACGGCACGCTTCTCGGGAAAACGCGTATGGTTCACATTACCGACTATCCGTGCTTTCATGAACAGGACTACTACGCGCCCGGCGACACGGGGGCTCCGGTCTACAAAACGGCGGTTGGCTCGGTAGGGGTCGCGATCTGTTACGACCGCCACTATCCCGAGTACATGCGCGCGCTGGCGCTATCCGGCGCCGAGATCGTGGTCGTCCCCCAAGCCGGTGTCGAGGGCGAGTGGCCGGACGGTCTGTACGAGGCAGAGATGCGGGTCACGGCCTTTCAGAACGGCTATTTCGTCGCCCTCTGCAACCGGGTGGGAGAAGAAGAGAACCTCGCCTTCAGTGGCGAGTCTTTCGTCTGCGCGCCCGACGGGACGGTGGTTGCGCGTTCCCCTGGCGGGGAAGACTCTATACTGTGCGTTGATATCGATTTGGACACCGTGCACGACTCGCACGCGCGACGTTTGTTTCTCCGCGACCGGAGACCGAACCTCTACTCCCGGTGGCTGACCGGTGCGGACCTCGTGCACAACCCCGGGGTATAGTCTGGGCTCATGAATAACAGAAACCTGAACTCTCGCTTTTACTCAATTCTGATCGCAACCGGCTTGTTGCTCGGCGCGTGCTCGATGGCATCCGAGGTCAGCAATTTCGATAGCGGACCCGTGCCACCCGGCGGGCTCGAGCGTTCGCCGTATCTCATCGCCGTGACCGATTCCTCGGCCATCGTGCGTTGGCGCACGTTCACGCCCTCGACGCCGACGCTCCGGTTCTGGAGCACAGGTGATACGATCCCCGTGCCTCTCCCCGGCCCAAAAACCGACCATACCGTTCTGCTCAAAGACTTGAGCCCCGCCACCTCGTACACATACCAGGTGCACACCCAGGAATTGGGGTGGAACAGTCCCGCGACGTTCAGAACGTTCTCCTCGGCGGGGGCGGAGGACCCATTCACGTTCTTGGTGTTTGGGGATTCAGGCACGCGTAACGCGGGCCAGCTTGCGCTGGCGCAGCAACTCAACGGCGAGAATCCCGCTTTCATCGTCCACACTGGTGATCTCGCCTACAAGGCAGGCACCGAAGCCGAACTCAGCCACAATCACTTCCGCGTCTACGCGCCACTCCTCAGTCGGGCTGCTTTCTTTGCCACACCCGGTGATCACGACCTGAAGACGAGGAATGGAGGGCCTTTCATCGCCGCCTTCAATCCGCCGGCTGGTTGGAAGTCAGGCGCTCCGTTTTACTACACGTTCGACTACGGAAACGCTCGTTTCATCGCGCTCGACAGCAAGGACTCAGACCGGCACGAACGGCTCTATGGCAACCTGACTAACAAGTCTGGCAAGTCGTACAAATGGCTGGTCGCTGAACTCGAGGCCGCCCACGCGGATCCCGATGTGGACTGGATTTTCCTGTTCTTCCACCACTCCCCGTACAGCGCAGCCACCGGGTGGGGTGGTCACGGTTCGGACGAGGACATTCGAGAGATCATCGCGCCATTGGCCGACAAGTATGGAGTCAACTTCGTATTTAGCGGCCACGATCACGACTATCAGCGGTCACACTCACTACGCGACAACGAGATCGTTCAAGACGGCTACGGAACGGTGTACGTAGTCAGCGGAGGCGGCGGCGGGCGGCGTACGCTCCGCGGCACCGGAAGCGAGTGGTTTACCGCCTACGCCGATCAGGTTTACCATTACATTCGCGTGCACATCAACGGCTACACCGCGCGACTGGAAGCGATCGACACCGAAGGCCAAGCCATCGACTCCTACACCGTGTCGATCCCGATCGAGCACCGCAAGATCCGCGAAACCGAGGCCTTGCCCGCGGCCCAATAGCACCCTTACCCGTCAAACGTCAATCGATCGGGGTGTACTCCGGTCTGTACATCGCGGCTCGCACGTGACCCTCGAGGTCAGCCGGCAGCTCAGCCCGGGCCAACCCTTGCTCGACTGCCCGGCGGCAGACAGCCACGCCGATCGCTGCCGATACCTTCCGAATCTCAGCGAGCGGTGGATAGATCGAGCCTTCGTCGAGACGCTCTTGTGTAACCATGCCAGCGGCCGCGCGGGCAGCATCGAGGAACATCTCCTGGGTCACGCGGCTCGCTTTGGATACCATCACGCCCAGCCCGACTCCAGGAAATATGTACACGTTGTTCCCTTGTCCGGGCGAGAACGTCTTGCCGCCATACTCGACCGGGTCAAACGGGCTACCGGTCGCAAAGACCACCCGCCCCTCCGTCCACTGGTAGGCTTGTTCAGCCGTGCATTCCGATTTCGAGGTCGGGTTCGACAGCGCAAAGACGATCGGGCGTTCGTTGATCCGGGCCATCGCCTCCAATGCCGGGCGATCGAACGTTCCCGGGTGTCCGGTCGCACCGATCAATATCGTCGGCTCGAGCGCTTCGACAATCTCGCGCAGATCCGTCATAGGTTGGTGCTCGTGGGCGTACGGGAGTTTGTGCGCCTCGAGATCGGTGCGTGAGCGGACGACCAAACCGCGACTGTCGATCAACCACGTACGACGACGTGCTTCCGTCTCATCCATGCCTTGCTCGACGAGCGCGCGGATGAGAAGCTCGCTGATTCCGGTGTTAGCCGCCCCGGCCCCGAGGAGCACCAACTTCTGATCCGCCAAATCGCCGCCGGTGATTCTAAGTGCGGCCAGCAGACCCGCGAGAACTACTGCGGCAGTGCCCTGGATGTCGTCGTTGAACGAACAGTGGCGATCGCGGTACCGCTCGAGGAGCTTGTGCGCGTTGGGAGTCGAGAAGTCTTCGAACTGGATCAGACTGTTCGGGAACGTGTTGTCAACGGCTTGGAGAAACTCATCGACAAACTCCAGGTACTCGTCTCCCACCAACCGCGGCTGGCTCAACCCTAGATACATCGGATCCACGCGGAGCGACTCGTTGTTGGTACCGACGTCGAGCAGAATCGGCAACGTCTTGGTGGGATCGATACCGCCCGCCGCGGTGTACAGAACGAGCTTTCCGATCGGGATCACCATCCCGTTGGCTCCAAGGTCTCCCAAGCCGAGGATCCGCTCGCCGTCGCTCACGACGATCACCCGCACGTCACGCTCGGGCCAATTAGCGAGCACACGGTCGATCGATCCACGGTCATCGGCGGTGACGTACAACCCTCGCGCGCTGCGGAAGATGTGACCGTACTCCTGGCCGGCCTGACCAACTGTAGGCGTGTAAACGAGCGGCATGATCTTGCGAAGATGATCCATGATCGTGCGGTAGAAGAGGGCTTCGTTTTGATCGTGAAGCGCCATGAAGAAGATGTAATGCTCGATGTCGGAAGGCTTCCGATCGCAGTTCTCTATGTTGCGCGCGACTTGCTCTTCTTGCGTCTCCACGCGCGGCGGCAAGAGACCGCGAAGTCCCAAACGGTCTCGCTCTTCTTCGGTGAACGCCGTGCCTCGGTTGAGGATCGGATCGTGAAGAATCTCGCGCCCTTTCATCACCGATAAACCTACTGATTCGACTTGCATCAGGCGACCACTATGTGTGTGGGAATTAACCCTTCTCCGCGAGCTGCGGTACCGCCTACGCTGTCGCTCGAAGAGGTCCCTCAACCGGTACGTCACCGTTGTCGTGCCGCAGAAACCGCCAGTAGTTGGGTCTCAGTGATGCCAGAAGCTCAGCCCGTGTTTTGATCTCTATCGGCCTGCCGAGGTAGATCTTACCCATCTTTGCCAAAACCCCTTCTGACAAGCTTCCAGAGAACATGATCAGGGGCCACGTGAAGTGGGGGCCATTGGTCTTGCGCAGCCGCATCGCCCACAGCACCAGCGAGCCAACGCGGTAAGCCATTGGTCCCCACCAGCTGTAGAGACCGGGCCGCAGATTCATCTTCCAACATTTCATCATCAACTGCCATTGGAGCGGAGAGAGGTCTTGTGTCTTGCGTACTCCCTCGTCCTCCTGCATCCGAGTCCCCTGGAGCGGAGTAAAGACCGAAGGGACAAGAAACGCAAACAGATTGCGACGCTCCATTTCGTAAATCAGGTCCAGCGTGGCTTCCACGTCTTCGTCGGTCTCCCCGGGATTACCGACCATGAGCGTGAGCATCGGGAACCAGTTATTGCGGTTGAGGACCTCGAGCCCGCGAATCACGACGCTCTGCCAATCCTCGATATTGAACGGCACCGCCTTCGCGGGCATGACTTTCTTCGCCATGCGAACCGACCCCGTCTCTAACCCGATGAGCGGGACGAGAGCCTTCTTCTCGGGGTGCGTGCTCAGCGTAGACAAGTGGATCGGGCTCTTGTCCAAGAGGGTTTCCGATAACCCGCGGATCAACCCCGGATCCACAACCGCCGGGGCCATCGTACAATGGCTAAGAACAAACTGACTGACGCCTGGGGAGCTGCTGGCTTCCCGGTACAAATCGAGCAAGGCTTCCCGGTTCGGAAAAAAGAATGGTGTGTCTGTATGGACCTGCCCCCAGATGAACATGTCCTCCGTCGCCAACGATATCTGCTTGTTTCCATTGCGCGCGTTGGCTCGCACGGCGTCCATGATCCGTTCCTTCGGCAGATCTATCTGCGGGTTTAGGTCTGGCATGCAGAACTTGCAGCGGCGTCCACATCCGGTGGTCATCTCCACCACGCCAAAGGTGGTTGGCTTGTCCGGAAAGAGGATGTCCTCGGCTGCGACGGGGTGGTTGTCATCTATCTCGGCCGGGATTGCCTGTCCATCGAGAGCGTGACGAAAGAGATCGATCGTATCGATCGACTCACTTCTGCCCTTAACGACGCAATCGACGCCCAGCCTTTCGGTCATCCCGGTGTTCGTAATCTGCCACCCCCCGGACCCCCCAACGATCACCTTGAAACCGTCCCGATGCGGGTTGGCTTGGATCTTGTCGAACATGTGCTGAGCGTAGTGGTTGTTGATGGGCTCGCTGGAGCTGCCAAAAATCGACGTGTACACGCCCGCTGCGAACGTGACCCCCAGGGGATTGTGAGTCGACACCGCCACGATTCTGGTCTCGGGGCCGATGAACTGATCCAAATCGTCCGGATAACAAACGACGACGCTCTCCTCCCCGAACTCTCGGGCCATCACCTTTTCTAGCACCCTCAACCCCGCGGGTGCCACCCTGGCCGAGCCATCGTCGAACCGTTTGACGTTGCTCCACTCCGGGTATTTCTTGTTGATCACGCCCTCCATCCAGATCGGAAGCGACGCCATCGCCATCTGGATGAAGTAACCGGCGTGGTCGATCATTTCAGTCAAAGGCGCCGTCAATACAATCGGTCGTCCCTGACTCATTTGGTCGTCCCTCGTTGAAAATGGATCGGATATCTTTGCAGTATACCATATGCAAGCCCGACGACGTCGATCGGGTTGTTGAGGAGTCCCGTATCAACCAATTTGCCGTGATAAAGCGTCATCTCTGGACAGGAGTACGGGCCATGGAAGCCAGCCAATCGGATCACGAAGGGGAGCGACGCTCCGGAACGGATCGGCGGTCGGGCGGAGATCGACGTTCAGGAACAGACCGCCGGTCGGGTGAGGATCACCGCAAGAAAGACATTCCGGTCCCCAAGGATCGCCGGAGCGGGAAAGACCGAAGGAGCGGAACGGATCGCAGAAGCGGGAAAGACCGACGCAGCCATTGAGCGCTCGCCGACCATCCGGGCCAGGTACGTGATCGGGCGAGCCAAGTTCCTGCTCGTCTGCGTCTTCGCGCTGGCTCTCGCGATGCCCTCGGCGGCGTCGTCGCAAACCAATCAAGCCGAGAGCGAAGAGGCTCGAGCTCTACTGGAGCGGGTCAAGACCAACCAGCGCGGTCCTTTTTCCGGGCTGCGATGGTTTTGCAATGACGGCACGCATCACCCCCCGAGACCATACCCGTGTGATAATCGGGGTGGTGGGCACCAACACGGGCAGCTCTCGTCAGACGCTCTTCGACTGAGCGATCTCGGTTACCCGGTGGGAACGTTGTTCATCGCGCTCCCGTGGGAAGTGTTCTTCGACGCCCACAACGGCCACGAACGACTCCGGGAAACAGCGTTGCAAGGCTATCTGCGACGCGCCGACGACGGGTGGGACTTCCGTCAGGCCCAGTACTATCGCGGCGCGCGGCAAGCCGAAGACGAGGAGGCCGCAGGCCGCGCGCTCCTGAGCAGGTTGTTGAGCGATCCGGTGTGGACCAGCAAGAACTTCTTGTTGGCGGTGCAGTTGGTGCGTGAGGTTCCGCACGCGCCGCAGTCATCCAGAATCGATCGCATCAGGCAAGTGTCGAAGGAGGTCGGTAACGCCGTTCCCAGCTTCCAGCCTATTCGGATCAAGATCCATTCCTACCCCGACGCCGGCGATATCGACGCGGTCCAAAGCTTTCTGGCGGCCGGGAGCGGTGTTGGCCATGAAGAAGCTTTGCGCTCGTTACTGGCTGATCTGCGTGCCTACTACGACCGCGACCCAGCCGAGCAACTGGAACCGTTCCTTGGTGGGGAACCCTTCCGGGGTGAGGCTTGGGGCAACGACTTGCGGCAGCTGCAGGACCTCCTGCGAGGGGCACCGCCGGCCGACGTCAGCCGCAACATCGCCGACCTGACCGCCAGGCTTCGCAACGATGTCGAGACATCGAGCGACGGCGCGGCCAACCTTCGGCGGATCGACCTCGACCTGGTGTTGCAAG
>CBDUCI010000030.1:0-16589 GCA_965365605.1 uncultured bacterium
AACCGATCGAAGTCGACGTCGAAGTGATGGCCGATCTTGATGAGTCGGCAGATACCGATTCGCTGACCGTGGGCATCGATTATCGGCAAGTCTACCAGGCGGTTCGCGATACGATCAGTGACGATCCAGAGCATGCGCCGCGTCTGCTAGAGGCGCTTTGCGCGCGGATCGCAGATCGAGTCATCGCTCTGGAACGGGTTGAGAAGGTTCGAATCTGCTGCCGCAAGCCGTGGGCTGCGCTTCCAGGGCCCGTGGATCGAGTGGAAGTCGAGGTTTGCCGGCCATGACGCCGACCCATCGTGCACGATCCTACCTGAGCCTGGGTTCCAACCTGGGGGACCGAGCGAAGAATCTCGGCATCGCGCGGGCGTCGCTGCTGGCCATCGACGGTATTCGCTTGGTCTCGTGTTCTGCAGTTATTGAAACCACCCCGGTTGACTATGTGCACTAACCGCGCTTCTTGAACCATGTGATCGGGTTGGACACCGTGCTGGAACCGAGCCAGTTGCTCGACACGTGTTTGAGGATCGAGCAGCAGATGGGACGCGACCGAGAATCTGTCCCGCGCGGTGGACCGCGAACCATCGACATCGATATCCTCTTGTACGGTGACATCCAAATCGATGAACCGGGATTGACGATTCCTCATCCGAGGCTCCCCGAGCGCACCTTCTTTATCCAGTTGTGCCGTCAGATCGGCGCGCCAACAGCTCAATTGCCTAAGCCCCCGCGTTCCCACATTGAGGGCCAACGACAGTGGGCGTGAGTGTCAACACGTTCAGCCGCATGAAGGCCGATGGCGAGAGAATCGTCTTCCTAACCGCCTACGACTGGATGCTGGCTCGTTACGTTGCCCAGGCGCAGGTCGACGGGATTCTGGTCGGGGACAGCGTGGCCCAAGTTTTTGGTGGTCACGACTCAACGCTTCCTGCCACGCTCGACGAGATGATCTATCACGCTCAGGCCGCTCGCCGAGGCGCTCCGGATGTTTTTCTGGTCGTCGACATGCCGTTCCTCTCGTTTCAGGTCTCGCCCGAAGACACACTACGCAACGCGGGCCGAGTGATGAAAGAGACGGGTGCCCAGGGGGTCAAGTTGGAAGGTGGTGCTCGATTGGCAGAAACGATCCGTCGATTGACGGAGATCGGCATTCCCGTGATGGGTCACCTGGGTCTAACACCGCAATCGATTCATGCGTTTGGTGGTTACGGTTTGCGAGCCGCCGATGAAACATCCGGAAACGAGCTTCTGGCCGACGCCATGGCGCTTTCCGAAGCCGGTTGCTTCGCGATCGTGCTGGAGAAGATCCCGCGCGATCTCGGTGCCCGAGTGACCGCCAAGATCCCGGCGATTACGCTCGGCATCGGGGCCGGTCCGGAAACCGACGGCCAGATCCTGGTCACCCAAGATGTTTTGGGAATGACGCCCGACTTCAAACCGAGGTTTGTTCGCCGCTATGCCGACCTCGACCAAGTCGTTGCGGGCGCTCTCGAAGATTTCGTGACCGACGTCCGCCTTGGACGGTTCCCGGGAGAAGCAGAATCGTTCGAGTGACGTCGTCACGTGTTAATTCGATCTCGGAGTGTCGTCGCGCTCTTGAATCGGAGCGTGAGGCCGGAAAGCGGATCGGGTTTGTCCCCACCATGGGGCACCTCCACCGTGGACACCTGTCGTTGATCGACTGTGCGCGAGAGTCCTCTGACTGCATCGTCGTGTCGGTGTTCGTCAATCCTCTGCAGTTCGGCCCGACCGACGATTTCGAGACCTACCCCCGGGATCTTGGTCGCGATCTCGAACTGTGCGCGGATCGGGGGGTCGACCTGGTGTTCGCGCCTGCGGAAGACGAGATGTACGCACAAACCCCTGTTACCCGGGTCACGATGCGTGGTGTGACCGACGGGCTCGAAGGCGCAGCTCGTCCGGGACATTTCGATGGCGTCCTGACGGTAGTGATGAAACTATTTCAGATTGTTCAGCCAGATGTCGCAGTGTTCGGCCAAAAGGATGCGCAGCAAGCCGCGGCGATCCGCAGAATGGTATCGGACTTAGCCGTCCCCGTGCAGATCCTCGTTGCGCCCACGGTTCGAGAAGAGGATGGCCTGGCGTGCTCGAGCCGTAACGTCTTTCTTAGTGACCCGGGGCGTGAGTCTGCAACTCGATTGTACGCCGCGCTCAACCATGCCCGAGAGCTGGTTTCCGCAGGTGAGCGAGACGCGGGCCGACTGGAGACCGCGATGCACAGCATGCTTTCGTCCGACCGCAGGATAGAGGTCGAGTACGCGGCGGTGGTGGATGGTCGCTCTTTCCAACCGCTCGAGCTCGTCGTGCCGGGAGCGCTCGCCGCGGTGGCGGCACGGATCGGCTCGACCCGCTTGATCGACAACGTTTGGCTGACGTCCGATGTCGACTGACGGATCGCTAGCCGCAGTCATCCTGGCGGCAGGCAGGGGGACCAGAATGAAGTCCGAACTGGTCAAGGTCCTCCATCCGCTGGCGGGCCGCCCGATGATCTTGCATGTCGTTGATGCCGTGAAGCGGGCCGGGGCGACCAAAACGGTCTGCGTGGTCGGCTATCAGAGCGATCGAGTGCGCGAAGTCGTCGCCGACCGGGAGAACGTCGAACTGATCATTCAGGAGGAGCCCATGGGAACCGGGCATGCGCTCGAATGCGCGGTTCCAAGCCTAGCGGGTTTCGACGGTGACGTGCTGGTTTGTTGTGGAGATACACCGCTGTTGACAGGGGAGTTGCTGCAGGCGCTAATCGAAAACCACCGCCGCAGCGATACTCCGGCCACCATGCTCACCGCCACACTCGACGACGCGAGTGGGTATGGGCGCGTCGTCACCGACCGTAATCAACGCGTGGCCACGATCGTCGAAGAGGTCGATGCCGATACCGAAGCGCTGGCCATCCGTCAGATCAATGCTGGTGTCTACTGTTTTCATTGGCCGACGGTGCGACCCTTGTTGGCACAGCTGGGAACGACCAACTCCCAGGGTGAACGGTACCTGACAGACATCATGGGGCTACTATCAGCCGCCGGCACTCCGGGCAGCTTGTACGAAGCGCACGACGAGCGCGAGATACAGGGCATCAACGATCGGGTGCAATTAGCGAAAGCGGACGCGGTGCTGCGCGATCGAATCCGTCAACGACTCATGCGTTCCGGGGTCACTTTCTTCGCTCCGGAGACCACGCTCATTGATGCCGACGTACGTATCGGCAAGGACACAATCATCCACCCTGGTGTCATCATCGAGGGCCAATCCGTTATCGGGTCCAACTCGGTGATCGGGCCCTTCTCGCGCCTGCTCGACGTCACCGTCGGACACCGGGTTGAGCTCGAGGGATGGAACTATATCATCCGCGCCAACATCCCGGATGAATCGGTCATCGGTCCGTATGTCCAACAGGGCACAGAGTAACCCCCACGCCTCACTGCCGGAGGCCGTTGCCGCACGATTGACCGGCCGTGGGGCCACGGATCGTTGGAACCACGTACGCTCGGTGGCGAATACCGTCGAAGAAATAGGCACCGAAGGCGACTGGCCGGAGGCCGTGATCGAGGCAACGCTCCGTGCGGCCTGGTACCACGACGCGCTGAAAGCCGATTCGGTTGACGATTGGCTGCACTGGATCGCGGCAGTCGACCAGGAACCGGACAGTTGGGTTGCAACCGAGGCGCCCAAGCTGTTGCATGCCCACGCAGCGGCCGCATGGGCCGTCTTAGAGTGGTCGGAGCAGGACGAGGAGGTACTCACCGCTGTGCGACACCACCCAACGGGCCATCCGGGTTGGGGAACGGTTGGCTGGCTCCTCTACGTGGCAGACTTCTGCGAACCGCTGCGCAATCACTCAGCGAAGATCGACACCGCCTCTTTGATCGTCCTCGCGGGACAAGGCCCCACGGGGCTCGAACAGGCCGCGGCCAAAGTACTAAGCCACCGGGTCCAATGGATGGTCGAGCGTGGCCGGGCGGTGCACCCGTTGAGCTTGGCTGCGCTCGCCACTCGCCCCAAGGCCGAGCCGTGTTGAGAGTATTCCGAAGAGGAGTCCTTGAGGTCGGCGCGGTAGCGCTCTTTGCGGTCTTGGTGGCCACGTTTCTAATGTCGACGATCGCCCGGCACACAGGGTCTGGCTCACAGCGGGAACAAGGGCTCGTCCAGAACAGCAGCGAGTCGGTGCCGGTGATGGATCGGTCTCGAATTCGCGTGGAGGTGCGCAACGGCTCGGGAACATCGGGCGCGGCTGGAAGAGTTACGACCTTCCTGCGCGATGAAGGGTTCGATGTGGTCGACTACGGCAATGCCGATCGGTTCGATTATGAGCGCACCCAGATCATCGATCGAGTGGGTTCATCGGCTGCAGCGCGTGAAGTAGCGACCTTGCTTCCGGGGGTCCCGATTGAGTCAAGTCCTGATTCAACTCTCTTCCTCGATGTCACGATCGTGATCGGCCACGACCTCGAATCCCTGCTAGCGCGCGCGAGCGACAAGACCCGCGGATCAGGCTGGCGTGGGTGGTTGGAGCGGGTGACTGGCAGATAGGCATCGACTTTTGTTGCCTAGTCCTGCGGGCAGGACTACACTACGCGGCCGCCTAAAGTCGTGACAAACGGGGAAATGAATGCCTGCAAAGAAGAAACCAAAACGCAAGACCGCGGGAAAGAAAAAGGCCACGCGAAAGAAGAAGGCCGCCCGCAAGAAGAAAACGACCAAGAAGAAAGCCACTCGCAAGAGAAAGGTGGCCAAGAAGAAAAAAGTGGGTCGTAAGAAAAAGACGGCCAAGACGAAGAGCGCGACCCGTAAGAAGAAAGCGACCAAGAAGAAAACGGCTCGCAAGAAGACGACCAAGAAGAAAAAGAAGGCCCCGAGAAGGAAAGCCCGAGCCTACCGAAGTCAGGCGTTTTTTGATCACTTTCGTGAAAAGCTGCTCGAGAAGCGGGGCCGAATCGAGCGGCGTCTGCACGACCTCCGCGACGAGTTGCGAGGGATCCAGGAGCGACCGCGGGAACTGGAGGAGTGGGCGCAGGAGGAGAAAGACCGTGATATCCTGATTCGGCTGGAGCAACGCGAGCAGGAGGAGCTGCGCCGGATCCAGACCGCGCTGACACTGATTAACTCACGCCAGTATGGGAAGTGTCAGGAGTGCGGGCGACCGATCCTGCGCGCCCGCCTTGAAGAGATCCCTACCGCTTTTCGTTGCATACGGCATTCCGGTTAGCCCCGGGGTCCTAACAGGCGTTGAGCGCACCGATCATAGCCATCGACGGGCCGGCGGGTACGGGCAAGTCTTCGACCGCCCAGGGCGTCGCCTCCGCGCTGCCGTGGTCATACGTGGATAGCGGGGCGTTCTATCGCGTAGCCGCGCTGTTGGCCCTCCGACATCATATCGATCTGGATGCGAAAACCGGGCGGGCTGAGTTGCGTGACCGCCTGGAGACCGCGCGCATCGACCAGCGGATGGTGGGGGGAAAGCTCCGAACCTGGCTCGACGACACGGACGTAACGGGTGCGATTCGGTCGGCAGCGGTCACCAGAACCGTCTCCCGGGTCGCCGAGGAGCCTTCGGTACGCTCGATCGTAAACCAGGACCTCAGGCGGCGAGTTGGCGAGAAACCGGCAGTAGTGGATGGGCGAGACATAGGGACAGTTGTCTTCCCGGAGGCATTCCTGAAGATCTACCTGGTGGCTTCTCTGGAGGAACGCGCCCGCCGGCGGGCTCGCGAGACCGAGCCCGAGGGGCGAGAGCTGGATGCTGCGCTGTTGGCCAGCTACGGACAGGGGTTGGCGGAGAGGGATCGGCGCGATCGGGAGCGGGCTGAGGCTCCACTAGCGGCGGCGCCGGACGCCGTGCGCCTGGACACGACGAACCTGGACCTCGAGACCCAGATCGCACGGGTGGTTCGGATGGCCCGGGATCGGATGAATCGGGCGTCTTAGACCGGAATCGCTTGACAGAGGGCAAAAACGGCCGGTATCTTTATATCTTCCCTTGAGTTGCGGGTATAACATGCACTTGAAACCAGGCCCCGGACGTTTTTTTGTCTATGAATGATCCAAACGAAACCACCGCAGGCGGTGGTCCCGAATCTAGCGGCGTTGCCGTCGACCCGCGCGAGCCGAACGAGATCGGCCCGCGTGAGTCCAGCGACGTGCCGGCACGAGTCTCTGCCGGCAACTCGGTTCCCGTCGACCCCGATGCACCCGCCGAACATCTGAACATCCGACCCGATCTGTTTGACGAAGACGAGTACTCGCTAGATGAGTACCAGGAACTCCTTGGTATCTACGAAGAGTCGATCCAGGACATCAAGGAAGGTCAGATCGTCACCGGTCACATTTTGCGAGTGGACGAAAACGTGGTCGTTCTCGACGTTGGCTTCAAGAGCGAGGGTGCGGTTTCGCTCGATGAGTTCAAGGAAACTGATTCGCTCGACGTTGGTGCCGAGGTCGACGTTTTCCTCGAGAACCTGGAAGACAAGGAGGGCCGCGTTGTCTTGTCGAAGAAGAAGGCAGACTTCTTCAAGGTCTGGGACAAGATCCGGCTCGCCTATGACGACGGCACGATCGTTCAAGGTACACTCGCCCGGAAGATCAAGGGTGGCGTGATCGTGGATCTGTTTGGCGTTGACGCCTTTCTACCCGGGTCGCAAATCGCTCTCCGCCGAGTTCCCGACATCGATGCCCTCATTGGCCAGACGATGGAGTTCAAGATCATCAAGCTCAACAAGCGGCGCCGGAACATCGTTGTCAGCCGGCGAACGATCCTCGAACAGATACGAGAGCAGAAGCGAGGCCGGCTCCTTACGGAGATCGCCGTCGACCAGGTGCGTACAGGCGTCGTCAAGAACATCACCGATTTCGGCGCGTTTATCGATCTTGGCGGCGCCGACGGACTACTGCACATCACCGACATGTCATGGGGCCGGGTGGGTCACCCGTCCGAACTCGTGTCGATCGGCGATGAGCTCGAGGTCAAGATCCTGGACCTCGATCTCGAGAACAATCGTATCTCTCTGGGCCTCAAACAGCTTCAGCCCTATCCGTGGCAGGACGTCGCCGAGAAGTTCCCGGTTGGCTCGCGCATCCAAGGTAAAGTTGTCTCGATCACCAACTACGGGGCCTTTGTCGAGCTCGAGAAGGGCGTTGAAGGGTTGGTTCACATATCGGAGATGTCGTGGACCCGTCACATTAAGCACCCTTCGAAGGTCGTCTCAATCGGAGACGTCATCGAAGCCGTCGTCCTAAACGTGAATCAAGAAGAAGAGAAGATCTCCCTCGGGATGAAACAGATCGAAGAAGATCCTTGGACCGGGCTGGCAGAGAAATACCCCGAGGGGACGATCTTGAATGGCACCGTTCGAAACCTCACCACGTTCGGTGCTTTCGTCGAGATCGAAGAGGGGATTGACGGACTAGTGCACATTAGCGACATGTCGTGGACGCGCCGGATTCACCACCCCAGCGAGGTCGTTCGGAAGGGTGAGACGGTCCAGGTGCAGGTGCTCAACATCGACACGGAAAACAAGCGTATCTCTCTTAGCATCAAGGATCTCGAGGAGAACCCGTGGCCAGCACTCGGCGAAAAGTACTCGGTGGGTATCGAAACCGATGCCAAGCTGCTGCGGCTGCTCGACAAGGGGGTCGTAGTCGATCTCGACGGTGAGGTCGAAGGGTTCGTTCCCATTTCGCAACTCGGTTATCGGAACCTCGAAAACCCGTCCGATAAGTTCCGCGAGGGGGACCTCATGGTTCTCAAGGTCATCGAGTCGGATCCGGATAACCGCCGGATCGTTCTGTCCGTAATCGACATACCCAGCCATCGAGATCGACCGGACATCGACGACTCCGAGGCCGAAGAGTCAAGCGAAGTCGTCGAGACCACGGAAACCGACGAGGCCGCGCCCGAAGAAGAGCTGTCTGACGAAAAACATCCACCCACCGAAACGGCGGAAGCACTCGCTGAAGCCAGCCCCGACACAGCCGGGGAGGACGTGGCCGGGGACGGGGCCGAAGCCTAGCTCTCCTCGGGCGGCGTTCGGCGCATGACACCGATCTCTACCCCAAACTCTCTCCCAGGCTGTTTTAGACCATGGGCCATCCTGGCGGTCACTGCTGCTGCGGCCTGCGTTTCAGCCAATCGCCTACCCACGCTGAGCGATCGTCCCCTGACGCGGGCGGAAGCAAGAGCCGCTGAGGAAGCGTATCAAAGCGGTCTTAGCCTAATCGAGGCCGGGAGCTATGAAGCTGCCCTGGAAGAGTTCACTCGGGTTGTCGAGGAGTATCCGTCCAGCGAAAACGCGGCGCTCGCGTTGTACTGGCAAGGCCGGTCCCACTATCAGCTCGGGGACGATGTGGGCGCTACCGTGGCGCTCGCCAGATACCTGAGCTTGTCACCAACCGTTCCCCGTAAAGAACACGCAACTCTGCTGTTGGCCAACAGCTACTATGGGCAAGGCAAGTTCGAGAACTCGCTCGCGACCGCACTTGAGATCGAAAAGGCGTCGCGTGAACGGCTGAGCGCGTACTTGGACCTCTCGTTCGATCTCCTGGAGCGCTTGCCACGACAGGTCATCGAGGACACGTCGCAATTCGAATCTCGTCGCAACTGGCTCGCGCCGTTCTACCTTCAAGCGGCGCGTTGGGCCTACACGGCTGGGGATTCGCGACGCGCGCGCTCCTTGGCGAGACAGGTCGAAGACGTCGCGGGTTTGCCGGATGCCATGCGCGCCGAGGCTGCCGCGCTGGCGGCCGGCGCAGTCACTACCGCGCCCCCAAAGCTTGGCTTGCTCGCTCCGATCGAGGGACGGTTTGCAAGCGTCAAGGAGGAGATTCAGAGGGGTGTTGAGCTCGCCCTCGACGAAGTCAATCGTGGCAGAACACCACCCTACGAGCTGGTGGCTCGTTCGACAGCCAGTGACTCGGACTCGACAATCGGCGTGATTCGATCGCTCGCCCGTGGCGATCGCGTGCAGGCTGTGCTCGGACCATTGACCAGTGAGTTCGCGCTCCCCGCAGGACGCGCAGCTCAAGAGGAAGGCATCGCGTTGGTAAGCCCGACAGCCACCGACGCTCGCTTGTTGGAGATCGGGCCGCAGGTCTTTACCGTGAACGCGCTCGATGGCGCGATCGGACACACCATAGGGTTGTACGCCGCGCAAAACCTGGATCGCAGGCGGTTCGCGGTTCTGGCACCAGAGAACGCCTACGGTCGTATCCAAACCGATGCCTTCGTGAGCGCGGTTGAATCGGTAGGTGCCCAAGTCGTCTACCGTGGGACGTACCCACCGGGATCGACCGCATTCACCGATCGGCTCGGCGAGATCGTGAGAGCCGGAGCGGACGCTGTCTTTCTGGCGACAAACCGATCCAATGAAGCGCTGCGAATGCTCAATCAGATGGCGTTCTTCGAGCTTCGCGACTTACTACCACTGGGCACCGATGCTTGGAACGATGAGGCGTTTACTGTTCAGGGGCGACGATTCGCACGCGGTTATTTCGCTGACACGTTTAGCCGCGATCCCGCGATCACAAATTGGCAAAGTTTCGCCAACCGTTACGAAGCCCGGTACGGCGAGCCCACCAACAGCCGAATCGCTGCGTGGGGCTACGACGCAGCTCGCTTGGCGATTGAGCACTTTGTCGTCGTTGGCACTGCTGGCACCACCACGGTCCGGCGAGAGTACCGAGGGGCTTCAGGCCTGTTCCGGTTCACCGATGCAGGTCCCCGGCGCGCTGTGATCATACACCAGGTCGAACATGGGCAAGTGACGGCCGTCGATTGGTAGGCAAACCGTGAGCGATCGACTGGAAGAGCTGCACATCCGTGAACAGAACGCGATGCTCGGTGGTGGCCAGGACCGCCTCGAGGCCCAGCATGCAAAGGGAAAGCTGTCGGCCCGTGAGCGGCTCGACATCTTGCTCGATGAAGGCTCTTTTTTTGAACTCGACATGCTCGTTACCCATCGCACCGAAGAGTTCGGACTGGAGTCCCAGAAAATCCCGGGCGACGGCGTCGTGACCGGTCACGGGACGATCAATGGCCGAACAGTCTACGTATTTAGCCAGGACTTTACGGTATTTGGCGGCTCGCTCTCTGAAGCTCACGCCGAAAAGATCTGCAAGGTGATGGATCTTGCGCTAAAGGTCGGGGCCCCGATCATCGGTCTCAACGATTCAGGGGGCGCCAGGATCCAGGAAGGCGTGGCATCTCTTGGCGGGTACGCCGAAATCTTCTTGCGCAACACATTGGCCAGCGGGGTCGTGCCACAGATCAGCGCGATTCTTGGCCCGTGTGCTGGTGGCGCCGTGTACTCGCCGGCCATCACTGATTTCGTGTGCATGGTCGAGGGCGTCTCGTACATGTTCGTGACCGGTCCAAACGTCGTAAAAACAGTCACCCATGAAGAAGTGTCCTTTGACGAGCTCGGCGGGGCGGCTGTGCACGCGGCCAAGAGTGGCGTCAGCCACTTTACCTTCGGCGACGAACCCACCTGCCTCAGGGGGATCCGCGACCTGGTGGGATATCTACCGTCCAACAATCAGGAGGACCCCCCGACAATCGATTCGGGTGACGACTGGTATCGGCTCGTCCCGGAGCTCGCCGACGCCGTCCCCGACAACCCAAACAAACCGTACGACGTCCACGGGATCATCCAGAAGATCGTCGATCAAGGCTCCTTTCTCGAGGTCCAGGCTGGCTACGGGTTGAACCTGGTCGTCGGTTTCGCCCGGCTCGCAGGACGTTCAGTCGGGGTCGTCGCCAATCAGCCGGCCGTGCTCGCCGGCGTGCTCGATATCGACGCCAGCTTGAAAGGGGCGCGGTTCGTTCGGTTCTGCGACGCTTTCAACATCCCGCTAGTGACGCTGGTCGATGTGCCCGGCTTCTTGCCCGGTACCGGCCAGGAGTGGGGTGGGATCATCAAGCATGGCGCCAAGCTCTTATACGCATATTGCGAAGCGACCGTACCAAAGCTGACGGTGATCTTGAGAAAGGCGTACGGCGGTGCCTACGACGTCATGTCGTCGAAGCATATTCGGGGCGACTTGAATCTGGCGTGGCCGACGGCTGAGATCGCCGTCATGGGACCCAAGGGTGCGGCGGAGATTCTGTGGAAGCGAGAGATCCAAGCTGCAGCCGACCCAGAAGCCGTCATCGATCGCCGGACCGAAGAGTTTCGGGAGCGATTCGCCAACCCATACATCGCCGCAGAACGAGGCTACGTCGATGCGATCATCGATCCGGTCCAGACACGATCTAGCCTCGTCAGCGGGCTCATCGCGGTAGCCAACAAGAGGGACGCCAACCCAACCAGAAAGCACGGCAACCTACCTTTGTAAGTCATATTGCAGCAGTCACTAAGGGCTTGCTATATCAAGTATGATATGAGATTTGGATCGGGAACCAAGACTTTGCGCCGAGTGCTGATCGCCAACCGCGGTGAGATCGCGGTGCGCGTCATCCGGGCCTGCCATGCGGCCGGACTCGAGACGGTCGCCGTCTTCTCGGAAGTCGATCGTCGCTCGCCGCACGTGTGGCTAGCGGATCGAGCGATTGAGATCGGCCCTGCGGTAGCCGTCGATTCCTACTTGTCGGCGGAGCGGATCCTCGATGCCGCGGATCGAAGCGAGGCCGACGCGGTGCACCCCGGGTATGGGTTCCTGGCCGAGAACGCAAGCTTTGCCGAGGCGGTCGAGGCCGCCGGTCTAACGTGGGTAGGCCCGCCGCCGAGAAGTATCCGAATCATGGGGGAGAAGACTTCCGCCAGGCGATTGATGGCCGCGGCAGAAGTGCCCGTGATTCCCGGGTCACTCGAACCCATCGATGATCTGTCGGCCGCCAACGTGGAGGCAAACCGTATCGGCTACCCCGTGTTGCTCAAAGCGGCTGCCGGCGGAGGTGGAAAGGGGATGCGGGTCGTAGAGACTGAAACCGATCTCGAGCCCGCCCTGGCAGCCGCTTCGCGCGAAGCAGCGAGCGCTTTTGGCGATGCCCACGTCTACATGGAGAAGTACCTACCGGAGGCGCGGCACATCGAGATACAGGTGCTGGCAGACGCAACTGGACATACGATTCATCTCGGTGAGCGGGAGTGCTCTTTGCAGCGTCGGCACCAGAAGGTGATCGAGGAGGCGCCGGCGCCCGGACTGTCCGAGGAGCGACGCGAACACATGGGGCGTGTTGCCATCGCGGCGGCCCAAGCGGTTGATTACGTCGGTGCGGGTACGGTGGAGTTCCTGATGGCGCCAACCGACGAGTTCTACTTCCTCGAGATGAACACCCGGATCCAGGTCGAACACCCGGTAACCGAGATGGTGACAGGAGTCGATCTGGTCGGTCTTCAACTCGCGGTTGCGGCCGGGGGCGCGCTACCACTGAGCCAAGCCGAGGTCGAGTTGCGGGGTCACGCCATCGAATGTCGCATCGCGGCCGAGGACGCGCTGGGAGGGTTTCTTCCCGCGACTGGGACGGTCACGTCGTACCGCGAACCCGGTGGGCCAGGTGTCCGATTCGACAGCGGCATCCAGGCCGGCGTCGAGATCACCCCACATTATGACCCGTTACTGGCCAAGTGCGTCGGTTGGGGACGAACCCGATCTGAAGCGTTGAGCCGAGTTGATCGAGCGCTCGCGGCGACGGTCATCGGCGGGCTTACGACCAATCTCGGGTTCCTGCGCGCGTTGCTGGCTGACCCGATGGTCGTCAAGGGGCAGGTCACGACGCGAACGCTCGAGAGCCACGCACAGGCGATCGTCGCGCGGATGACCGACGAGGCCAAGTCAGAGGAGCCCCTCGCCGCCGCGCTTGCGGCATGGCGCAAGGACACCCTATCGGCGGCGCCTAGGATGAGTCGCGCCATTGCGGCTGCGTCGGATGGTCGGGCCAAGTGGAGAGCGGGCCAGTCGTGGGTGTGGTACCGGTGATCGTGCAAGCCGCCGCCGAAACGGTCTTCGAGGCGACCGTCCAGCGGCTAGCCTACGGCGGTGAGGGGGTAACCCATCTCGAGGGGTTGGTGGTTTTCGTGCCATGGACGGTGCCCGGCGAGAAGGTGCGGGCGACCGTTGTCGAACGACACACGCGCTACGCGAGGGCCAGACTCGATGCCGTCCTCGAACCGGCTGCCTCTCGGGTCGAGCCGCGGTGTCCGGTGTTCGGGCGCTGCGGCGGATGTCAGCTTCAACACTTGACCGCGGTCGCCCAACGCGAAGCCAAAGCTCAGGCGGTGATCGACGCCATGGAGCGGATTGGCGGTGAGCGAGCCCTTGGCCATTTGACGTGCGAACCAGCTTCCAAAGAATGGCTGTATCGGGAGCGCACGGTGATTTCTTGGCGCTGGACAGATCAACGGCTGGAATTCGGCTATCACCATACGGACGCGCCCGATCAAATCGTATCGATCAATCGATGTCCAATCGTCGACGATCACATCGACTCTCAACTATTGACATGGCGAGCCGCGCTCGAAGAGGCGCTCGGCGCAGCTCCAATCGCACCCGGATCGGAAGTCAGAGAGGGTCGGCTGGCGCTCCGGCGTCTACCCCAGGGCCCGATCCAGGCCGCGCTGTTTGTCGACCCGACCCCTCTCGCACATCAACTCGCTCGCGCGCTCGAAGACAAGACTGGCATCGAGACCACATGGGGAGGGTGGTCTGCCGAATCGAGCCTGACGCTGGCGAGCTCGGCCCCGCGATGGACGAGTCGTTTCGTCTACCGCGGACTGAAACTGCGGTGCGGCTTCGACAGCTTTGTCCAGGCCAACTTCAGTGGAGCTGACAGATTGTATGACGCTGTCATCGAGGCGGCGAAGCCGGGCCCCGGCGTGCGCGTCATCGACGCATACGCCGGAATCGGGGTGGTTACATGCCAACTGGCAGCGGCCGGTGCCATCGTCACTGCGATCGAGGCCCACTCGGGGACCGCCTCTGACTTGCGGGCCAATGCACACGCGAACGGCGCCGGTGCGTCCGTTCACGTCCTGGAGCTACCGGCCGATCGGGTGGAGTGGGCCCGGCCCCGACCGGAGGTGGTTATCCTAAACCCGCCGCGAGGCGGTTGTCCGAAGCGAGTCCTGGCGGGGATCTCGCGGTCGTCAGCCAAGCGGCTCGTTTACGTGGCGTGCGATCCGACCACGCTCGCCCGCGATGTGCGTAGGCTGGGAACGAGCTGGCAACTCGAATCCTTGCGCGCGTTCGATCTCTTTCCGCAAACGGCGCATGTCGAAACCGTGACTGTGCTGTCACGGTCAAAGCGATGAGCCGACAGAAGCACTATATCGTAACGGGCGATAGCTCCGATGCGTCGTATCGGATCACGCTGCGGGACACCAACGACGGTTGCGAAATCCAGGTCGAGCACGGTGACGAAGCTTCGACGTTTTTCGTCACTGCTGGACCCGACCATACTCAAGCGTGGGTTGAGGCACAGCCCCGGCGAGTGGAATGGCGAATCGGCGATGGGGACAAGGGCACCTTGGTCCTGGACGGGGCTCCATACGGGTTCACGGTAGTCAGCGAAACGCGCCACAGGCTTGCATCGTTAGCGCCGCTGGTGTCTCACGCGACCCACGAGATTCGTGCTCCCATGCCAGGGCTGGTACTCTTGGTCGAGGTCGAAGACGGGCACAGCGTCAACGCCGGTGACGGGCTGGCGATAATCGAGGCGATGAAGATGGAAAACGAGATCACAGCACCCGCCGATGGAATCGTCCGCGATCTCAGCGTACGATCCGGGCAGCCTATCGAGCAGGGGTCCCTCATCTGTGTAATCGAACCAGCCGGTGAATCAGAGTGACGTCTGCTACCGGGAACAGCGACCGTGACCGGTGGCAGAGGGAAACGCTGGAGCCCCACCTGAAAAACCACCCGGAGCGCAAACCGGGGTTCCACACCACCAGCGGGCATCCGATCGAGCCGTGCTACACGAACGAATCAATTTCAGGCGTGGACGCAGGCGCGGGATACCCCGGCGAACCACCATACACCAGGGGCATCTACCCAAACATGTACCGGGGCCGGTTGTGGACGATGCGCCAATACGCGGGGTTCGGAACCGCATCCGAGACCAATGCGCGGTTCAGGTTCTTGCTCGATCGTGGTCAGACGGGGCTTTCCACGGCGTTTGATCTCCCGACCCAAATGGGTATCGACTCCGATGATCCACGGGCGGCCGGCGAGGTCGGTCGAGTCGGCGTGGCGATCGACACGCTCGATGACATGCGGCGCCTACTGACCGGCATCCCGCTGACCGAGGTATCGACTTCCATGACGATCAACGCCACGGCGAACACGCTCTTGGCACTGTACACCCTCGTCGGTGAGGAGCAGGGAGCAAAGCCGAGCGCGCTGCGAGGAACGGTTCAAAACGACATTCTGAAGGAGTACATCGCCCGCGGGACGTATATCTTTCCCCCAGAGTTCAGCCTGCGCTTGATCGTCGACTCCTTTGCGTGGTGCGCGCAAGAGACGCCGCGTTGGAACCCGATCTCGATCTCCGGCTATCACATCCGTGAGGCTGGTGCCAATGCAGCCCAAGAGATCGCGTTCACGTTTGCCAACGCGATTTGCTACGTCGAGGCCGCCCGTCGGGCGGGGATAGATATCGACACCTTCATGGGCCGCCTGTCCTTTTTCTTTGGCGTTCACAACAATCTTTTCGAGGAGGTCGCCAAATTTCGAGCCGCGCGCCGGATTTGGGCCGACCTCGTAGAGAACCGCTTCGGAGCTGCGGACCCTTCGGCCGCCAGACTGAGGTTTCATACCCAAACCGACGGTGCGACGCTGACCGCCCAGCAACCGCTGAACAACGTCGTCCGCGTCACCTTACAGGCGCTGGCAGCGGTGCTTGGCGGAACCCAGAGCCTCCACACGAACAGCTACGACGAAGCGTTGGCGTTGCCGTCGGAGCGATCGGCGGCGCTGGCGCTTAGGACACAACAGATTCTGGCCCATGAAAGCGGTGTCGCCGATACAGCAGACCCGCTCGGCGGCTCGTTCTACGTCGAACGGCTGACCGCCGATCTCGAGGAACGAGCACGCGTCTACCTGGATCAAATTGAAGACATCGGCGGTTCCGTTGCGGCGATCGAGGTCGGGTTCTTTCAAAGCGAGATAGAACGCGAGGCGTACCGACATCAGCAGCGGGTCGAGACCGGTGAAGAGGTCGTGGTCGGCGTAAACCGTTGGGCTGAGACGGACGAAGCACCATCGGATATTCGAACGGTTGCTACCGAAAACCTCGCAAAACGTCAGGCTGACCGCCTTGCAGAGTGGCGAGCGGATCGGGATTCGGCGCGTGTGGAGCAGGCACTCGAGGCACTGACGGCGATGGCAAGTGGGAAGGCAAATGTGATGCCCGGTATCCGAGCCGCGTGCAGCGCCGGTGACGCCGGAACCGATTCGCCGCAATGGCGGCGCACGGCGAAGCCTACCAGACGCTCCAACGCATCGGGCGGGATGCCGTGCGCCTCGTCGACCTCCATGCTCTCGTGGTGCTGCGCCGTCGTCGCGGCGCGGCCCACCACCTCGAGGTCGCCGAGCTTGTCGAGGGCGGTGCGCACCGCGGTGGTCGAGGCGGATGCCTCGGCCGG
>CBDUCI010000031.1:0-16465 GCA_965365605.1 uncultured bacterium
CCTGGCCCGCTGTTCCGCTTCGAGCTCGAGCCGTGGCCCGGCGCGGCCGGGGTCGAGCGGGCGGGTGGTGCGCGTGCCGCCCGACAGCTGCGCGTCGGGGTGGTGCAGCTCAAGTCCGATCTGCGGAATCTGGCTGTGGCCGAGGAGAACTACTTCATCGAAAACGACCGCTACAGCCGGCGGCGTGGAGATCTCGAGTTTCAGGTCAGCCGGGACGTGATCCTTCGGCTGCGGGGGAACCAGCGCGGATGGTCGGCCCGCGTGGAACACCGGGGACGTCGCCCCACGCGCTACTTCTGCGCCCTCTTCCGGGGTCAGATTCGACCCCACTTTCCGGCCACCGACGAAGGCGTGATCGCCTGTTCCGAGCGCTAACGATGTGGGTTTCGAGGTTGTATCTCGTCGCTCCATGAGAACCGTTCTCAAAACTTGACTAAAATACTCCGGAATGGTACTCTCGCCCCATGAGGTTTACGACCCAGGCGGAATACGGCCTGATCTGCGGCCTCCATCTGGCCCGGTTCGGAACCGAGGGGCCGGTGGCGGCGCGAGAGTTGGCCGAGCTCGAGAACCTGCCAGCGGACTACACGGAGAAAATCCTGCGTCGGCTCAGGCAGGCCGGACTGGTGACCGCGGTGCGCGGAGTAACCGGTGGCTTTCAGTTGGCGCGCGACCCTGGCGAGATCAGCGTGAAGGATGTGATCGACGCCACCGAAGGGCAGACGTTCGAGGTCAACTGCAAGCTCCACCCGGTCGGGCCCGACCGCTGCGGCGAAACGCATGTCTGCTCGATCCGCCCAGTCTGGTACGCGCTCAGGGAGCGCATCGACGAGCTGCTCTCCGACATCTGCTTGAGCGACCTGATCGAGGAAAACGAGGCTGGGGTTCAGGCACTAATCGACATTACTTGGGGATCCGACGAGCCGGAAGAGGCGACGGCGGGCAGATAGACACGATTCTAACCATCAGATTTCGAGTCGAGGGATAGTGATGACGGCAAAGAAGGAACTACTTGTAATCGAGGATCTCCACGCGGCAGTGGAGGGAAACGAGATCCTCCGCGGGGTCGATCTGACCATTTGCGAGGGCGAGCTGCACGCGCTCATGGGCCCCAATGGATCCGGCAAGTCGACTCTGGCCAAGATCGTCGCCGGGCATCCGGCGTATACGGTCACTCAAGGCTCGATTCGCTACCGAGGCGAGGACTTGCTCGAGTTGGAGGTTGATGAGCGGGCGCGAAAGGGGTTGTTCTTGGCGTTTCAATACCCAAGCGAGATCCCGGGCGTCACGATCGCACAGTTCCTGCGCCACGCAAAGTCGGCTCGCACCGGCGAGGACATCTCGGTGCTCGATTTCTACGATGATCTCAAGGTGGCGATGCAGAAGCTCGACGTCGATGAGAAGTTCGCCGAGCGGTTTGTCAACGATGGCTTCTCAGGAGGCGAGAAGAAGCGCAACGAGATCCTCCAGTTGGCGATGCTGACACCGAACCTGGCGCTGCTCGACGAGACCGATTCAGGACTCGACATCGATGCGCTCAAGATCGTTTCTGATGGTGTTAACACGCTGCACCGCGAGCGCGAGCATCTCGGTGTGTTGATCATTACCCACTATCAGCGAATTCTCAACTACGTCCAGCCCGACTTCGTTCACGTCATGGTCGACGGCAAGATCGTTCGTTCCGGTGATCGGGAGCTCGCCGTGGAGCTCGAGGCAGAAGGTTACGAATCGATGCGCGGTCAACTGACCGCTGCCGGTAGTTAAGGGGGTATTCGATGCCGCAAGATCAGAACGTCGCCGCGCTCAAACTCGACGATTACAAGTACGGCTTCAAAGATCCCGACTCCTACGTTTTCAAGAGCGAGAAGGGTTTATCGAGGCAGATCGTCGAGCAGATCTCGGAGATGAAGGAGGAGCCCGATTGGATGCGGAAGTTCCGCCTCAAGGGGCTCGAGATCTACGAATCGAAACCAGTGCCAAAATGGGGTGCCGATCTGTCGGGGCTCGACATGGACGACATCTACTTCTACGTGAAGCCGTCCGAAGGCGAGGGTCGGACGTGGGATGAGGTTCCGGAAGACATCAAGCGCACGTTCGATCGCCTCGGGATTCCCGAAGCCGAGCAGAAGTCATTGGCCGGCGTCGGAGCGCAGTACGAGAGTGAGATGGTGTACCACCGGATCAAGGACGATCTGGCGGCGCAGGGGGTCATCTTCGATTCGATCGAGGACGGTCTCAAGAACCACCCCGATCTCTTCAAGCGCTACTTCGCGACGGTGATCCCACCGCACGACAACAAATACGCTGCGCTCAACTCGGCAGTATGGTCGGGTGGCTCGTTTATCTATGTGCCACCGGGTGTCGAGGTCGACATTCCATTGCAGGCGTACTTCCGGGTCAACTCGGAGAACCTGGGTCAGTTCGAGCGGACGCTGATCATCGCCGATGAGGGGGCGAAGCTGCACTATATCGAGGGGTGCACCGCACCGACGTACTCGACTGACTCGTTCCACAGCGGTGTGATCGAGATCGTCGTCAACCGGGGTGCCAATGTTCGGTACACGACGATCCAGAACTGGTCGAACAACATGTACAATCTGGTCACTCAGAGGGCGCGGGTAGAACAGGATGCCCGGATGGCGTGGCTGGACGGCAACCTCGGCTCCAAGATCACGATGAAGTACCCGTCGTGCTATCTGATGGGTCGGGGGGCTTCGGGCGAGATTATGTCGATCGCCTACGCTGGCCCCGGCCAGCACCAGGATGCGGGTGGCAAGATGATCCACGCTGCACCGCACACCACCAGCGAGATCATCTCAAAGTCGATCTCCAAGGGAGCGGGTCGGTCCACTTACCGTGGTCTTGTCCAGGTCCAGAAGGGCGCTCATAACGCGTCGAGTAACGTCGAGTGTGACGCATTGCTGCTGGATGAAGAGGCTCGGACCGATACGTATCCGTACATCGAGATCGACGAGAACGACGCGTCGATCGGTCATGAGGCGACGGTCTCGAAGATCGGTGACGAGCAACTGTTCTACCTGATGCAGAGGGGACTCGCCGATGACGAGGCGCGAACGATGGTCGTGCGTGGCTTCATCGAGCCGATCTCAAAGCATCTGCCACTCGAGTACGCGGTCGAGTTGAACCGTCTGGTCGAGCTCGAGATGGAGGGATCGGTCGGGTAGCGGTCGATCGGCGCAAGGCATCGAAAACTGAGGGAGAGCGATAAACCATACCGAAGTACGCAATCGAATGGGAGATAGCCTAGACATGAGCGAATCAGCGACTACCGCGGACATCGGGACTGCGCCCACTGTGCGTGGAGAGATCAGCCCCGAAACCGTGAGCGCGATCGTGACTGCTCGAAACGAGCCTGATTGGATGGCCGCACGCCGCCAACACGCATGGGACGTCTATCGTGAGACTCCGATGCCAACAACCAAGGACGAGGAGTGGCGGTACACGGATCTGTCGAAGATCGACTGGCAGGAGCTGGCGATGCTGGACTCGACGCCGCCGCAGCCCGTTAGTAGCCGTGACGAGATTCCGACTGAGATCCAGGCCGCGCTACATGTGGATCACCCGTCATCCGCGTGGTCGGTCGAGCACAATTCGACCTCCATCTTCAGCGAGGTTGAAGACCAGTTGACCCGCCAGGGAGTCCTGTTCCTTGATCTGGCGGAGGCGATCGCGAATCACCCCGAGCTCGTCCAGAAGTACTTCATGACGAGCGCGGTCACACCGGAGTTCGGCAAGCTGGCGGCGCTGCACGGTGCCTTTGTGTCGGGGGGCCGAGTGATCTACGTGCCGGCCGGCGTCGAGGTCGAGCTTCCGATCAACACGCTCCGCTGGCTCGATATCGAACGAACGGCGCTCTTTCCGCACACTCTCGTGATCGCCGGCCCACAGAGTAAGGTCACATACGTTGAAGAGTGCGCCTCGCCGGCACGGGCCCAGGAAGGGCTGGCCATGAACTGTGGCGTGACCGAGATCATCGCCGAAGAGGGCGCCAACGTGCGCTACGCGATCGTCCAGCAGTGGGGGCGGCACGTCTTTCACTATCAGGCAGTGAGGGTCTTTGCTCACAAAGACGCTCACATCCAAACGCTGTTGGTGACTTTGGGAGCCGGGGTTGCCCGTTCTGACGTCGAAACGGATCTGCAGGCCGAGGGCGCCAACTCGGAGATGTTGGGGATTTACCTGGGTGACTCCGACCAGCACTTCGACCACTACACCTATCAGCTCCATGCGGCGCCCCACGCGGGCTCCGATCTGCTTTACAAGGGGGCCCTCAAGGATCAGTCCCGGGCCGTGTTCCGGGGCATGATCCGGGTCATGCCTGGAGCTCAGGGAACGGATGCCTATCAGACCAACCGCAACTTGATCCTGTCTGAAGACGCCCACGCTGACTCGTTGCCCAATCTCGAGATCGAGGCCGACGACGTTCGCTGTTCTCACGGTGCGACGATCGGTCAACAGGATGAGCAACAGATCTTCTACCTGATGAGCCGCGGTCTGAGCCGAGATGATGCGGAGAAGCTCATCGTGTACGGTTTCTTTGAGGAAGTGCTGGCTCGCGTCCCGGTCGATTGGCTCCACAAGCGGCTGACGCGCGTCATCGAACGCAAGCTCGGTTAGGAGGTCGACAATGGCCGAGTTCGTGAAGATCGCCGCGGCGGACGAGATCCCTGCCGGCGAGATGTGTGGCTACGAGATCAATGGCGTCAAGGTGGGAGTGGCCAACGTCGACGGTGAGTTTCACGCCTTTCACGATTGCTGCACACATCAGCAGTACACGTTGACGGACAGCTTCTTGATGGGCGAACGGCTTACCTGCGACTGGCACGGAGCGTCGTTTGACATCAAGACCGGTGAGGTGCTCGCGCTCCCGGCCACCAAGCGGCTGCCAAAATTCGAGGTCGAAGTGAGGGAGGACGAGGTCTGGGTGGCCGTGCCGGCTGCCGACGAGATCGATCTACCGCCCGAATAACGTGAATCCATCAAAGACCGCCAGCCAGACCGATTCGGTGCCCGTCGAGGTAGCCGAGTCACCGCTCGACATCGTCGCGCTACGGGCCGAGTTCCCGATCCTCGATCAGCAGGTCCACGGGCATCGTCTCGTGTATCTCGATAGCGCAGCGTCCGCGCAGCGTCCGGCCGCAGTCATCCGCACGATCGCCGACTACTACACCAAGGACCACGCCAATGTCCATCGAGGCGCCCACGAGCTGTCGGTGCGCGCCACCCGGCGATACGAGGACGCACGCGGCAAGGTGGCTCGTTTTCTGGGTGCCGGGCGCGCCGATGAGATCGTGTTCACGCGCTCGACGACCGAATCGATCAACCTCGTCAGCATGACGTGGGGCACGGCCAATCTTGGCCCCGGTGATGTCGTCGTCGTAAGCGAGATGGAGCACCACTCCAACCTGGTGCCGTGGCAACTTGTGTGCGAGCGGACAGGGGCCGAGATAAAGGCGATACGGGTGACCGATGATCAGTGCCTCGATCTCGACCACTTGGACACACTGCTCGGTGAGGGTGATGTGCGGTTAGTCGCGACCGGCCACGTATCGAATGCTGTCGGGACGATCCATCCGGTGGACGAGATCGCACGTCGGGTCCATGAAGCGGGTGCGCTATACTTGATCGATGGTGCCCAGGCCGCTCCCCAGCTGCCGATCGATGTCCGCGCGATCGACTGTGACTTCTACACGTTCAGCGGCCACAAGGCGTGCGGTCCGACGGGGATCGGGGCGTTGTGGGCACGACGCGAGTTGCTCGAAGCGATGCCCCCGTATCAGGGGGGTGGCGAGATGATCGAAGAGGTCAGGGTCGAGCGCTCGACGTACGCGGCGGTGCCGCACAAGTTCGAGGCTGGCACCCCGAACATCGCTGGTGCGATCGGTTTGGGGGCGGCCGTCGATTTCCTGCGAGCGCTCGGTCCCGAGACGATCCACGCTCACGAGAAGTGGATCGCGCGACTGGTACTTGAGAGATTGGCCGACGAGTTCAAGGCGATCACGCTCTATGGCCCTGCGCCTGACGTCGCACGGGCGGGCGTCGTGTCGTTCACCTTGGCCGACATTCATCCCCATGATTTGGCGACGATCCTGGATCACGAGGGGGTCGCGATCCGAGCCGGTCACCACTGTTGCCAGCCGTTAATGCGTAAGCTTGGTGTGGCGGCGACTGCGCGGGCATCGTTCTATCTGTACAACGCGGAGGATGACTTGGACGCGTTGGCGCGTGGGTTGCACCGGGCGCAAGAACTCTTCCGAGCATGACGTGGAGTAATGCTGGAATCGATTTTCCGCGAGCTCATCCTCGAGCACTACCGCAAGCCGCGTAACAAGGGAGTTCTCGAGAACCCGACAGTTACGGTGTCGATGCGCAATCCGATGTGTGGCGACGAGATCGATCTCATGTTGAAGATCGATGGTGACCGGATCGAGGCGGTCGGTTTCACCGGACAGGGGTGCTCGATCAGCCAAGCGTCGGTGTCAATGATGACGCAAGGTGTCAGCGGTCGCTCGATCGATGAGGCTCTCGATCTAGAGAAGCGGTTTGTGGCCTTGATGCGTGATGACGAGGGAGCCAGCGATGACCGGAAGCTGGGAGATCTGCGGGCGCTTAACGGAGTGGCCAAGCTGCCGGTTCGAATCAAGTGCGCGCTGCTCGGCTGGAACGCGCTCGATGAAGCGATCAAGGCGCACAAGAAGTCACCGACGGGTGCGATGGGAGAAAAGCTCGAGTTTGAGGATCTGACCGAGCTGCCAGAAGGGTTCGACCCGACTACGCACAAGGACGACCTACCCTAGTTTTTTACCTTCTGCGGATGGTTTAGCAGCCATAACCGGAGCCAGAGAACCACTCATGTAAAGTGTCGTCACGAAATGCGTAGATCGCGAAGGCGTGGTACTCCCAACCTTCGACTTGGTAGAAGAGCTCCGCTACACCGTTGCCGTCGATGTCGACGACTTCCGCGAGATGGTACCCGAAGCCGGCCTTGCTGCTGGGGGTGGCCTGCTTGAGCGTCAGCAGCACTCGCGGAGCCGTGTCCGGACCCTGGTCTTCGACCCACATCAGAATGCTGGCGTAGAACGGCTCGGTTTCTGACGCTGGCGCGGGTGAGTCATGCCCCGGCGGAATCACGACCGCCTCGACGACCCCCATCGCTTCCGCCCACCCATCCTGATCCAAATCAAAGGTGCGAAACCCCTCAGCCCAGCCCCAACGCGGTTCCCCCCACTGTGCGTCCGGTCGGTTGAGTGCGGCTTCGTAGTGAGCCAGCGAGTCGCTGGCGATCTGCATGATCGCCTCTCTGAGTCGTTCAGTGGCTGCCGGGTTGAACAACGAGTCCCACTCGAACTCGGCCTGCGGCACCGGCTGGCTGAGTGCCAAGTAGTAGTTGAGCGTGTACTCGTACTCGAACCCGCGTCCGGATACGGCCAACGATGTGACGCGTGGATCGAACCGGCCAAAACGGATGTACTCATCGGGCAACCTCAAGTCGCCCGTGCCGACCCGAACCGGGCTGCAGCTGTATACAGCAGTCTCTATCTCCGTCACGCTGAACGCACCGATAGCGTCACCGTGATGATAGATAGTGAAGTCGCGGATCGTGGCGAGTGGCGTCTCGCGATCGGTCAGGAAGTCGTTGTCACCGGTAAGCGGGTGAACTCCGAACGTCACCGCCTCCGTCAGCGAACCGTCCTCTAGCAGCGCTATCGGATAGATCTCACCGCGGACGGAATGGGGCAGGTTTTCGCGTCTGAGCTGAAGCACTGCGACAAGCTGTTGCGCCGATTCCGTAGTGTCGGCGACCGCCACCGAGTTGGCTGGCGTCGAGGCATCCTGGCCAGCCAGGAGCGCGATGAGGAGGAGCGGTGCGATTCCCATCGGAGACGCAAAAACCTGTGCACCAACCGTGCCATATGGGTCACAAGGTGGTCGTTTCTATCGAAACGAGCGGTGAGCGCGAAGAGTGGTGGAATAGAAGCTGGTTTTTTTGCAAGCGCCGGCGGCATCGTGCGCTTTAGCGCACTCGCTACGGCTCTTCGTCCCAGTACGGTTCGAGCTCCACCCCGAGCCCATCGGCCAATCGGTTGACGAACGCGAAGTAGGCCGCGACCTGGACGATGTCGAGGATCGCGGTGTCGTCAAAACCCGCCGACCGGAGCGTTGCTACATCGGACTCAGACATCGCCTGTGGCTCGTGGGTCAGCTTGACCGCGTAGTCGAGCATAGCGCGATCAGCGGGGCCCAGCTTGGCGGTTCGGTAGTCGCTTGAGAGCTGCGATACCAACTCGTCGTCGCGCGTCAGCCTACGGAGACCCGCCCCGTGATGCAGCAGTCAATAGTGGCAGTCGTTGACTGCGGAAACGACGACCGCGATCATTTCGCGCTGAGCGCGGCTCAGGGGCGAACGGCCCCGCATGATCGTCTTGTAGAACTCATAGTGCCCTGTCAACGACTCCGGATTGAGGCCGTGGATCTTCAGGATGTGATCGACCCTGCCGTTGCGTCCCGATAACCGGCGATAAATCTCGGCTAGTCGGCCGTCGGCATCGTCCTCATCAATCATATCGATCCAAGCCACGGCGGTTCAGCCTTTCGGAAGCAACTGACCGATGAGCGTCAAGATCAGAGAGAGCTGGCCAAAACCACCGAGCAGGCCGGTGGACAGCCGGCGAAAGGATGTGCTCTGGTACCGCGTCAGGGCCTGAGCGGAGCCGTCTGCGATCATCGGAAGTAGACACGCGGCCGCAATCAACATCGTTGGCAACCCGAACACAATGAACGCCAGTGCTGCGACGACGTTGCCCGCCACGAGCCCGATACAGCGAGCGCAAACCGGCATCCTCCAGCCCAAGACTGTCAGGCACCGGTCGGGGTTCCCGTGGCAGCCGATGGCGAGCGCCGTCCGCCGCCGGAGCCGTGGTGGAACGTAAACGATAGGAGGCCGCTCGTTGGGCATCAGAAGCCGCGCATCTCGCCCACAACGCTCAGCCATACGGCGAACACGAGGTACAGCCCAAACAGGACGATCCAGATTACGAATGGAATCCAAGTGTACTTGCAGAGATCGTCCGCGACGCGGGGTGAATCGTCCCGAATGGTAAACCAAGCGATCAACGAAACAGCGGACACTATCGGCGCGCCGCACAGATTGCCAAAGAAGACCACCATCTTCAAGGGAGCGAGCAAGCCGCCCTCGGAAGTAGCGGTGGGTTGGAACCCCGAAGCAGTACTCGCATGTGTTCTTGCCGCTCCGACCTCGAGCATGCGGCCGCATTGGCACTCGAACGTGTGGCCGGCAGAGTACTGTGAAACGTCGTAAACCGTTCCGCACTGGGGGCACCGCATCTTCATTGGACCTCGCTGGTACGGGGAGGGGGTGGCAGGAAATCGAATCGCGCCCGATGTATAGTCGGCGACGTGGAACGGGTCAACAAAAGTGATTGCGTCGTGGTCGGGATCGTGATGCGCGACGGTCGGATACTGATCCAGCGGCGATCCGGCGATCCAGCGATGGACGCGGTGTGGGAGCTGCCCGGCGGCCGGGTCGAGCTGGGAGAGAAGCACACGACGGCGTTGATGCGTGAGATCGCCGAGGAGACCGGGCTAGCGGTCGAGGTCAGCGGTTTGTTGGTCGCGATGAGCCATACCTATCCGGATCGACGGGTAACCCTGTACGCTTACGGCTGCACGCTGACTGGCGACGACGAGGCGGCGGCAGCGATTGCGTCTGACTCCAGTCCCCGCTGGGTGACGCCTGGCGAGTACCGGGAGCTCCCGATGCCGGCCGCAAACCCGGCGATCCTCGCGGCGCTCGAGTGGTGGGTAGCGCACGCGCTTCGGGTTGACAGCCAATAGTATGCGGGCGTACACGTTTGGCGTGAGCACCGAACCGATCAATCTGGGTGAGCTCCTGACCCGCGGTGCGTCGAGGTGGCAAGAGCGGCTCGTCGAGGGGTGCGGCGCGGCCGGTTTTGAGCAAATCTCTCCCACCACGTGCCAGGTGCTGTGGCCGCTGTTCGAGCAGGATGGCCTGCCGATCAGCGAAGTCGGCCAACGGGCGGGGCTCGCCAAGTCGTCGATGACGACGATCGTCCGCGGACTGGTGAAAGACGGTCTGGTTCGGCTCGAAGAAGATGCTTCGGATCACCGCGTTCGGCGGCTATATTTGACCCGCCGCGCAAGAGAGCTCGAGCAGGTTCTGACCGATGGCGCGACTCGACTGCGCCACCGCGTCACGGCGACGCTCGGAATCCAGGGGCAGCAACAGCTCCACCGCACGCTCCAGCGGCTGCTGGACACCCTGTAACGAGTCCCTTTTTCAAGGCCATACGTTAAATGAACAACGATGTATACGATGTAGCGATCCTTGGTGGCGGCCCGACCGGGCTGTTTGGTGCCTTCTACGCTGGCATGCGGCACATGAAAACGGTCGTGATCGATTCGCTGCCCGAGCTGGGCGGCCAACTCATGGCACTGTACCCAGAGAAATGGGTCTACGACGTTGGCGGTTTCCCAAAGATCCTAGCTAAGGAACTGGCGGGTGGGCTGATCGAGCAAGCTATGCGGTTCAACCCGACAGTCGCGCTGCGAGAGACCGCCCAGGGACTCGATCGGATCGACGACGAATTGTGGAAGCTGACTACGAACGAAAACGAGTATTTGACACGCACGGTGGTGATCTCGGCTGGAATCGGTGCGTTTGAACCGCGCCGGTTGAAGGTCGAGGGACTGGAGCGGTTTGAGGGGAGCGGGGTTCAGTACCTGGTGCGGGACAAAGCAGCTCTGGCGGGCCAGCGGATCATGATCGTCGGCGGTGGTGACAGCGCCCTCGACTGGGCGCTCAATCTTCAGGAGATCGCTAAGTCGCTCATGTTGATCCACCGGCGGGAAGGGTTCCGAGCTCATGAGGCAACGATCAAAGCCGTCAAGGAAAGCGGCAAGTGTCCGATCCTGACGCACTACGAAATCCGATCCGTTACCGGAAACAGCCGGATCGAGTCGGTCACAATCTTTGACAATCGAACCGATGAAGAGCAGACCCACGAGATCGATGCGCTGCTCATCAACGTCGGATTCAAAGCCGACCTCGGACCGATCAAGAGTTGGGGATTGGAAATGGAGAAGAACGGGATCGTCGTGAATGACAAAATGGAGACCGCATTGCCCGGTGTTTACGCCGCCGGTGACGTCACTCAACACGCGGGCAAGCTCGACTTGATCGCGACCGGGTTCGGCGAGGTAGCAGTCGCGGTGAACTTCGCCAAGCACTACATCGATCCGACAGCTAGAGCCTTTCCGGGTCACTCGACCGACGAGAAGTGGAAGGAGAACTGACGCCTCCGGGGAGTCCGCGTTCGGCAGCGCTCCTGATCGTCGGTGACGAGATCTTGTCGGGAGACGTTCAGGACCAAAACGCGCCTTTTCTCACTCGCCGGATGTGGGAGTTGGGGATCCTGGTCGACCGCGTCGTCGTGCTCGGTGACAAGCTCGAGTCGCTAGCTCGGGAGATCCACGAATTGTCGCGGGCTCACGATTATGTCCTTATCACTGGCGGAATGGGGCCAACGCACGACGACGTCACGAGACAAGCGGTGGCACGGGCGTTGGATCTCGACCTCGAGCCCCATTCGGATGCGAGAGAGTTGCTGGCGGCTGATTATGGCGACCGGCTGACGCCTGCCGAGGCAGCTATGGCCGATCTCCCCCGCGGAGCCAAGATCCTGCGCGGTCGACAGCGATTGGCGTACGCGTTTCGGGTGGGAAACGTGTTCGCGTTCCCGGGTGTGCCGGTCCTTCTACAGGACATCTTCGAGATCGCCGCCGATGAGCTGCTATCGTCGCGGTTCTACAAGGAGACGCTCTGGGTGCGTGGCAAAGAGGGTGATTTCTCGGAGGCACTGGCGACGATACAACGCGCCCACCCGAGCGTCGGGATCGGCTCCTACCCGGTGTTCGTCGATGGGCGCTACCGGTGCAAGCTCGTCCTGAGGGCGCGCGAGCTGGATGCGCTGGCGGCCACCGCCAAGGCGATCGAAGAGGAACTCGATCTCGATTCGCCACCGCGATCGGATCGCACGTAGAGTTTCGTACCTAGAGCCTGTATCAACTCAGAGCTAAAAGGAGAAACGTTCAGATGAGTGACAAAAAGGTAATTGCCGTGATTGGTGCGACCGGTGCTCAAGGAGGGGGGCTGGTCCGAGCCATACTCAACGATAGAGACGGATCGTTCGTGCCCCGCGCGATCACCCGGGATCCGTCATCGAAGAAGGCTCGATCTCTAGCCGATGCGGGCGCAGAGCTCGTGCAAGCCGATCTCGACGACGTCGACACCCTGACGCGCGCATTCGACGGCGCCTACGGTGCGTTCTGCGTGACGAACTTTTGGGAGCACTTCTCACCGGAGAAGGAGCTACAACAGGCGAAAAACCTCGCCCAAGCAGCAAAGCGAACGGGACTCAAGCACGTCGTGTGGTCGACGCTCGAGGACACTCGCAACTGGATGTCGCTCGACGATGAGCGGATGCCAACCCTGATGGAGAAGTACAAGGTGCCGCACTTCGATGCCAAGGGTGAGGCCGACCAGGAGTTCAAGAAGGCTGGAGTGCCGACTACAAACCTTTTGACGTCCTTTTACTGGGACAACTTCGTCCACTTCGGGATGGGACCAACCCCGGGTCCTGATGGAACGCTCGCCATCGTGTTCCCGATGAATGATGCCAAGTTGCCGGGAATCGCCGTCGAGGACATCGGAAAGTGCGCGTACGGGATCTTCAAACGCGGCGACGACATGATCGGCGAGACGGTCGGCATCGCTGGCGAGCATCTGACCGGCGACGAGATGGCGGCGAAGATGAGTCGCGTCCTCGACAAGAAGATCGTCTACAACGCGGTGCCGCCCGAAGTCTACCGCGGGTTCGATTTCGACGGCGCTGATGACATGGGCAACATGTTCCAGTTCAAGCGCGACTTCAACGCCGACTTTGTCGGTGCCCGCGATCCGTCACTGGCGCGCGAGCTCAACCCCGAGCTGCAGAACTTTGACACCTGGCTCGCCGCTAACGCGGACCGGATCCCGGTCGGTTGATCGCCAAGATCCTCCTCCTCGCTTGGTCGCTACTCAGTCACGGTGGCGACCAAGCACCAACCACGTATAGGGTGACGATCAGCGCCGAGTCGCCGCGGGTAGCGGTGGTCGAGATCGCCCTTCCGAAAATCGTGGAAGAACTCCATATGAGCGAACGCGGAGCGGGTCAATTAGAAGACGGTTGGGCCCACTTCGTCCGCGAGCTCTCGGCGACCGACGCCGACGGTGATGAGCTGTCCCTCGAGAAGGTCGGCTCTAGGAGTTGGCGGCTGGAAAGTGGCGCGCTACCGATTCGCGTGCGTTACGTGATCGAGCTGGCGCACGATCTGGAACAAGACTGGCCCGGGGGGATTGATGGCGCCGCCTACGCGACCGATTGGGGTGTGTTCTACACCGGACGGGCGCTCTTTGTCGTGCCCGACGGGCAACCCGACGATCTACGAGTGAGTTTCGATGTTCCCGATGGGTGGCACGCTTCGACACCATGGGATGCGTTCGATGGCGAGGGCTACGGTTTTGACGTCGGTGATGAGATCAGCTTGACCGAATCGATCCTGTTCGTCGGTGAACATGAGAATGTCATGATCGAAAAGGGCGGCTTCCAGGTGTTGTTCGCGCTCGGCGGGTCGAGCGTCACTGCGAGGAAGGACGAGTTCAGGGCTACCGCTGAGGAGACGTTCTCTTACTACATTGATCTGCTCGGAGATGCGCCGAGACCTCCGCCCGACGAGACGACATCGCGGATCCTGGTGGTCATGAACGAGGCCGGGGTCACTGACGGCGAGGTCATCGGTCATCACATCAGCATGTTGCTCGAGCCGGACCCCGGTCCGATGGCGCAGATCTTTGCGCAGTTCATGTTCCCGCACGAGTTCTTCCACCTCTGGAACGGGACCTCGATCCGGCGCGAAGGGCCCGAGGATTGGTTCTCAGAGGGGTTCACGAACTTCTATACGATGAAAGCGCTGCACCGATCCGGTGCGCTCGACGAGGCGACATACTTCAACGTGCTCAACGGACTCCTGTATCAACGCTACACAGCAGATGAGGGAACCGGTGTCATCTCGATGCGGGATGCGGTCTCGGAGAAGGACAAACATTGGGGATTGATTTACGGTGGTGGGAGCTTTGTCGCGATCTGCCACGATGTCGTGATTCGACGTGCAACCGAGAATGCGGCGTCGCTCGACGATTTGATGCGGATAATGTTCGATCGTTACGGCGGTTCCGCCGAAACGTTTACTGCGGCCGATGTCGAGGCACTGGTTTCCGAGCTGAGCGGCGTCGATCAAGAAAATTTCTACACTCAACACATATACGGTGTCGAACCGACCCCGATCGAAGCGTGCCTTCGGGATGCAGGTTTTCAGGCCGAGGTCATCGACGGACAGTTGCGGGTGTCAAGGAAAAGGGGCGCGACCCGGCTCGAGAATTCGATCATCGAGGGGATGTTGGGGAGCTGATGACCGATCCGTTCTACGTGTCTCAGGTTAGGGTCAGCAAGGTCGAAGGAGTTCATCGTCGTGCCGAGCTGCCGGCCGAGGGTGGGTTCGACATGGGCGTCCACGGGGCGATCAAGGCGCACTACAAACTCGACACGCCGGATTTGCCGTTGCCGGTCGACTACGTCGTGGCGTCGGCTGTTGGTTGAATGCTGGGAACGTTGAATGGCGCACTGGAGGTGCGCGGGATTCAGCTCGACCCCGATTCGATCGAAGCCACCGGTCGTGGCAAAAACGAGATCAACGACAAGCTGCCGGTGCTGACGTCGATTCACATCGCTTATCGGCTCCGGATCCCCTCCGGTAGCCGGGAAACGGTCGATCGAGCGCTCGAGCGGCACCAGTCGAGATGTCCGACGGCGGCCACGCTGGCGGATTCGGTGGCGATCACCTGGGAGGCAGACATCGAGGAGATCGCGGACTAGGTTCGCTGGATGGTTCCCCCCGCCCGACAGACGAACGAGACCGGGATACGATCGACGTTCAGGGAGTTCGTGCATCTCGAGGCCGCCGGTGGCGTCGTCCTGTTGTTCTGCACGATCCTCGCGTTCGCGTGGGCCAACTCCCCTTTCCGTGAGAGTTACTTCGCGCTCTGGCACACACCGATCAAGCTCGAGTTCGGACAGTACGTTCTCGAAGAATCGCTGCTGCACTGGATCAACGACGCCTTGATGGCGATTTTTTTCTTTGTCGTCGGCCTCGAGATCAAACGCGAGATCCTGGCCGGCGAGCTGGCCGCGCCACGCAAGGCGGCGTTCCCGATCGCGGCCGCGATCGGTGGTATGGTCGTTCCAGCGGTGATCTATGTCGTACTCAACTCTGGCGGCGAGGGGGTCCGCGGCTGGGGCATTCCCATGGCGACCGACATCGCGTTCGCGCTCGCGGCACTAACGGTGCTCGGAAGCCGGGTTCCGACCTCGCTGAAGGTGTTCTTGACCGCGTTGGCGATCGTCGACGACCTCGGCGCGATCCTGGTGATCGCGATCTTCTACGCACACGGCGTGATCTGGAACTGGCTCGGGGTCGCGGGCGTCTTTCTGGTACTGTGCTTGATCGCCAACCGGCTCGACGTTCGGCACCCGGTACCGTACGCGCTGCTCGGCTTGGTCGTGTGGCTCGCGTTTCTGCAGTCTGGTGTGCATGCCACGGTCGCGGGGGTGTTGGTGGCGATGACGATTCCGGTTCGCCGGGCGATCGACAGCCGCCAGTTTCTCGATCGCGCGCAAGGGCTACTACGCAAGTTCAAGGAGGCTTCAGCGTTCGAGTCGGCGTTACTCGTAAACACCGGGCAGCAGGAAGCGCTGCGTGCGCTCGAGGAAGCGTGCGAGCACGTTGAGACGCCACTTCAACGCTTGGAGCACGCGCTCCACGGTTGGGTCGTCTTCGGTGTGCTCCCGCTATTCGCTTTGGCGAATGCCGGGGTCACGGTGGAGGGGAGTTTGTTGAGCTTGCTCGGCAGTCCGGTGGCTCTGGGTGTGATCTTGGGTCTTGTCGTCGGGAAGCAGGTCGGGGTTACGCTGTTCGCTTGGCTGAGCGTCCGCTTCGGGTTGGCGGCGATGCCGAAGGAAATGAGCTGGGTCCACGTCTATGGGGTCGCATGGCTGGCCGGTATCGGGTTCACGATGTCGCTGTTCGTCGGAACGCTCGCTTTTGGCGAAGGCGAGCTTTTGCACACGGCCAAGCTGGCGATCCTGGTGGCATCGGTCGTGTCGGGTTCGGTCGGCTACGCGATCCTGCGCCGATCGTTTGGTAAGCCAGCCTGAGTTGGTAGCGAAGTGACTACGTCACGCTGGTCGCTCGAGGGTCGGCGCGCGCTAATCACCGGCGGGTCGATGGGTATCGGGTTGGCGGTAGCGCG
>CBDUCI010000032.1:0-16262 GCA_965365605.1 uncultured bacterium
TTCCGGCCGCGCTGTTCCCAACCAGCAACGAGGCCGAGATCTTCTACGCTCCGATCCCGGACCCTGACATGGATTGGAGCCCCGCGGTGTTCCCGATCAACGGCTTCGTGGACAGCGTTTCAGCGACCGCGGCGCATGAAGTCGAGCACATGATCAGCGCCAACGAACACATATTGATTCGTTTGGGGCAGGCCGAGGATGTATGGCTCGATGAGGGGCTGGCTCATTACGCTGAGACGATCAACAACTTCAACCTGCAGAACCGACTCCGCTCGGCACTTTTCTTGGAGATTCCAAGCGACGCGATTCTGGTCGGCACCAACGCTCCGGGCGACGATTCGCTGTCCCGCCGTGGCGGCGCGTGGCTGCTCGTTATGTACTTGGTGGACCGGTTCGGGCCAGGCATCGTCAGCGATATGGTGCAGACGAGCTTCATCGGCATCCCCAACGTCGAGCAGGCGGCCAACACATCGTTTCCGTTCCTGTCGCACCAGTTCTATACGGCGCTTGTCCTAGATGGACAGGGGATTACCAACGATCCGAACTTCAACTTTTCGAACCTGAATATTCGAAACGAGTACGCGCTGGCGGCGCCGGGGTTTGATCCTCCTCTGGGTCCGTTCCTGGATGTGATGCTCAAGGTCTTGACCGTGAATGGGTCGACGATGAGCGAGATTATCCGCGGTACTGGTGCCGGGTACTATGACATCGGCGCTGGTGAGCCAGGCACGTTCCCGATCCTCGTGAGCGGCGACTCGAGCTCCGAGCTTCAGCTGTCCGTCATAAGAACAGAGTGACGACGCGGGCCCGGCTGGTCACCCGCGGGTGGCGTCGGAACCTTGAGCCCAATCGACCGTAGTATTCGCATGCCGAGCCGACCCCAATTATCAACCGGCGGTCGCCGCCTTTCGGCGGCGGCCATCTTCGTTTCGCTGTGGCTCGCGGGCCCGATATCGGCCCGCACCCAACAGAGCGTCGGTCCTGACGAACGGGCTATCGAAGTCGCTCGCCAGGCACTCGACGCGATCGAGTCGGGGTGGGCGCTAGCCCGATACGATGGTGCCCAGCGCGTTCGGGCGGCGGTCAACGTTCGCGGCGGCGGCTCGACGCCGATCGGCATCACATCCAACCTCGTGATGGATCGCACCGCTCGACGGTGGCGGTTGGATGCTGGCGGTGACGTAGGTCCGTTTACGCTCTTCGCCGATCGTGAACGAATGACTCTCTTCTCGCCTGATCTGAGGCAGTTCGCCCGGCAAGCCGGGATGTTCACGCTGGGTGACGGATCGGATGACGGGCTCATGGCTCAAGTGATCGAAACGCAGCAGCGGCTCGATCGCGGTTACCGGTTGCTGCGTTACGTCGGCGAGGAGACGATCAACGGCGTGCTCACGCACCGAATCGAAGACACCCCGGCGCCGGGCACGACCGCCACGTACTGGATCGACGCGGTGACACACCTACCGCGACGGGCCGAGCTGTCGCGACCCGGGCGAAAGGACCTCCGGATCGAGTTTCATTATGGCTCCGGCCCACGCCCGGTCCGGGTCGGGATCTACCTGGAGGGCGAGCACGACGTACAAACGACGGCGACGTTAAGCTACGATGGGGTGGGCAGAATTTCGCAGGCCCACGCGGTCAGTCGTGTTGGTGGTGGAGATGAGTTCATCAGCGACGTCAACGTCGACTGGAGCCCAGGCGTGGCTGCCGGGTTCTTCATCTTCGATCCGCCTGTCGGGGCCCAGGAGGTTCCCTTTCAGCAACTCGTATCGGGGCTTCTCTTCGCGGCCGCAAACAAGTTGGGCGCGATCCTACCGCTGGTCCCCGAAAGTCGCTGATCGCAATGCGTAACTGGGTCGTCGGCGCCGTGATCGCGTCCGCCGCCGTGGTCATCTCGGGCGCTGCGAGTTTGGCACAGGAAGCGGAGTTCTTGCCCGATTCTTTGACCGCCATATTGGGGATCGCCGCGGCGACGCTCGAGTCCGGTGATCCCGATGGTGCGATCGAGGAGTACCACCGTGCCGAGGGGCTGCTCGGCCTAATGGTGTTGTACGGCGACGGCTCCGACGATCGTGGCCCCGAGACTACGGCGCTGCGTCGCGGGTTGGCGCGTGCGTACCTTGCGGCCGGTGACCCCTTCGCCGCGGCGGCCGAGGCCGAGCGCGGTATCAACCTGCGTGATGGGGACCCCGAGCTGTGGACACTGCTCGGGTTGGCCCGGTACGAGCTGGGTCAGCTCGGTCTCGCTCGCGACGCCCTCGATCGCGCGATCGGCGGCGACCCCGAGAACCCCGAGGCCCACTGGGGAGTGGCGCTTGTCGCTATCGCCGAGAACGACCTGTTCTCCGCTCGCCGCCATGCTCAGCAAGCGTACGATCTGTCTCCGCGGCCCGCGTTTGCTCTCGGGTTGGCTCGGTGGGCCGAGGTCGAGGGTGACTACCGCACCGCGGCGACCGCGCTCGAGGATTACCTCGAACTGGCGCCTAATGGGTCGCACGTCGAAGGGTACCGGCGGTTGCTCCGTTTCTATCGTCACGTGGGGCCCGAACCCCCGAACCGGATCGATCCACGCGTCAACCGCGTTCAACTCAACTTCGATTTGAAACGGGGGGACGAGATCCCCTACGTGGCGGTTTCGATCAACGGCCGGGAACCAGCTTACGTGCTGCTCGACACCGGCGCTGAACGCAACGTCATCGATGTCGAATACGCGCGCTCGATCGGCATCCAGCCGATCCTGCCCGGGGGCCGGCTTCGCGGTCCGTACCGGCCATCGCCGGGCGGATATGCGATCGTCGATAGTCTGCGACTGGGCAGCCTGCTGGTGGAACGTGTCCCCGTCGCGGTCGGCGACTTCGCCGCGCTGAATCTGCGCGGTCAAGGCGAGTACTACATCGCCGGGGTGCTCAATCCGGCGGTCTTGTTTCGTGACTTCGTCGTGATCTTGGACTATGCCCACCGACGGATCGAGTTGCGTCGCAACGACCCCGAAAGCCAACCCTACGCCGAACGAGCTACGCGGCTCAGAAAGACCGTCGTCCCGTTCGCGTTTGACGCCAACGCGGTTTGGCCATTCATCTCGGTTAGCCTGGACGGGGCACGGAGCTTGCCGTTCATCATCGACACCGGCGCGAGCGATATCTTGATCGGCCGGCGAGCGGCGGGCATCCTGCGCGTCGATCCAGACAGCTTTGTGGCCTCGGCCGGCGGGTACGTCGGCGAAGGCTTGCGAGCGATCTTGATCGATCTGCCGGTTGGCAACGCGTGGAGCGTGGCCGTTCAGGGCATCTTGGGGTTTCCGTTCTTTCGGGGTATGCGGGTCGTCTTCGATTACCGAGAGATGAAGCTGGTAATCGAGAGCTGAGACGACTACCTTTGATGCTACTTCGGGAGCTTTGATTGTCTGAGGCTGCCCTACAAAGCGTTCTGCGTCTCCTCTGAGATCGGCTGGAGACGCGATTTGATCATTTCGATTCGTAAGAGTGTTTACAACATTGAGCTCTCACTACCGACCACCGTACAACGCGACCCGCGGGTTCCGAATGCGCCCGCATCTTTTTCTGCGTTCGATCGTTGCCGAGATCTACAGCGACGGCGGCGCACGACTGAGGTTGCACGGCTCGACACGCGCTCCACACGGAGCTTATCTGCAGACCGAGCTGAGATTCTGACCACGGTGTAGTGGTGTGACGGCTCGCACTGTCGCCCTCGGGCGGCGGTGTTAAAGCCGGAGACAACCAGATTGTCCATCCATGAGCGCGGGCGGGTCCACCGCCCATGAAGCGCGAGATACTAGTCAACGTCACCCCCAAGGAGACCCGAGTCGCGATCCTCGAGGACGACCAGTTGGTCGAGCTCCTCGTTGACCGCGAGGAGGAAGAGCGCCACGTAGGCGACATCTACAAGGGGCTGGTAACCGCTGTCCTCCCTGGCATGCAATCAGCCTTCGTCGATATCGGCATGGCCAAAAGCGGCTTCCTCCACGTATCCGACTTGGCGGGGAGCGACTTCCACGATGAGGACGACGATGATGACGACAACGGTGGCCGCCGCCGCCGTGGGCGCGGGCGTCGCCGCGGCCGGGGTCGAAAGGGATACGACGGGCCGGTCATCCAAGACCAGCTCAAGCGCGGTCAAGAGATCATCGTGCAGGTCACGAAGGAAGCGATCTCCACCAAGGGCCCGCGACTGACCGGGCAAATCTCACTGCCTGGTCGCTTCCTGGTCTTCATGCCCGGTATCGATCACGTTGGCGTAAGTCGAAAAATCGATGATCGGGCCGAACGGGCACGCTTGAGACGGTTGTTGCACGAGGTCAAGCCAAAGGAAGGCGGTTTGATCGTGCGCACCGTTGGCGAGGAGACCAACAAGACAGGGTTCGAACGGGAGATTCGAAGCCTAGTCGATACATGGCGAAAGGTCCGCAACAAGTCGGCTCGTGTGAAAGCGCCTTCGCTGCTCCATCAGGAGGCCGAACTGACCAGCGGTCTGATTCGAGACATCTTTTCGGAAAAGGTCGACCGGCTGGTAATCGATAACCGACGGCTCTACACCCACGTGCGCCGGTACCTGAAGAAGGTCTCACCCGATCTAGTCAGTCGAGTACAGCTGTACTCGGATCGTATCCCACTGTTCGATGCTATGGGCATCGAGCCCGAGATCGAGGTGGCGTTTCAGAGAACCGTCCCGCTCAAGTCGGGTGGGTCGATCGTCATCGAGGCCACCGAGGCGCTGGTATCGATCGACGTCAACACGGGGCGATACACCGGCAAGAAGAACCCCGAAGCGACGATCCTGAAAACCAACCTCGACGCAGCCCGAGAGATAGCGCGACAGCTCAGATTACGGGACATCGGTGGCATCATCGTGTGCGATTTCATCGATATGGAACTGGCCGCGAATCGGAAGAAGGTGCTGCACGAATTCAAGAGTTGGCTGGGCCGTGATCGAGCCAAAACGAAGGCGTTCGAGGTGAGCGAGCTGGGGCTGATCGAGATGACCCGACAGCGTCGGCGTCCGAGCCTGGAACAGAGCGCCGCCGAAGTGTGTGAGGAGTGTGATGGAACCGGCACTGTGCTCCAGTTTGGCAGCATGGCTCGGAAGGTCGAGCGCCAACTGAGGCGAATCGGCTTGGAGGGCAAAGAGAAGCAGATCCTCGTGGAGGTTCACCCGGCGGTCGCCTTGTTTCTGCTGGAGGAGGAGAAGGACACCTTCGATGGGATCAAAAAACGGTTCGGGCTGGAAGTTCAAGTCCGGGATGATCCGCTCCTGAAACGCGACGATTTTGAACTGCTGGCGATGCCCGGCAGACGTCCCATAAAGGCCGATGTCGGCTGACCCAAGTCCTTGACGGCCATTCTCTTGGGGGCTACTTTGAAACTCCTCGTCACGTCACTTCCAGGATCCAGATAGAGTTGAGAGAGATGCGCGCCATAATTGAAACGGGCGGCAAGCAGTTTCACGTCGCTCCAGACGACACCATCCGCGTTCCATCCCTGCATGGAGAACCCGGCGATAGCGTCACTTTTGACCGCGTGTTGTACACAGCCGAAGATGGAGACGTCCGCCTTGGAGCGCCTCGGGTGGACGGAGCACGGGTGACGGCCGAGATCGTCAAACACGGTCGAGGCAAGAAGATCACTGTGTTCAAGTTCAAGCGTCGCAAGCGGTACAAGAGAAAACAGGGGCATCGGCAGAACTTCACCGAGTTGAGGATCACCGATGTATCGATAACGAAAGGTGCTTCCAAGACTCCGCCAAAGAGCGCCGAAGGCGAGAGCGAGGGTGGCTTTGCTTGCCCCGAATGTGGTCGGGAGTTCGAAACCGAGCGCGGCATGAAGCTGCACCACTCCCGCTCACACAAGTAGTCGCAGGAGGATTGAAATGGCTCATAAAAAGGGACAAGGGGCTTCAAGAAACGGCCGCGACAGCGCCGGACGCCGTCTTGGTGTCAAACGGTTTGGTGGAGAGCAGGTTGCGGCCGGATCAATAATTGTCCGCCAGCGTGGAACCAAGTTCCACCCTGGCGCAAACGTTGGGAGGGGCAAGGACGATACGCTGTTCGCGCTGACCGATGGCAGGGTGAAGTTCGATCGCGTGCGTGGTAATCGGCGCCGTGTATCCGTCCTCGCCATCGATTAAATGGCTGATTCTTCACAAACCAAGATCACTGTGATCGGCGGTGGCCACGTTGGCGCGACGACCACACAGCGTCTGGCCGAGTTGCAATTGGGCCGCGAGGTCGTCGTCCTCGACATCATCGAGGGGATGCCCAAGGGTAAGGCGCTGGATCTGTGGGAGGCCGCCCCAGTCCTGGGGTACGACACGCGACTGGTGGGCGGAACCGACTACGCTCTGATGGACGGGTCGGACCTGGTCATCGTCACAGCGGGGCTGGCCCGACAGCCGGGTATGAGCCGGGACGATCTGCTCAAGAAGAACGCCGAGATCGTTCAGGACGTGGCGACGGAGATTCGCGACCGATGCCCGGAAGCCATCGTGCTGGTTGTTTCGAATCCGCTGGACGTCATGTCGTATGTCACGTTTCAGACGACCGGTTTCGATCGCCAAAGGGTCATCGGGATGGCCGGTGTGCTCGACACCGCGCGATTCCGCTCCTTTATCGCGCTCGAGTTGGACGTGTCGGTCCGCGACGTCACCGCTTTTGTGCTCGGCGGTCATGGCGATTCGATGGTGCCGTTGCCTCGCTACTCGACGGTGGCTGGAATACCGCTGCCTCACCTGCTATCGGATGAGCGGATCGAGGCCCTGGTACAAAGGACCCGAATGGGCGGCGGTGAGATCGTGAAGCTGCTGGGAACGGGTAGCGCCTACTACGCGCCATCGGCAGCAGTGGTCGAAATGGCCGAGGGAGTACTGCGAGATCAGAACCGGATCCTTCCTTGCGCGGCTTGGCTCCAAGGGGAATACGGCCTGTCGGACGTGTACGTCGGAGTGCCGGTCAAGCTTGGTGCCGGCGGGATAAAGGAGATCGTCGAGGTTGATCTCACGGGCGAGGAGAGGAAAGCTTTGCACGCTTCTGCCGCCCACGTTAAGGAGACGATGTCGAAGCTGAACCTGTAGTGCCTCTCGGAGTGCGCCAGTGAAGCGAATCGCATCGCTCTACTCCACAACCGTCGGCAAGAAGATCGCCATGGCAACGACCGGCATTCTGCTGGTCGGCTACGTCATTGGCCACATGCTTGGGAACCTCAAGATCTTTCAGGGACCCGAGAAGCTGAACTCGTACGCCGAGTTCTTGCGTGAGGTAGGAGCTCCCGTTTTGGGCCACGGCGAGTTCTTGTGGATCGCTCGGATCGTCCTGCTGGTGGCGGTCGCGATCCACATCGTGGCTTCCGCGCAGCTCACCCTCCAGAGCCGGGCGGCGCGTCCCGTCGGTTATCGCAACACACCCCACGAGGAGTTCAGCTACGCGTCTCGGACGATGCGCTGGGGTGGGGTGATCATCGGCCTGTTCGTCGTGTATCACATTCTCCACTTCACGTCGGGTTCTGTCCACGGCGATTTTGTTCCCGGCGACCCCTATCACAACCTCGTCGTGGGCTTCCAATCGTGGCCGGTGGCGCTAGCGTACATCGTGGCTGTCGTGATGCTCGGTTTTCATCTTTACCACGGAGTCTGGAGCATGACCCAGACGTTTGGACTGGACAACGAACGAATCGACCGCGTGCGACGTCCCGTATCGCTGATCCTGGCGGTTCTCATCGTCATCGGCTATGTGGCGGTTCCGATCTCGATTCTCGCCGGCTGGATCACGTGATCGAAATGGAAGGTCCCCGATGAAGCTCGATGCTCGCATCCCCGCTGGTCCGCTGGCCGAGAAGTGGGAGCGGCACCGCTTCGAGATGAAGCTGGTGAACCCCGCCAACAAGCGTAAGCACAGCGTAATCGTCGTTGGTACCGGTCTGGCTGGCGGCTCGGCGGCGGCCACTATGGGCGAGCTCGGCTACGAGGTGGATGCGTTCTTCTATCACGACAGCCCGCGTCGTGCGCACAGTATAGCGGCCCAAGGTGGCATCAACGCAGCCAAGGACTACCAGCACGATGGTGACAGCGTGTTTCGACTGTTTTACGACACGATCAAAGGCGGCGATTTCCGATCGCGTGAGGCTAACGTTTATCGACTCGCTGAGTTGAGCAACGAGATCATCGACCAGGCGGTCGCCCAGGGGGTGCCGTTCGCTCGCGAATACGGCGGGTTGCTTGCCAATCGGTCGTTTGGCGGGGCTCAGGTTTCGCGCACCTTCTACGCCCGTGGGCAAACCGGCCAGCAGCTCCTGCTCGGGGTGTACCAGGCGCTCGAGCGGCAGGTTCAGGCCGGTCGAGTGCGTACTTACAGCCATCACGAGATGCTCGACGTCATCGTGGTTGATGGGCGCGCCCGGGGGATCGTGACCCGCAACCTCGACAACGGCGAGATCCGCTCGTGGACCGCCGACGCGGTCGTGCTTGGCACGGGCGGTTACAGCAACGTTTTTTATCTCTCGACGAACGCTATGAAGTGCAACGTGACGGCTGCATGGCGCGCATACCGGCGCGGGGCCGGGTTTGCCAACCCGTGTTTCACGCAGATTCACCCGACGGCGATCCCGGAGAGTGACGAGTATCAGTCGAAGTTGACCCTGATGAGCGAGTCGCTTCGCAACGACGGCCGCATCTGGGTCCCAAGTGTGAAGGGTGACCAGCGGTCACCCGACGAGATTCCCGAGGCTGAGCGCGATTACTTCTTGGAGCGCATGTATCCGGCATTTGGAAACTTGGTGCCGCGCGATTTGGCCTCGCGGCGTGCCAAGGAGATGTGCGACTCCGAGCACGGCGTTGGCCCCACCGGAAGGGGCGTGTACCTCGACTTCGCCGACGCCATCGAGCGACTCGGCCGTGACGCTATCGAGGAGCGATACGGGAACCTGTTCCAGATCTACGAGCGAATCACCGGCGAGAACCCGTATCGGGCTCCGATGCGCATCTACCCAGCACCGCACTATACGATGGGCGGGCTGTGGGTCGACTACAACCTGATGAGCACGCTGCCCGGTTTGCACGTGATCGGGGAAGCGAACTTCTCCGACCACGGCGCCAACCGGCTCGGTGCCAGCGCCCTGATGCAGGGATTGGCCGACGGCTATTTCGTCCTACCGTTGACGATCGGTGACTACATCGCGCGGCACGAGGTCACCGATATCCCGGGTGATCACCCCGACGTGCGGCGCACTGAAGAAGAGGTGCGAGATCGTATCGCCCGACTGGCGGCGCTCGATGGCTCAAGGACCGTCGACTCGATTCACCGCGAATTGGGGCGGTTGTTGTGGGACAAGTGTGGCATGTCGCGCAACGCGAGCGGGCTCGAGGAGGCCTTGAACCGAATTCCCGAGTTGCGCGAGGAGTTTTGGACCAACGCCAAGGTCGTAGGCTCCGATTTGGGCATCAACGAGACTCTTGAGAAGGCCGGACGGGTCGCCGATTTCTTCGAGCTGGGCGAGCTCATGTGTCGCGACGCGTTGATGCGAGAGGAGTCGTGTGGGGGTCATTTGCGGGAGGAGCATCAGACGCCAGAAGGCGAAGCCAAACGCGACGACGAGCGGTTTACGCACGTCACCGTTTGGGAGTACACAGGCCACGACAGCGAGCCACGCGAACACCGCGAGTCGCTATCGTTCACCGAAGTATCGCCCAGTCAGCGAAGCTACAAGTGAGACCCGAGCGGAGGGGATGAACGCGCGATGAAAGTCACCCTGCACGTATGGCGGCAGGAGTCACCCGAGGCTCGGGGTCGCTTCGAGACGTACCCCGCGAACGACGTGAGTCCGGATATGTCGTTCCTGGAGCTGCTCGATATCGTCAATGAGCGGTTGATCGAGCAGGATATCGAGCCGATCGCATTCGAGCACGACTGCCGTGAAGGGATCTGCGGATCGTGTGGCGTCGTCATTGACGGCAGCCCGCACGGCCCGCACGAGGGCGCAGCGACGTGTCAGCTCCATATGCGGAGCTTCGCCGATGGCGATGAGTTGTGGATCGAGCCATGGCGCGCACGCGCCTTCCCGATCAAGAAGGACTTGGTGGTTGATCGCAGCGCACTCGATCGGATCATCGATGCCGGCGGCTACATCTCGGTGAATACTGGCGCAGCGCCGGAGGCCAACGCGATCCCGATCCCCAAGGGCGATGTCGACGACGCGCTCGACGCAGCTGCGTGTATCGGTTGTGGTGCGTGTGTCGCGGTTTGCCCCAACGCTTCGGCGATGCTCTTTACCTCTGCCAAGGTGGCTCACCTCAACACGTTGCCACAGGGTCAGCCCGAGCGGTGGTCGCGGGTTGCGCGAATGGTCGAGCAGATGGAGGCCGAGGGGTTTGGCAGCTGCACCAATCACGGTGCGTGCCAGATCTCCTGTCCCAAGGAGATCGGCGTCGACGTCATCGCCTGGCTCAATCGCGACTACCTGAAGGCGCAGCGCAAGGCAGGGTAGTCGCCTAGGGGTCGACGAACGTGACGATCTCGCCCAGCGGTTTGCGCTCGATGTCGGGCACGACTGCATCCTCGGCCGGGTAGCCCACCACCAAGAGCAAAAACGGTCGCTCCGTCGAGGGGCGATCGAGCATCTCGTTCAGAAACCCCATCGGGCTCGGCGTGTGGGTGAGCGAAACGAGGCCGGCGTGATGGAGCGCGGTAATCAGGATGCCGGTCGCCAGCCCCACCGACTCGGTGGCGTAGTAGTGCGGAAACGTCGTGCCGTCGGGGCGTACTCCGTGGCGCCGGATAAACACCGCGATGAGGCACGGCGCGGTCTCGAGAAACGGCTTCTGGTCGTCGGTCCCGAGCGGAGCCAAAGCGTCGAGCCACTCCTTGGGTGCCCGATGAGCGTAGAACTCGCGCTCTTCAGTTTCTGCGGCTTTACGGATCCGGTGCTTGGTGTCCGGATCGGTGACGACGACGAAGTGCCAGGGCTGCATGTTGGCCCCGCTCGGTGCCGTCCCGGCAGCCCGCAAACACTCCTCAAGGACGGCCGGTGGGATCTCGCGATCAGAGAACTCTCGCACCGTTCGACGCCGCTCCATGTCGATGCGAAAGGCGCGAGCTCGTTCCTGCATCTCGGCCGGCGTGTACTCTCGGTAGTGGGCCAGTGGTAGGAAGCGCGGCTCGCTCATCTACGGCAAGAACTCCGCAGGGATCGGGTTATCGGCTCGCTCCGAGTCCCAGGTGGCGTGGGTAATCCACCACCGCGCGCCATCGTGGAAGAGGTGGATAAAGTTGATGCCCCGCCCGGTGTCACCGCTCTCGGTCGTCCACTCGTAGGTGCTGGCCACATCGGCCACGTTGCCAAACCGACGCGTGACCCGGTGAATCTCCCGCTCCGTAAAGCCCGACTCGACGACGTAGGTATTGGAGCGGTCGATGAACTCCTGCTTTGTCATGAGTCGACCGTAGATCTCGCCTTCTTGATTGACGCCGGTTGGCGTGAACTGGACGTTGGGCGGGTATAGCGTCGCGTCCCGATCCCACTGTCGTGGCTCGCCCGAAGGCCCGGAGATGACGTCGTAGAATGCGGTGATCATCCCATCGATCGACTCCACGTCGGCGGCCAGCGGCTCGATATCAGACACCTCGACGGGCTCCGGCTGGGCTTCTTGGCCATCGACGGGTGCGACCCAAATCGCACCGCAGCTCGCGACTATCGACGACGTCCGCAAAACACTGGCAAAGCGCATTATGCCTCCTAAACCACCGCTCGACGGTGGCCATTGTGAAAAAGTTCACATACATTCAAAATTCATGTTGGCCGAATATATTCCGGTCGTTTTCCTCCTCTTTCTCGGGCTCGTGGTCGGCGCGGTGATGGTCTCGCTGTCCCATTGGCTTGGCCCCAAGACATCGCGTGATTTGGCCCACGATTCACCGTACGAGTCAGGCATTGTACCCACCGGTGACGCGCGCCGCCGGTTCAATGTGAAATTCTACATCGTGGCGATGCTGTTCATCCTCTTTGACGTGGAGATTGTGTTTATTTTTCCGTGGGCGGTCCAGTTTCAGGGGCTGGGTGGGTTTGGGCTCTTCGCGATGTTGTTGTTTCTGGTGATTCTCACGATCGGACTCGTGTACGAGTGGAGGAAGGGGGCGCTGGAGTGGGATTGAGTTCCGAGCCGAGAGATCAGAGCGTATTCACGACCAGCCTGAACAAAATGGTGAGTTGGGCGCGATCGGGTTCGCTGTGGCCACTGCCGTTCGGCACAGCGTGCTGTGCGATCGAGTTCATGTCGGTGGTTTCGTCACACTATGATCTGGCACGGTTTGGGGCCGAGGTGGTGCGCTTCAGTCCCCGGCAATCAGACTTGATGCTCGTAGCCGGAACGGTGACCGACAAGCAGGTTCCAGTGCTCAAGCTGATCTACGAGCAAATGTGCGAGCCAAAGTGGGTCATCTCGATGGGGGTATGCGCTTCATCGGGCGGGTTCTATCGCGCCTACCACGTGGTCCAGGGGATCGACGAAGTCGTTCCCGTGGACGTCTATGTGCCAGGATGTCCCCCCACGCCTGAGGGGTTGATCTACGCGATTATCAAGCTCCAAGAGAAGATCCAACGCGGTCAGCCATCACGATACCAAGAGATCCAACGCGCGTCCGAAGCCGACGCCGTGCTGGAAGCAGCCGGAGCCTAACGTGGCGCAGGCGATAGCCGACCGACTACTGGGCGAATTCGGCACCGCCGTGCAACAGGTGAGCGACGACCACGGGGACCTCACCGTTTGGATCGATCGTGATCGCGTGCACGATGTGCTCGCGTTCTGCAAGCAGGACGAGAAGCTGGCCTTCAACTTCTGCATGGACGTGACCGCGGTCGATTACAAAGAGCTGGGAGGCGACCCGCGGTTTGCGGTCGTGTATCACCTGTATGCGCTGACGACTGGAAAGCGGCTACGCGTCAAGGTCGGTGTGCCCGAGGACGATCCGGTCGTCGACACCGCCGTCGACGTGTGGAAGTCGACTGATTGGTTTGAGCGAGAGGTGTACGACATGTTCGGCATCCGCTTCGAAGGACACCCGAACATGAAGCGCATCTTGTGCCACCCGGATTTTCAAGGGCACCCGCTGCGCAAAGACTACCCGGCCGATCTCAGGTGGCGGAGCATCGTACCCGACGACCTGGCAGACGAGATCGCGCCCGAGGAAATGGATCGGATCCGCCGCCGGGTTCGTCACCGGCTGAGTCAGTAACCGGACAAACATCGAGGCCGCAACTGGTTTACCGTGACGCATCGATAAACCCAGAGGTCGCTCCGCAGACGACCCCGGTTCCCGAGCAGCACGGTCGTCCGCCGACCGGCGTGTCGTGGGACCCGCTCGAACCCCGCGAGGGGACTGGCGCGTCACGGGTGACGATGGAGCGGATTCCGGTCACGGAGGACGCCGACCTCGAGGTCGACCCACTCGCCGAAGAGCTGATGGTGATCAACATCGGGCCGAGCCACCCCGCGATGCACGGGACGTTCAGGCTCAAGTGCTGGCTCGACGGCGAGACGATCGTCAAGGCGATCCCCGAGATCGGGTACCTCCATCGCTGCTTCGAGAAGATGAGCGAGCTCCACCGATGGCAGGAGGTTTTTCCGTACACGGATCGGCTCAACTATATGGAGCCGTTCTTGAACAACGTCGGATACGCGATGGCGGTCGAGAAGATGCTCGGAATCGAGATTCCAAAGCGCGCACAACGGATCCGCGTCATTCTGGGCGAGCTGTCGCGGATCATGGATCACCTGGTGTGCGTGGGCACGAACCTCGTCGACCTGGGAGCGCTGACAAATTTCTGGTACACGTTCCGCGGACGCGAGGAGATCTACTCACTGCTCGAGCACGTCGCAGGAGCGCGAATGATGCTGTCGTACGCGCGTATCGGGGGACTCATGCGCGACGTTCACGATACGTTCGATGAGGAGGTTCGGGCGCTACTCGACTCGCTGCCCAACTATATCGACGACGTCGACAAGCTGATTACCAACAACCGCATTTTCATCGATCGCGCCCGTGGGATTCACGCGATTAGACCGGAAGAGGCGATTGACTGGGGCGGTACTGGGCCTTGCCTGCGCGCGGCTGGTGTCCCGTATGACGTGCGAAAGATGCATCCGTATTACGACTACGATCAGTTCGACTGGCAGGTCCCAGTAGGGACGAGCGGCGATGTGTACGATCGATACCTCGTGCGCATGGAAGAGATGCGCCAGAGCCTGAGGATCGTCGAGCAGGCGCTCGACGATCTCCCTGACGGCCCCGTCAATGTCGACGATTGGGGGATCGCGATGCCCCCGAAGGATCGCGTGTACAACACGATTGAGGGGATGGTCGCGCACTTCAAGCTGACGTTCGAAGGCATTCAAGTCCCACCAGGTGAGGTCTATTCCTACACTGAGACGGGCAACGGGGAGCTCGGCTTCTACATCGTATCCGACGGGTCGGGAAAGCCCTACCGGATCCACTGCCGCGCGCCGTGCTTTGCGATCTACCAGAACATCGGACCAACGCTCGAGGGACATATGCTCGCCGACATCGTCGCCATCGTCGGATCGCTCAACGTGATCGCCGGCGAGCTCGATCGGTAACGCCGTGACGACCGCGATCTCGCTCAGCGCTGAAGCGACGCGCCGGATCGATGAGATCGTCGCTCGGTATCCGACAGCGCGGGCGGCGATGCTTCCCGTCCTGTGGATCGTGCAACGCGAGCAGGGGTGGATCTCGCCGGAGGCGATGGAATGGATCGGGGACCGCCTCCAGTGCTCGGCTGCCAGCGTCGAAGCGGTGGTCGGCTTTTACACCATGTTCGACGCGGCGCCGGTCGGGAAGTACAAGCTCCAGGTGTGTCGCACGTTGTCGTGCGAGCTGATGGGTGCTCGCAAGCTGATTGACCACTTGCGAGAGCGGCTGGGGATCGAGCCCGGCGAGACGACCGATGACGGGATGTTTACACTCCAGGAGGTCGAGTGTCTCGGATCCTGTGGAACCGCTCCGATGCTGCAATGCAACTTCCAGTACCACGAGAACCTGTCACTCGAGCGAGTCGACGCGTTGCTCGATGAGCTGCGTGGCGCGGAGCCGACGGACGAAGTGACACCGATTGTTCACGAGCGACCGACCCGCGATGCCTACCGCGAGATGTTCCCCACGAGCGGCCGATGAGCGCGCCCAAGATCCTCATGCAGCGCGGGCTCGATCACCCCGGGACGAGTCATACGCTGGAGACGTACGAGGCGACGGGCGGGTATCGTGCCGTAAGAAAAGCGCTCGACATGGACCCACTAGCGATCCAGCAGGAGGTCAAGACCTCCGGCCTAAGGGGACGCGGTGGAGCCGGCTTCCCGGCGGGAATGAAGTGGGGGTTCACCCCGCGTGACTCCGAAAACCCGAAGTACGTGGTGTGCAACTCCGACGAGTCGGAGCCCGGCACTTTCAAGGATCGGTGGCTCCTAGAGAACGATCCCCACACGGTGATCGAGGGGATCATGATCGCCGCGATCGCGATCGACTGTCACCTCGCGTTCAACTACGTCCGCGGGGAGTACTCGTACCAGGGACAGTGCTTCCAGGCGGCGGTCGACGAGGCATACGCAAAGGGCTACTTGGGTAAGGGGATCTTTGGCTCCGACTACGATCTCGATTTGGTTGTTCACTACGGGGCCGGCGCGTACATCGCGGGCGAGGAAACGGGTCTCCTCGAATCGCTGGAGGGGAGAAAGGCGATGCCACGCAACAAGCCGCCTTTCCCCGCGGTCGAGGGGCTCTTCTGGTGCCCGACAGTGATCAACAACACCGAGACTTTGGCCGCCGTTCCGTGGATCATCGAGCACGGCGGCGACGCCTACGCCCAGTACGGCACCGAGAAGTCGAAGGGGACCAAGATGTGGTCGTGCAGCGGGCCGATAAATAAGCCTGGCGTCTACGAGGTCGAGTTCGGCATCGAGATGATGGGCTTTGTCGAGGAACAATGCGGCGGGTTGATCGATGGCATCGGCCTCAAGGGGATCGTCCCCGGGGGTTCCTCGGTGCCGGTCATGAGACCCGAGCAGTGTCAGGGCGCGCGCATGGACTACGAGGGGTTGCTCGAGCGCGGAAGCCTGGTCGGGTCGGGTGGCTTCATCGTGATCGGGGACAACGTCGCGATCCGCGAGTGGATCGAGAAAGGCACCCTGTTTTGTCCGGCATGCACCGCTACTCCGGTTACCAGACAAAAGGTCCGAAGGCCCGCGCGGTCGTG
>CBDUCI010000033.1:0-15367 GCA_965365605.1 uncultured bacterium
GAGTTCGGTCTTGGGCTCGAGCTCCGGGAACGAGGGGGGGTCTTGGTGAATGGGTCGTCGCTCCTCGGTCTCGATTGGACCCAGCTGGTCGATCGGCTCGCCAAGCAGGTTGAAGATCCGACCCAGCGTCTCCATGCCGACCGGAACCGAGATCGGGGCGCCGGTGTCGAGCACTTCCATCCCGCGGACGACGCCATCGGTTGATGACATCGCCACGGCGCGAACTTGGTTCCGCCCCAGATGTTGCTGGATCTCGGCCGTCAAGTGAACTGGCGTACCGGACTCGCCTTCGGCCGGCTCGTGGTCGATACGCAGCGCGGTGTAGATCTCGGGCAGCTCTCCGGGATCGAACCGAACGTCGATGACCGGTCCGATGACTTGCGATACGGTTCCCGTGCGTCGACCCGTCGTCGCGTCGTCACCGTTTGTCGATTGCTGAACATCGCTCATCTAATCGTCTCCCACGCTATAGGTCGCCTATTTGAGGGCTTCGGCTCCGCCGACGAGCTCGGCGATCTCCTGTGTTATCTGCGCCTGTCTGGCTCGGTTGAACCAACGCGTCAGATCCTTGATCATATCGCCCGCGTTGTCGGTCGCGTTCTTCATCGCCGTTCGCCGCGCACCGTGTTCGGACGCCGCGCTCTCGATGAGGGCACGATAAACCCCGTACTTGAGGAACAGCGGCAACAAGCGGGACAAAATCACCTCGGGCGAAGGCAGAAACTCGTAGATCGGCTCGAAAGCGCGTTCCTGCTCGCTTTCATCGATTCGTTCATCACGCGGCAACGGAAGCAGAGGAGCCGCGACCGGTCGTTGTTCCACCGGGCTCCGGAAGTGCGCGTACACCAGGTGCACGCCATCCAGCCGACCCTCGACGAAGGCGTCGATCAACGAGCTTGAAAGCTCTTCAGCTTCCGCGTACGACGGTCGATCCGAGAGATCGGTTACCACTCGATCGATCGTCTCTCCCTGGTACTGGAGCATCGTGGCACCACGCTTGCCCACGACGTGCAGCTCGGTCGCCAACCCCTCGGCTTCGAGTTGGCGCAACGATTCCCGCGCCTTGCGAACGAGGTTGGCGTTGAAGGCGCCGGCTAGGCCACGGTTCGAAGTCACCACCAGCACCGCTGCGCGGTTTGATAGACGACTAGTGCGCAGCAACGGAAATGCATCCTCGGCATCGCCTGCGCCCGCTCGGACCTTGGCGATCACCTGACGCATGAAGTCGTCGAACGGGCGGGCTGCGACGACCCGGTCCTGCGCGCGCTTGAGCTTCGATGCGGCGACCATCTCCATCGTCTTCGTGATCTGCCGCGTCTTGTCGATCGACCGAATGCGGCGCTTGATCTCGCGGGCTTTGGACACTCGGGTTCTCCTTACGCCTTGCTCTCGCCGGCCATGAAGCCGCGCTTGAAGCCATCGATCGCTTCCCGCAGCGCCTTCTCGACATCGTCGGTGAGCTCTTTCTCGCTGTCGATCAACTTCAGGACCTCGGGGTGTGAGCTGCGGAGGTAGTCGAGGAAGTCACTCTCGAACTGCCGCACGCCGTCGATCGGTACGTCGTCGAGGTGTCCCTGCGTGACGGCGTAGATGACCGCGACCTGTTCGGTAACTGGCATCGGCTCATACTGCGGTTGCTTCAACACCTCCACCGTGCGCCGACCCCGCTCGAGCTGGGCCTGGGTCGCCCGGTCGAGCTCTGAGCCGAGCTGGGCGAACGCCTCCAGATCCCGGTACTGCGCCAGGTCGAGGCGCAGCGTGCCGGCGATCTTTTTCATCGCCTTGATCTGCGCGTTGCCGCCGACCCGGCTGACCGAGATCCCGACGTTGATCGCCGGCCGGACGCCGGCGTAAAACAGATCCGGCTCGAGGTAGATCTGGCCGTCGGTGATCGAGATGACGTTGGTCGGGATGTACGCCGAGACGTCGCCCGCCTGCGTTTCGATGATCGGCAACGCGGTGAGTGAACCGCCACCGTTTTCGTCGGACATCTTGGCTGCCCGCTCGAGCAATCGGGAGTGGAGGTAGAACACGTCGCCGGGATACGCCTCGCGTCCCGGCGGTCGGCGCAGCAATAGCGAGAGCTGCCGGTACGCCTGGGCTTGCTTTGACAGATCGTCGTAGATGCAGAGCGTGGCCCGGCCGGGGTTGGTGGCCGATGCCGGTTTGTCGTCGTTGCCGGTGTACATGAAATGCTCGGCCATCGCCGCGCCGCTATAGGGCGCCAGGTACTGCAGCGGGGCCGGCGAGGCAGCCGGAGCGGTAACGACGATCGTATAGTCCATTGCGCCCTCAGCCTCGAGTCGCTCCACGACGCCAGCGACGGTGGACGCTTTCTGCCCGACCGCGACGTAGATGCATATAACGTCGCCGCCCCCCTGATTGATGATCGCGTCGATCGCGATGGCCGACTTCCCGGTTCCGCGGTCGCCAATGATGAGCTCGCGCTGACCGCGACCGATGGGAATCATCGAGTCGACCGCTTTCACGCCGGTCTGGAGTGGCTCTTTCACCGGTTGGCGCTCGACGATGCCGGGTGCGATCCACTCGACCGGTCGGCTGAACTTTGTCGTGATCGGACCCTTGCCATCGACCGGTTGGCCGAGCGAGTTGACCACGCGACCCAACAGAGCGTCGCCCGCCGGAACCGACAGAACGCGGCCGGTTCGCTTCACCTGGTCGCCTTCCGTGATCTCGACATCGTCACCCATGATGACGGCACCGATAACGTCCTCCTCGAGGTTCAGCGCCAGCCCGTAGAGATCGTTCCCGAAATCGAGCATCTCGCTGGCCATCGCGTTCGACAGCCCGTAGATGCGGGCGATACCGTCGCCGACCTCGAGCACGGTGCCGACTTCGTCTACATCGAGCGCGGCTTCGAACTCGTCCAGCTCGCGCTCGAGGACCGAGGTGATCTCGTCGGCCCGGATCTTTGAATCGGTGGTCTTCATGCGTTGCTCCCTGTGCGTGTTACGATCGCTATGCGTTCGATGATCGGAGTTGTCGACCGAGATTCCCCAACCGCGTCTTGAGGCTGGCGTCCATCACTAGGTCCCCGGTCTGGACGACGACGCCTCCCAGGAGATCCGGTCGTACCCTCTCTTGGATGACGATTGTCTTGCCGGTAACGTGCTCGAGCGCCTGGCCGAGGGACGCGACGGCAGCCCGGTTGAGTGGGGTGGCCGACGTGATCGTGGCCGTTTGCCTGTTGGCCCGTTCATCGAGAATCGCCTGCCACGTCATCGCGATCTCCGGCAACAGCAGTTCTCTGTGGCGGTCGATGATGAGTTTCAAGAACTGGACCACCAAGGGGTGGACTCGGCTCTCCAGGGCCTCCTCGACTACGGCCTGTTTTTGGCGCGTGGTGATCTGTGGTGCTTCTAGAAAACGGCGCAATCGCGCGTCTTCATTGAGGCACTGTGCGAACGCCGCCAACCCGTTTGTTACCGGCTCGACGACATTCTCCTGCTCTGCACGACGGAGCAGGGTCTCCACATACACGCGGGCGACGATGTTGACTCGCACCCGCGACTACCCGCCTGCCCGCGCGATCTCGGCGACCGCCTGCTCGGCGAAACGTTGGTGGTCATCGCCAGTAAGCGATCTCTCGATCACTTTTTCGGCCACCTTGACGGCGAGTCCGGCAGCTTCGTTGCGAATCGTCTCGAGCGCCTGGTCGGTCTCCAGTTCGAGCTGTCGATGAGCGCGGGCCATGACCTGCTCCGCCTCGACTCTCGCCTTGTCCATGACGTCGGTCTTGAGCCGGTCGCCCGCCTGTCGCGCTTCATCGAGGATCCGGTTCCCTTCGGCGCGAGCCTCGGCGAGCTTGGCTTCGTGTTGCTCGAGGAGCGTCTTGGCCTCGGACTGAAGTCGCTCGGCATCGTCGATTGTCTTGCGGATCGCCTCCTCGCGTGCTTCGAGCGCGCCGAGGATCGGGTTCCACGCGAATTTCCAGAGGATGCCCAGCACCAGCGCAAAAGTGACAGCGGTCCAGAAGATGAGGCCCGTTTCGGGCTGTAATAGGTCCATGCGAAACCCTCCGGTGTCGCTTAGGCCGCTCTGAGGGCCATCAAGATGCAGATCACGAGTGCGAACAACGCCACACCCTCGATCAACGCCGCGGCGATGATCATCGTCGTGCGGATCTCACCAGCCGCTTCCGGCTGGCGTGCGATCCCTTCCATGGCCGGGCCAGCCAGCTTGCCGATTCCGAGGCCGGCGCCGATCAGCGCCAGGCCCGCTCCCAGGCCGGCGCCCAGCCAGCCGAGTCCAAGATGAAGCTCAGGCATTCTTCCTCTCCTTTGCCTAGTGGGGGTGTCGGGTCAATTGAATAAACACAGCGGTCAACGTCGCGAAGATGTAGGCCTGGATGAACGCGATAAGGATCTCCAGCAGATAGATAAAGATCGAGAACGCCACCGCGATCGGTGCTACGAGGTAGCTGTGGATGATGAAGATGAGCCCCAGCAAGCTGAGGATCACCACGTGCCCAGCGGTCATGTTTGCGAAGAGACGAACCATCAGCGCGAACGGCTTGGCTACGTGGCCGATGAGCTCGATCGGGATCATGACCGGGGCCAAAACGAGCGGTATGCCCTCTGGCATGAGCGAGCGGGCGTACCTCACCGGTCCGTTGGCAGCTATCCCGCTCGCCTGGATCGCTGCGAACGAGAACAGCGCCAGGACCCCGGTTACGGCCAGGTTGCCGGTGGCAGTAGCCCCAAAGGGCACCAGTCCCAACAGGTTCATAAACAAGATGAAGAAGAACAGCGTGGCGATGAATGGCACATAGGGCCGCCCGTCCTCGCGGCCTATGTTGGCGTACACGATCTCGTCGCGAACGTACACGAAGAGCGCCTCAAACAAGTTGAAGATGCCACTATGAACCCCACCGCGCCGACGCGCCATCGGCAAGAAGATCAGCAGCATGAGCGCTGCGGCGAGCCACATGTACACGGTGTACCTGGTAATCGAGACATCGAGGCCGAAGAGTTCCCACTGTGGAAGGTGGAACGTGCCGATCGGCTCGAGTTCCAGGATGCGCGAGTCGGCCAGGTGATGGACGACGTCGACGCCCTGCTTGCCGTGGGCCGCTTCGTCCGCGTGCTCGGCTGCGTGTTGAATCGCGGTCGTGAATGCGGTCATGCCAGATTCCCGGTTCGATTCAGGTACACGATCTCAACCGCTCCAAAAACAAAATGGGCGGCGACGATAGTTAGGAGTGCGACCGCCACGCTGACGTTCGTCGCGAACGCCAGGATGAGCGCGAATGCTAGTAGCCCGACGACGCGAGCGGCGAACCCGCCGAGTACGGCGATCATAAATTTGGTGTGGCCGCGGGCCACGCTCCAACGAATCCAGTGAAACCCGACGACCATGCTAACGAAGGAGAAGCCGAGCCCGGCTAGCAACCCGGCCTGACCACCGTCGAAACGATCGACCCACTGCCAAGCCCCCGCGGCGACCGCCGCCACGAGCACGGCGAGGCCGCCGACAAAGCGCCAGTCGATCACCCGTTAGCCTCTTCGTTCTCCGCCGACTTCGTTGCGGTCAAGCCTCGGTAGAGCCGCAAGAACCCGCCGGCGGCGCCGACGAACGCTCCGACCAACGTCAGCAACGGTAGCGTCCCCAGCCGCCCATCCAGCCAGTATCCGATCCACAAGAACAGCAGGACCGACAGCGCCCAGGTGAGTCCGTAGCCCGAGTAGCGCCCGATCTCTTGGATCGCGCGTTGGCGCTCGGACGAGGATTCACGAGCCGTCATGGGGCCTCTGTCGGGAGGGGCGACGTGCTTGTGAAAAAAGTAACAAGCCCCCGGTTAAGCGTCAACGAAATGATGTCACGATTTAGCGGCCCACCGGGGCAACCGTTAATATCACCAACCCCCCAAGCGTCTCAACCCTGAGCAGGCCAGCAATTCAGCCCGATGCCTTTCTAAGGAGGACGCGACGATGAGAGTCCGATCAACACTCGCGGCGCTGGTTCTGGCGCTCCCCCTGGCGCTGGGCTGCAGTGACGAGGGGGACCTGACCACTGGACCGGCCGGTGACCTGGCCGGCCTCGAGCAGCTCCAGATATCGGCCAGCGAGATCGCGGCGAGTGAGTTCCTGGACGATCTTTCCGAAGAGGATAAGGCCGCCATTCGGGCAGCGCTTCAAGCCGCTCGCGAACAGATCCGGGCCATCATCGCGCAGGTCCGCGCTGGCGAGCTGTCACGCGAAGAGGCGCGGCTCCAGATCCAAACCGTGCACGAGGAGCTGCTCGCCAAGCTGGCCGAGTTTCTGACCGATGATCAGATCAAGCGGCTATTGGACCATCTGAGAGGGCGCAACGATCGACCGGATCTCGACCTCACCGAGGAACAATTGCGCCAGATCCACGTGCTACACGAGGAGTTCCATCAGTTTGTGCGCGAGATCCGCGCGCAGATCGACACTGGTGAGCTGGCGCCCGAAGAGGCACGGCGGTTGGTACGCGAGAAAGCTCAACAGACGAGGCGCGCGATCTGCGGCGTCCTGACTTCGGAGCAGCAGGCCCAGGTGCGCTTCTGTCATTCGGGTGTGGCGGTGGGCGACGTGTCGACCTAGCTGGACAAACTAGACGGCGGGATTATCACGGGGTGGTGTGGGCGTTAGCCCGCGGCGCTCGCTCTTTGGCCTATCGCGGTCGTGCGATTCGTCGATCGACTCGCGGATCGCGCGCCGCACATCGTTGACGCGCTCCGGGCTAGCCGACATCAGCAGGGTGCAGGAAAAGACGCCCTGAAAGCGAGTCGGAGCTAGCAGCACCAACAAACGCTCGTGGATGTTGATCCCCATATCGTCCCGATCCTTGTCGTACCAATAGTGGATCGTGATCTCGTCGCCGGGTGCCATCGGGTCGCCTTGTAGCCAGCGTACGAAGATTGGGTCGGCCGTTCGCGCTTTGAGCCAGCAGTAGGTCACGTTCCCGCTAACTCCCGGTCGTGGGTCCGGTGTGTTGCAAACGGGTGAGTCGGCGGCCTCGACGACGGCGATCGCGAATTGATTTGGCCACGTCGAACGGAGATAAGCGATATCGTCCGACAGATCATTGCCCGGTGAGAGCCGGAGCACATGGTCGGCCTGAGGCCGGGCCGCGGTCGGGCCAAGCAGGCCCAACCCGAGCCACAGCGTAAGCGCGCGGGCGAGCTTGGGCTTCATTTGGGTCTAGAAACCGCAAGCCGCGTGCCGAGGTTCGATTCACCGCCGAGTCCCGCGCGACGACTATCTTCCGGTGATGGTCATCGGAGGCAGCGACTACTATGACAAGACACCGGCAGCGGCCGCGCGGTTCGACGCCCTCCACGCCACTCAGACCGACGACACCACCTTCTACGTTGAGGAAGCCCGGAACCACGAAGGGCCGGTCCTCGAGGTCGGGTGTGGCACGGGTAGGGTGACGCTGGCGATCGCCGAAGCCGGTGTCCGGGTCGTGGGCATCGACTCCAGTGCGCATATGTTGGAGGTGGCGGCCAGGAAACGAAACCGAGCGCCGGAAGAAGTCCGGAAACGGATCGGCCTGGTGCGCGCCGACATGCGTTGGTTCGCGTTTCGGCGGGTGTTCGCGCAGGTGTTCATGCCGTACCGTGTGTTTCAGTCGATGCTCGTCATTCCCGATCAGTTAGCGGCGTTGGCCGCGATTCGGTTGGCGCTCGTGTCTCATGGCCGACTCGTGTTCAACGTTTTCGACCCGCGCGTCGACCTGCTGGCCGGAGATCATCACGACCCACTGCCGGTGCAGGATTCCGGTCGGGAGTACGGTGACGAACGGGGTCGTGTGCGCGAGCGTTTCACGGTCCGCTATGATCTGCCAGCCCAACTGGTTGACGTGACGTTTATCTATGAGCGGTTGGATGACGCCGGCGCGGTCGTTGAGAGGGAGTTCGAGCCACTGAGGCTACGTTACTTTCATCGATTCGAGATTGAACACCTGCTCCAGCGAGCCGGTTATGAGGTTGAGGCTCTGTACGGAGGGTGGGAACGAGAACCGTTCGATCGGAACGGTCAGGAGATGATCTGGATCGTGCGAAGGAGCGATTGACGATGGAGGCGCACCCCAGGCTCGAGCCAGAGTCGCCCGAGACCGATATCGAGACCGCCAAACGGTTGGTCAGGGCGCGGACTGCGATCGACGATGCGGTCGGGCGAGTGATCATCGGCCAGGAGAGCGTACGCGAGCTCCTGACGATCGCGCTTCTGGCCCGCGGCCACGGCCTGCTGGTCGGTGTCCCGGGATTGGCCAAGACGCTGCTCGTCCAGACCTTGGCACAAGCACTCGACTGTGAGTTCAGCCGCATCCAGTTCACTCCCGATCTCATGCCGAGCGACATCACCGGCACCGAGGTCATTGAAGAAGACCCGGAAACCGGCAAGCGGAGCTTGCGGTTCCTGCCGGGTCCGATCTTCGCGCACGTCCTGCTGGCTGACGAGATCAACCGCACACCACCGAAGACGCAGGCCGCGCTGCTGCAGGCGATGCAAGAGCGTGAGGTTACGGCCGGCGGGGCGACGCACATGCTCGAGGAGCCGTTCTTTGTCCTCGCCACTCAGAACCCGATCGAGCAGGAGGGCACCTATCCGCTGCCCGAGGCGCAGCTCGACCGATTCATGTTCGAATTGACGATCGGGTATCCCGAGCGCGTTGAGGAGGTCGCGATCGTGAGGGCGACGACCGGCGAGGCGGTGACTGCCGTCGATCCGGTCGTATCGCGGGTCGAGCTGCTGTCATTTCAGGATCTGGTTCGACGCGCGCCAGCTGACGATTCGGTGGTCGCCTTTGCGGTCGAGTTGGCGCGGCGAAGCCGTCCCGACCACCCCCAAGCGCCGGACGCCATCCGCGAGTATGTGGGTTGGGGCGCGGGGCCGCGCGCCGGCCAGTTCCTGATTCTGGGAGCTAAGACGCGGGCCCTGCTGCACGGCCGGGTGGCTCCCGATCGGGCCGACGTCCGCACGTTGGCGCCGGCAGTGTTCCGCCACCGGCTGGTTCTCAATTACGAGGCCGAGGCGGCCGGGGTAACCGTGGACCACCTAATCGCCGAGCTGGTGACGGCCGCCGACAACGCGCTGAGCTAGCGATGGGTCCGGTCGCCCCGATCCGGCCACCCACACCGGAGCCGGCACTCCTTCCGCCCGCTGAACTGCTCGCACTGGGTGGGCTCGACCTGGTCTCTCGGCTCGTGGTCGACGGCTATCTGAGCGGTAGGCATAAGAGCCCGAACCGAGGCGGGTCGCTCGAGTTTGCCGAGCATCGGCCTTACGTCCGCGGCGACGACCTGCGACGCGTCGACTGGAAAGTGTACGGCCGCAGCGATCGATTCTTTATCCGCCAGAGCGACGCCGAGACGAATCTCCGCGCGACGCTCGCGATCGATGCCAGCGCATCAATGGGTTTTTGCGCCGCCGGACGGCCGACGAAATGGGCCTATGGCCGCGCCGTCGCGGCGGCACTGGCGCACTTGCTGCTGGCCCAGCACGACGGCGTCGGCTTGGCGCTGTTTGACGCCGAGCTCAAGACGTTCCTGCCGCCGCGAGCCACCCAGGCTCAGCGCAGCCGGATCCTGGAGGTGCTGGAGGGGTTCGAGCCGGCCGGCGAGACCAAGCCCGCGGACCCGTTCCGGCAGTTGGCGGAGCGCCTGCCGCAACGCGGGCTGCTGGTTCTGATCTCCGACTTGCTGGGTCCACCGGAGGTTTTTCTCCCCGGGCTGCGGTATTTCCGCCAGCGGAAGCACGAAGTGGTCGTGTTTCATGTTCTCGATCCGGTCGAGCGCACGCTCAGTGGCTTCGGTGAGATTGGCGCGCTGGCTGATATCGAGACCGGACGGGTCGTACGCGCCGCGCCGGCGGCGTTGGCACAGGGTTATCGTGAGGAGTTGGCGGCTCTCGAAGCCACGTATCGGGCTCAGGCCCACGATCGAGGGTTCGATTTCGTGTCGCTGACGACGGACGAGCCGTTGGGGGCGGCGCTCGCGCGGTACCTTCACGGACGCCGCTTGACGCCACCAGCACCGGGCGCAACCCGTTGAGATGCACCCTAGTTACCCCTTTTGTAGAAAAGGAACGGAAGGGGTTGCGGTAGGGGTGCATTTCCTTGCTCCCTATGTGCTTCTGGCGCTGCCGTTGGCGCTCGTCCCGCTCTGGCTGGCGTGGCGCTCGCAGCGCTCGCAGACGCCGACCCGGTTTTCGTCGGTCTATCTGGTTGAGCGCGCCCGTGTGGAGCCGACGCGGCATATCCTCACGCGCTCCCGCTGGGTCGAGTTGCTCCGCGCGTTGGTCATCGGGTTGGTGATCGTGGCCGCGGCGCGTCCCGTGGGGCCCGGGGCGGGCGGGCCTGAGGCGCACCTGCCGACCCGGTTTGTGGTAGCGGTGGATGTGTCGGCCAGCGCCGGTCAACGCCGTGAAGGCGTGACCGCCTGGTCGGCGATCGAGAGCTGGGCGGACAGCCTGCTGGCGATGGCTGGACCCGACGACCAGGCCGCGCTGGCGGCGGTCGCCGACGGGATCGTCGGCTGGTGGGATGCGCCCCCAGAAGCGTTGCGGCGCCAACTCGAGATCCTGGCCCCGACCGCTCGAGCGAGCGACTGGGCGCGGACACTGTCGGCGCTAACCGGTCGGCTCGAGAGCGGCGTCGAGGCTTACTTGCTGACCGACGGAGCTCAGGGCGTTGGCGGCCCGCCGACGGCGGGGGATGAGATCGACCCGGTCAATGCCTCGCCGAGCGACCACCGGGTCCTCCGGATGTGGCGGCCCGGCTTGGGCGCCAATCGGGGTTTGGTCGTCGCCCAACCAAACCCGAGCGGTGACGTGGCGGTAGGGGCCCGGATATGGGGCCCAGAGGCCCCGCAGTCCGTTGTTGTTGGCCGACTGGTGGGCGATCGGGTACTAGATGCTCAGCCCATTCCCTCAGATGGTAGCTTTGGGGCTGCGCGATGGGCGGTCGGAGACACCGCAACCTTCGCTCTGCTGGGGTCAGATCGGTTGGCGGCCGACGATCGGCTCTACGTGGCCCGTGGGGACCCGACCGGCGTCTACCGTGTGATGCGGTGGGTACCTGCGGATGAACCCCACGAGTCGGGGGTGCTGTTCTGGGAAGCGGCGCTCGCCGCTGCGCCACGGGCACCAATTGTCGAGCAGACCGGGTCGCTGGCTGATCTCGTCGACCGGGCACCGGACGTGGCGCTGCTACCGCTGCGAAGCTACCGAACCGACGAGGCGGTGTTACTAGCCGAACTCGCGGGTACCGGAACGCGGTTGCTGTTCGCCCCAAGCTGCGCCGATCCCGCTTGTATCCCGAACGGCGAGTGGCTGCCAAACCCGGCGCTGAACGTGCCGGAGCTCGAGTGGGGGTTGGCTCGCGCCGATCGACGGGCCCGGCTGGCGGCGGAGCCGACCCCGATCCACGCCCCGGCTTTCGTTCCAGATCACCTGCTGGCTCGGGTGCCGATCCGATCGGCGATCAGCATCACGCCGATGGAGTCGGATTGGCACTGGGAGCTGGTCACTGGTGCGCCCGCGTTGTGGGTCAAGGGCTCGGTGGCGGTTTGGCTGGTACCGTTTGGCCCGCCGGTGAGTCGAATCGGCACGACGCCGGTCTTTGCGCTGGTGGCCGACGCCGTCATGGCGGCTTGGGACTCGCGGTGGCGGACCGCCGACGCCACCCTGCGCCCGGGTCAGGCGGTGCACGTCGGGTCGAGCGGCGGCACGGTGACCGGCCCTCTACATGTCGCGCCACTTGTCCGTTGGGATGTCCCGCCTGGCGGATCTGGGCCCGGCCTCGAGCGAGTCGGGCTCTACCGAGTGGACGGTGAACAGACGAGGTTCGTGACGGTAAACGTAGAGCCGGCGGAGGGCGACCTTACGCCGATCGATGCCGTGACTTGGGAAGCCGCGTGGGGCACCGCGCCGGTAGATGACGGAGCGTGGCGGGGAGAGCTCTTCCCGCGGCGGCGTGGACCGGAACTGCAGCCTTGGTTTCTCGCGCTGGCGTTGGTCGGGCTGGCCCTCGAGGCGTTCTTGAGACACCGGGTTCTCGATAAATAGAGTTGTAGAAGGTCAATCATGCGCATCCCGATGATCGCCACCCGGTTCCGCGCTTCGCCCAGCTACGGCGCTGTTCGTCGCGCGTTGGCGTCGGGTGCGTCGGTACGGGCGAGCAACTTGGCCGGGTCTAGCAAAGCGGTCCTGGCAGCCGCAGTCGCCGAGGACCTATCGGCGCCTGTGCTGGTGCTGACCGCTTCCACCGACCTGGCGGAAACGTGGGCCACCGATCTCGAGGCGCTGGTCGGGGAAGCCAGCGTTGGTCTCTTCCCACAATGGGAGATCCTGCCGTACGAGGAGCGGTCACCGCAGCGGGAGATCGAAGGCCAGCGGTTGGAGTTCATGGTCGGCCTGCTCGAACGAACGATCGCTATCGGAGTCGCGCCGGCGCGAGCGGTCACGCAGCAAGTGTTGGCGCCAGCGGCGCTCAATACGCGGATCGTGCGTCTCACCACCGGTGGCCGAATCGATCTGGAGGATCTCGGTCGGCGACTCACCGAAATGGGGTTCGAGCGCGAGGCGATGGTTGCCGAGGTGGGGATGTTCAGCATCCGTGGCGGCATCGTCGACGTTTTCAGCTACCGGTACTCCTACCCGATCCGCATCGAGTTGGCTGACGACGAGATCGCATCGATCCGGTCGTTTGATTTGGCCACTCAGCGTTCAGTGGAGTCGCTCGACCGAGTCGAGATCCTGCCGGCTCGCGAACGCACCGCTTCGGGACCAGCTGAAGAGTCTGACGAGCGTTCACCCGCGAGCCGGGACCTGAGACCGGTGGCGGATTACCTGCATCCGGACTGTGTGCTCGTCGTCGACGAACCGGAGCGCGTGAAGGCGACGCTGGAAAGTGGCTGGGAGGAAGTCGTCCGCCGGTATCGCGAAACAGACGATGATCGATCGCTCCTTCCACCCGAAGAGTTGTACCTCGACCCGACCGGAGTAGAGCGTTCTTTTGGTTCGTTTCGGCGTCTCGATGTCGAAGCGTTGCATATGATGGCTCCCGAGGCCGAAGCGACCGCGACCCGATTCGGAACCCGCAAGCCAGAACCGATCCAAAGATCGGTACCGCGATTGATCGAGATGCTCCGCGAAGATCTCGCCGGCAACGCGCAGCCGGTCATCCTGTGTGACAATTGGGGGCAGCTCGAGCGACTCGCGGAGCTGCTCCCAACCGATCTGGAAGGGGTGACGCTCGATGTTGGCGCGCTAAATGGTGGTTTTGTCGACGGTGAAGCCGGCCTGGCGGTCTACACCGACCACGAGATCTTCGCCCGTCGCCGTCGCCCGCGCCGCCGCAGACGCTACGCTTCCGCGCCAGCGGAACTCCACCTCACCGAAGTCGCGGCCGGCGATTTCTTGGTGCATCTCGATTACGGCGTCGGCCGCTACACGGGGCTCGAGCGACTGCGTCTCGCGGACCACGGAGAAGTCGAGGCGCTGCGACTCGAGTACGACGCTGGCGAGGTGCTGTATGTACCTGTCGAGCAGATCGGTCAGGTCGAGAAGTTCAGCAGCCCGGAGGGAACGGTGCCGTCGCTCCATCGACTGTCGTCCCCGCGCTGGGAGCGGCAGAAGGCGCGCACGCGGGCGGCGATCGCCGAGCTCACCGAGGAGCTTCTGCAACTCCACGCCAAGCGCGAGGTGGCGCCGGGCTTCGGGTTTAGCGCCGACACCGACTGGCAACGCGACATGGAGGCCGCGTTCGTGTACGAGGACACGCCCGATCAGCGGGCCGCGACCGAAGCTGTCAAGCGCGACATGGAAAGACCGCGCCCCATGGATCGGTTGATCTGTGGTGACGTGGGCTACGGAAAAACCGAGGTCGCGATTCGCGCTGCGTTCAAGGCGGTCCAGGACGGCAAACAAGTCGCCGTGCTAGCGCCGACGACCGTGCTCGCCGCGCAACACCTCGAGACCTTCAGCGAGCGGTTGGCGGATTACCCGGTCAAGATCGGAATGCTGTCGCGATTCAACACGCCGTCCGAGAATCGCGCTGTGATCGAGGATCTCGGGGCGGGTAGGCTGGACATCGTGATCGGGACGCACCGGTTGTTGTCGAGCGATGTCGCGTTCGCGGATCTCGGGCTCATCGTCGTCGACGAGGAACAACGCTTCGGGGTCCGGCACAAGGAGCGGCTTCGCGCGCTCAAGACGAGCGTCGACGTGTTGACGCTGTCGGCGACGCCGATACCGCGAACGATGCAGATGAGTCTCATGGGCTTGCGTGAGATGAGCTTGATCGAGACCCCGCCGAGAGACCGAACCCCGATCGTGACTTGGGTGGCCCTGTACGACGAGGAACTGATCGACGAAGCGATCCGGCGCGAGGTCGATCGTGGCGGCCAGGTGTTCTTCGTCCACAACCGCGTCCAGACGATCGATGCCACGCGCTGCCGGATCGAGCGACTGGTGCCGGACTTGCGGCTGGCGATCGCCCACGGACAGCTCCCCGGGCACGAGCTCGAAGCGGTCATGCTGCGGTTCTTCCGAGGCGAGATCGACGTGTTGGTTACGACGGCGATCATCGAGTCGGGGCTCGACGTTCCGACCGCCAACACGATCATCGTCGATCGCGCTGATCGCTTCGGCCTGGCGGACCTGTACCAGCTTCGGGGGCGGGTCGGCCGCTCACACCACCGAGCCTATTGCTACTTGCTTTCGTTGCCGCGCCGATCGATGACGCGTGACGCCGAGCGACGGCTCAAGGTGATTGAGGAGCACACCGACCTCGGGGCCGGCTATCGGATCGCGCTGCACGACTTGGAGATGCGTGGGGCGGGGGATTTGTTGGGCGCCGATCAATCCGGCTTTATCGCCGCCGTCGGATTCGAAACGTACCTGCGGTTGCTCGAAGAGACGGTGCGTGACCTCAAGGGCGAGGACGAGAAAGCCACCGCTCCAGCGGAGTTGGTCTTCGATGGGGACGCGTATCTGCCTGCCGAGTACGTTCCTGACGACCAACAGAAACTGGCCCTCTATCGCCGGCTGGCCCGGCTCCGTGACGTGGGGGCGATCGACGACTTCGCGGCCGAGCTCGAGGACCGCTATGGGCCACTCCCGGATCCGGCCCGGCACCTGTGCACGGCGGCCCGCTTCAAGGCCCTCGGCACAGCGGCCAGACTCGAGCGGCTGAGGCTCAAGCCGCATCGTGCAACGGCGGAACTGCGCTGGCCAGTGGGGGTAGAGCCTAGATTGAAGGCGATTCAGGCGGCCGCGGGTGAGTTGGTCGAACTGACGGTGCAACGAGTAGACCCTCTGCACCTCGTGCTCGCCGCGCCGGACTACCCGACGCTGCTGGACGTGCTCGAAGCCGG
>CBDUCI010000034.1:0-15055 GCA_965365605.1 uncultured bacterium
GATCGTCCCGACGTTCACGTGAGGCTTCGTACGCTCAAACTTCGCCTTGCTCATCGTGCGCTCTCCTGAGAGTTGCTAAAGTCTGCGGGCGACGTGCCCACCCTATGCTCCTTGAACACGATTAATGATTTCCTCGGCTTTCGACTTTGGTACCTCTTCGTAATGACTGAACTGCATTGTGTACACGGCGCGCCCCTGCGACATGGACCGTAACGACGTCGCATAACCAAACATCTCCGCAAGAGGTACGCTGGCACCAATCACCTGTGCTGCTCGCCGCGGATGGATTCCACCGATCTTGCCACGTCGTGAAGAGAGATCCCCCATCACGTCGCCCAAATACTCCTCTGGTGTAACCACCTCGACGTCCATAATCGGCTCCAGTAGCACTGGCTTGGCTCTCCGCGCGCCGTCCTTCAACGCCATCGAACCAGCGATCTTGAACGCCATCTCACTCGAGTCCACATCGTGAGACGAACCATCGATCAATTCGACCTTAACGTCCACCATCGGGTAACCGGCCAGGATTCCGTTCTCCATCGCCTCGCGAACCCCGTTCTCTACTGCCGGGATGAATTCACGCGGAATCGAGCCGCCGACGATCTGGTTGTCAAAGGTGAACCCTCCACCTTTCCCATTGGGGCCAATTCGGCACTTGACGTGACCGTACTGGCCACGACCACCGGACTGGCGAATAAACTTGCCCTCTACTTCCACAGAGTCGCGAATCGTCTCGCGGTAAGCGACTTGAGGCTGACCGATGTTGGCTGCGACCGTGAACTCACGCAACAAACGATCGACGATAATCTCAAGGTGCAGCTCCCCCATCCCGGAGATGATCGTCTGGCCGGTCTCCTCATCGGTGTGGACCCGAAACGTGGGGTCTTCCTCGGAGAGTTTTTGAAGCGCCAACGAAAGCTTCTCCTGATCGGCCTTGGTTCTAGGCTCTATCGCCAGATCGATAACCGGCTCCGGGAAAGTCATCGCCTCTAGAACCACTGGTCGGTTTTCGTCGCACAGCGTCTCACCGGTGCGGGTGTTCTTTAACCCCACCAAGGCGGCGATATCACCGGTGTAGAGCTCCTTGCGCTCCTCGCGCTTGTTGGCGTGCATTTGCAAGATGCGGCCTACCCGCTCCTTTTTGTCTTTGTTCGCGTTCCACACGTACGAACCACTTTTGAGCACACCCGAGTACACCCTTACGAAGGTGAGCTTTCCTACGTGGGGATCAGTCGCGATCTTGAAAGCCAGAGCGGCGAAAGGTCCATTGTCGTCCGGCGGTCGCTCGACGTGGTCGTCCTTGTGCGGGTGATGTCCCTCAACCGGTGGCACGTCGAGCGGCGAGGGGAGGTACTCCACGACGCTGTCGAGAAGCGGCTGGACGCCCTTGTTCTTGAAAGCCGTCCCACAGAGCACCGGCGTGATGCCCACCTTCACTGTGGCTGCCCTGACAGCATGCTTGATCTCGGCCTCGCTTAGCTCATTCCCTTCCAAGTACTTTTCGATCAACTCGTCATCGTACTCAACAGCAGCTTCGATCAACTCCTGCCGCAGTGTTTCGACCTGTTCTGAGTAGGCATCGGGTACAGGGTGCTCGCTGAACGTGGCTCCCAGTGAGTCATCGTCCCAGATCAGCGCTTTGCGATCGATCAAATCGATTATCCCTGTGAAAAGGTCGCCCTCTCCCATCGGTATCTGAACCGGATGTGCCTTGGCGCCCAGTCGCTCACGCATCATGCTTACGGCGCCCATATAATCAGCGCCTACACGATCCATCTTGTTCACAAAAGCGATCCTCGGAACGGCGTACTTATCCGCCTGTCGCCAAACGGTCTCTGACTGTGGCTCCACTCCGCCAACAGCACAAAAGAGCGCGATCGCCCCGTCCAGCACTCGCAGGCTGCGCTCAACCTCGACGGTGAAATCCACATGACCCGGGGTATCGATGATGTTGATGCGATGGTCCCGCCAGTAGCAAGTCGTGGCGGCAGATGTGATGGTGATGCCGCGCTCCTGCTCCTGTTCCATCCAATCCATCGTCGCCGTCCCCTCGTGGACCTCGCCAATCTTGTGGCTTCGCCCCGTGTAGTAGAGGATGCGCTCGGTGGTCGTCGTCTTGCCGGCATCGATGTGCGCCATGATGCCGATATTGCGCAAGTTCTTCAGTGGTGTTTTTCGATCCATTCGACTCGTTCCTCGCGCGCTCCCGCCATCACGCGAGAGACACTGTGATCCAGGCCGGCTATCCCGGCCCCGACTCATGCTTCGTCTATTCTGGAACCCGCCGCGGGATATCCCCATCCTCCCGCGCCCGGGGCTATAGATTCTCTTCACGCGCCAGCGGGCCGTTAACGGGCCGTAAGCGCCTTCCCGACAAACAGCGCCGGTTTGCTACCAGCGATAGTGGGCGAATGCCTTGTTGGCCTCCGCCATGCGATGCACTTCTTCCTTGCGCCTAATGGTCGCGCCGTCACTCTTCGAGGCCGCAACGAGCTCGTTCGCCAACCGTTCGCTCATCGTCTTCTCGCCACGCTGGCGGGCGAACCCGATCAACCAACGCATGGCGAGCGCAGTCTGACGCTCCGGTCGCACCTCGGTCGGCACTTGGTAAGTAGCTCCGCCAACCCGGCGTGACTTGACCTCCAGTTGTGGACGGGCGTTGGTCAACGCCTGACGAAAAACCTGAAGCCCGGGTTGCCCAGTCTTAGCCTCGACATGTTCCAGCGCACCGTAGAAAATCTGCTCCGCGGTGCTCTTCTTGCCGCCCATCATCAAATTGTTTATGAACTTAGCAGCCGTCGAATCGTCGTACTTCGGGTCTCCGACAATCTCTCGCCGTTCTGCTCGCGTCCGCCGACTCATCAGCTAGCTCCGCCGCTTGGCCCCATACTTGGACCGCCCCTGTTTCCGATCCTCAACCCCTGAAGTGTCTAACGTACCGCGCACGATATGGTATCTAACGCCAGGCAAATCCTTGACTCGCCCACCGCGGATCAACACGATCGAGTGCTCCTGGAGATTGTGCCCCTCACCAGGGATGTACGCGGTCACTTCGTAACCGTTCGTCAGCCGGACCCGGGCTACTTTGCGAAGCGCCGAGTTCGGCTTCTTGGGCGTGGTCGTGTAAACGCGCGTGCACACCCCCCGCCGTTGGGGGCAATCCGTCAGCGCGGGCGCAGTCGTCGTGCGCTTAACCGTCTTTCGCCCGTTGCGAACCAACTGATTTATCGTCGGCACAGTCGGGTCTCCCACCCAAGTCAGGGGCCGAAAAAAATCGCGCGCCTTCTCAAGCTTCGCGCGCGTTCAGATTATGGCTAAGGTTCAAAGACTCAGAGACTTACAAAGATAGCGGCAATCTCCCTGGTGTCAAGGGGGCAGGGGGGCCGGAAAGGACGTCGTAAGACGTTGAACACCAACCGCTTGGGCCGAGATCAAGGGAGCGGAGGCCCGGCAAGCGAATAGAGGAGACTCTGAGATCAATCGCGCGCCGACGAGATATACTTCGCCGGCGCCGGTTTTCTACGCCTCGGCCGGAGCCTCGGCTGGTGCTTCGACTGCTTCTTCGACCACCTCGGCCGCAGCGCGGGCCGCGGCCGCAGCGCGGGCAGCCTCGGCCTCGGCTTCCGCTTCGGCCGCCAGTTCCTCCAGCTTGGGCAGCGGAAATTCGACCGCCTTGTACCGCAAGAGACCCGTACCCGCCGGGATCAAGTGACCGATGATGATGTTCTCCTTGAGTCCCGCCAACTCGTCCTTGCGACCCGAGAGCGCCGCTTCGGTCAAGACGCGGGTTGTCTCTTGGAACGAGGCCGCCGAGACAAACGACTCCGTAGTCAGCGCGGCTTTGGTGATGCCCAAGAGCAAGGGCTCCGACGTGGCCGGTTCACCACCCAGCTTCAAGATCTCCTCGTTCTTACGCCGGAACGTGACCTTATCAACGTGTTCGCCTTCAAGCAGATCGGTATCACCCGGATCCGCAATCCGCACCTTCTGTAGCATCTGGCGCACGATCACGCCGATGTGCTTGTCATGCACCTTGACACCCTGGAGCCGATAGACCTCCTGGATCTCGTTCAGCAGGTACTCCTGAACCTCGCGCGGCCCCTTGATCTTCAAGATGTCGTGGGGGTTCACTGGTCCCTCGCTGAGCCGATCACCAGCCCGCACCACATCACCCTCGTGAACCCGGAGATGCTTGCCGTGCGGGATGAGGTACTCGTGTGGGTCACCTTGATCGGGCACTACGATCAACTGACGGTTTCCGCGGACGATCTTACCAAACTCGACGCGACCGTCGATCTCGGTGATAACCGCTGGGTCCTTTGGCTTTCGGGCCTCAAACAGCTCCGCGACCCGAGGCAAACCGCCGGTGATATCACGGGTCTTGTAAATCTCTCGCGAGATCTTGACCAGCGTCTGGCCGGCAGTCACTTCCTCTTCGTCGTGTACCAACAGGTGCGCTCCCGTCGGAATGATGTAGTCACGGACCTTCTTGCCCTTCGCATCGAGAATCGTGATCCGAGGATGCAGCGCCTTTACCCGATCCTCGACGATCACACGCTGCCTCAGACCTGTCGACTCATCAAGCTCTTCCCGGACGGTGATCTCTTCCTCGATGTCGTGGAACTCGATCTTTCCAGCCTTGTCAGTCAGAATCGGGGTCGAGTAGGGGTCCCACTCGAATAGGAGGTCACCATCCTCGATCTCTTGCCCGTTCTCGACACGGATGTACGCTCCGTATGGAACGGTAAGGCGGCTTCGAATGCGGCCCACCGTATCCTTGGCCAGAAGCTGGCCCTCCCGACCGGTAACGATGTGGCCCCCATCGGGTGTCTCGACGGTCTGGATTCGATCGTACTCCACCTTGCCCGCATACGCGGCCGTCTTGCGCGACTGGGCTGCGATACGGCTCGCGGTACCGCCGATATGAAACGTCCTCAAAGTCAGCTGAGTGCCGGGCTCACCGATCGACTGAGCAGCCACGATTCCTACCGCCTCGCCCGGATCGACCGGTTTCAGTGTCGCGAGGTTGCGACCGTAACACTTCTGACAGAGCCCACGGCGGGCCTCACATGTGAGTACGGAGCGGATTCGGACGCTCTCGATGCCCGCGTCCTCGATCGCCTGCGCGGCCTCCTCCGGAATCTCCTCCCCGGCTTCCACGAGCACGTCGCCCTGAATGGGATCGACGACATCATCCAATGCCACCGAGCCCACGATCCGATCGCCGAGTGGTTCGATCACCTCTTCACCCTCCTTCAGGGCTGAGATGTCGAGACCGAGGATCGTCCCACAGTCCTCCTCGAGGATCGTCACATCCTGGGCAACATCAACCAAGCGGCGCGTCAAGTAACCGGCGTCGGCCGTCTTTAGTGCAGTGTCGGCGAGACCCTTCCGGGCACCGTGTGTCGAGATAAAGTACTCGAGCACCGACAAACCTTCGCGGAAGTTCGACTTAATCGGACTCTCGATGATCTCACCGATCTGCCCGGTAATTTTCTTCTGTGGCTTCGCCATCAGGCCGCGCATTCCGGCAAGCTGGCGGATCTGGTCACGGGAGCCCCGGGAGCCCGAATCGGCCATCATGAAGATCGGGTTGAAGCCCCGAGCCTGGTTCTTGAGCCCTTCAAACATCGCCTGAGACACGTCCGTATTGGCGTGTGTCCACACGTCGATCACCTTGTTGTAGCGCTCACCATCGGTGATGATCCCCTTCTTGTACTGACTGGTGATCTTCTCGACCTGCTGATCGGCCTCGGACAGAATCTCTTTCTTGGTCTCCGGGATCAACATGTCCTTGATGCCCACCGACGTACCGGCCAACGTCGCGTACTTGAAGCCCAGCATCTTCAAGTTGTCCAGGAACACGACGCAGTTTTTGAGTCCGGCTCGGTTGTAGACCATCGATACGACCTCGTTGAGCGCTCCCTTGGCCATCTGCTTGTTGATGAACGGGATGTCGACATCATCCCCGCGCGGCACGATACCGTTGAAGATGATCCGACCGACCGTCGTGTCTATCAAGCGGTTGTCCTTCTTGATCCGAATCTTGTCGTGCAGACCCACAATCCCTGACTCGTAGGCCATGTCGACCTCATCGTCGGAACTGAAGATCCTGATGCTCGGCACTTCTTCCCCGGCCACCTCACGCGTTGCGTCCCAGTTCTTGGGCTCGTGCGTGAGGTAATAGCACCCGAGAACGATGTCCTGGCTGGGACTCGCGATCGGTTTTCCATCGGCTGGCTTCAGGATGTTGTTCGACGACAACATGAGAACCCGCGCCTCGAGCTGTGACTCGTACGACAGCGGCAGGTGCACCGCCATCTGGTCGCCGTCAAAGTCGGCATTGAACGCCTGGCAGACGAGCGGGTGAATCTTGATCGCCTTGCCCTCGATCAGGATTGGCTCGAATGCCTGGATGCCAAGTCGGTGAAGCGTGGGCGCTCGGTTCAGCAGCACCGGGTGATCGCGGATCACCTCCTCGAGGATGTCCCAAACCACCGGCTCCTCGCTCTCCACCATCTTCTTTGCGCTCTTTACCGTCTGGACGTGGCCCTTCTCCTCAAGCTTGCGAATGATGAACGGCTTGAAGAGCTCGAGCGCCATAGTCTTCGGAATCCCACATTGGTGGAGCCTGAGCTCGGGTCCGACGACAATCACCGATCGGGCTGAGTAGTCGACACGCTTTCCAAGCAAGTTCTGGCGGAACCGCCCCTGCTTGCCCTTGAGCATGTCGGACAATGACTTGAGCGGACGTTTTCCGCGACCGCGCACCGCCCTCGATCGACGGCCATTGTCGAACAACGCATCGACGGCCTCCTGCAACATCCGCTTCTCATTACGCAGAATGACCTCTGGCGCTCGCATCTCGATCAACTTCTTGAGACGGTTGTTGCGGTTGATCACCCGGCGATAGAGATCGTTGAGATCCGACGTCGCGAAACGACCACCCTCGAGCGGAACCAGTGGCCTCAGATCCGGCGGGATTACCGGGATTACCGTCATGATCATCCACTCGGGCCGATTCTGTGACTGGCGCAACGCCTCGATCACCTTGAGCCGCTTGAGAATGTTCTTCTTACGGTGGATCGACGTCTCGATCTTGGCCCGCGCGCGGAGCTCTTCGGACAGATCCTCGATGTCGATCTCCGCTAGCAGGTCACGCACTGCTTCGGCGCCGATCTTGGCGACAAAACCCTCGGGCCCCTGCTCCAGCGTGTCGAGGTACTCGTCCTCAGTGAGGAGCTGTCTCCTTTCGTACTCGGTCTTTCCGGGCTCTATTACAACGTAGTTGGCGTAGTAGATCACCTTCTCCAGATCGCGCAGCGTCATGTCGAGTAAATACCCCATCCGGCTCGGCAACGTCTTGAAGAACCAGATGTGAGCCACCGGAACCGCAAGCTCGATGTGTCCCATCCGCTCTCGGCGAACCTTCGACAGCGTGACCTCTACTCCACAGCGATCGCAGATCACTCCACGATAGCGGATGCGCTTGTACTTTCCGCAGTGGCATTCCCAATCCTTGACTGGGCCGAAGATCTTCTCGCAGAACAGACCGTCCTTCTCGGGCTTGAACGAACGGTAGTTGATCGTCTCTGGCTTCGTGACCTCACCGTAGGACCAGTCCCGAATCTGCTCGGGTGACGCGATCCCTACGGAGATATGCTCGAAGTTTGTCGTTCGATCATCACGCTGCGTCCGGAACTCAATCACGTCTTAGCGCCTCCTCAACCAACTGATATACGTGCAGAATCAATGACATAGTCGCTTTACTCTTCGCCGTTGCGGCCAAGCTCCACTGACAAGCCAAGGCTCTGTAACTCCTTGACCAACACCCGGAACGATTCTGGCACGCCCGGCTCGGGCAGGTTGTCGCCCTTTACGATGGCTTCGTAGACGCGCGAGCGACCTTGCACGTCGTCCGATTTGACGGTCAACATCTCTTGGAGCGTATGGGCAGCACCGTACGCCTCGAGCGCCCATACCTCCATCTCACCGAATCGCTGACCTCCGAATTGTGCCTTCCCGGCCAGCGGCTGCTGGGTAACCAGCGAGTACGGCCCGATCGACCGAGCGTGGATCTTGTCATCAACGAGGTGTGACAGCTTGAGCATGTAGATGTAGCCGACTGTCACCTCGTGGTCGAACGGCTTTCCGCTGGTACCATCGAACAGCTTCGTCTTCCCCCCCTCGGGGAGGCCTGCTTCTTGGAGCCACTCGTCGATCTCGGCCTCGGTGGCCCCGTGGAAAACCGGCGTTTCGATGGCGAACCCAAGTTCCTTCGCAGCCCAACCGAGATGCGTCTCCAGGACCTGGCCCACATTCATGCGGCTCGGTACGCCAAGCGGGTTCAGCACGATCTGGACCGGTGTACCATCGGGCAGGAAGGGCATGTCTTCCTCTGGCACGACACGCGCCACGATGCCCTTATTACCGTGCCGCCCAGCCATCTTGTCACCGACCGAGACTTTACGCTTCTGTGCCACGTACACCTTGACGAGCTGCACTACGCCAGGTGGCAAATCGTCACGCTGATGGATCTTCTCGATTCGCTCGGCGCTCTTTTCGCGAATGTTGTCGATCTTCTGCTTGGCAGCGCCAGCGACCTCCTGCAACTGCTCGTTAGCTTTTTTCTCCTTGAGCTCCGCTGTACTCCAATCGATCGTCGACAGGTTCAGCTCGTCGACGTCTTTCGCCTTCAGCTTGGTGCCAATCTTGAAGATGTTCTGGCGATCGCTGCTGCTGTGCTTGAGCGATTGGACCGTGGCGCCCTTGAGGATTTCTGACAACTGCTGATTGCGACTCGCCGTCACCTTGGCTATTTCACGTTCCTCATAGCGTTTCGCGCGATCGATTTCGAGTTGCTTATCGCGCTCTGTCAACGGATCGTTCTCGTCGCGGCTAAAGACCTTCGCATCGATAACGACGCCTTCCAGCCCCGGCGATGCCTTGAGCGAGGTGTCCTTCACGTCCTTGGCCTTCTCGCCGAAGATCGCGGTCAGCAGTCGCTCCTCAGGCGACAACTCCTTTTCGCCCTTGGGGCTGACTTTGCCCACCAGGATGTCACCCGGCTTGATCGACGCGCCGATCCGAACGATCCCGCGATCATCCAAGTTGACCAGTGCCTCCTCGGCTACGTTCGGGATCTCACGCGTGATCTCTTCCTGTCCGCGCTTGGTGTCCCGAACGTGGAGCTCGAGCTCCTGGATGTGCACGGAGGTGAAGGTGTCGTCCTTAACGAGCTTCTCACTGAGGATGATGGCATCCTCAAAGTTGCTTCCGTACCAGGGCATAAACGCCACCAACGTGTTTACGCCGAGTGCCAACCGACCCCCTGAAGTAGCTGCCCCGTCGGCCAAAACGTCTCCGGCCTTCACGGTGTCCCCGCGGGTTACGATCGGTCGCTGGTTGATGCACGTGTCCTGATTAGTGCGTCGGAATTTCATGAGCTCATAGACGTCTGCGTTGGCGAAATCGATCGTGCCATTGCCATCTGCCGGTCCGCTTTTGCCCTTGCGCCGTACGATGATCCGGTCCGAGGTGACACTTTCCACGACGCCGTCACGCAGCGCGGTCATCACCGCGCCTGAGTCGATCGCCACCCGAGCCTCGAGCCCGGTGCCGATAACCGGTGCTTGCGGCTCCAACAGCGGAACCGCCTGCCGTTGCATGTTCGAACCCATGAGCGCACGGTTGGCATCGTCATGGTCGAGGAACGGAATCAATGCCGCTGCGATCGAGACGAGCTGCTCCGGTGAAACGTCCATGAAGTCGATTTCGGTCGGCTTCATTAGTGGAAAGTCGCCCCGCCTGCGACACAAGACGTAGTCATTCTCGAATCGCCCGCTGCTATCGAGCTCGGCGTTCGCCTGGGCGATTACGTACTGGTCCTCTTCACTCGCGGATAGTTGGTGACCTTACCCTTGACGACTTTTCGGTACGGGGTCTCGATAAAGCCCAGATCGTTGATCCGCGCGTAGGTCGACAAGCTCGTGATGAGACCGATGTTTGGACCCTCCGGGGTCTCGATCGGACACATCCGACCGTAGTGCGAATAGTGAACGTCGCGCACTTCGAAACCGGCTCGTTCGCGCGTCAAACCCCCGGGGCCGAGCGCCGATAACCGTCGCTTGTGGGTCATCTCGGCCAGTGGGTTTGTCTGATCCATGAACTGCGACAGCTGGCTCGAGCCGAAGAAAGCATTGATGACCGCGCTGACCGTTCGCGCATTCACCAAGTCATCCAGCGACATCTTCTCCGGATCCTGCGTTGTCATCCGCTCCCTCACGAGCCGCGCCATGCGCGACAAGCCCAGCGAGAACTGATTGGCAATCAGCTCACCTATCGATCGTACTCGACGGTTGCCCAGGTGATCGATGTCATCGACGTAGCCGACGCCGTTTCTCAACTGGATCAAGTACTTGATGATCTCGACAAAGTCCTCACGCCTGAGAACCGTCACGTCGGCGGCCTCATCGATCTCCAACCGCTGGTTGAGCTTGTAACGTCCCACGCGACCCAAGTCGTACCGCTTGGGGTCGAAAAACAGCCGCTCCAGATGTTCGCGAGCAATAGTCAGGTTTGGCGCATCACCCGACCGCATAAGGCTGTAGATCTTTTGTAGCGCGTCGTTCTGGTCGGTAGTCGGGTCCTTGCGGAGCGTGTTTGCGATCAGATGCGCTTCGGCGCGCGGCAAGCCCAGCTCGCTGGCGTAAATCGAGAACCTCTTGATACCCTTCTTGCGAATGGCTTTGTAGACCTCCGTCGTAATCTCGGTGTTGGCCTCGAAGAGGATCTCGCCCGTCTTCTTCTCGATGACATCGTCAGCAAGCGGAGCGCCCAACAAGTCGTGTCTTCGTTCGCGATCCTTGGTGTTCGAGACGTCAACTCTTTTTTTCCTGTAGAAGAGCTTGAGGATTTCTTCGTTCGTCTCGTAACCAAATGCTCGTAGCAAAGCCGTGACCGGGAACTTCTTTTTCTTATCGATGTGCACATTGATGACATCGTGAATGTCAACATTGAACTCTACCCACGACCCACGGAACGGGATGATTCTAGAGCTATAGATCTTCTGTCCGTTGGGATGGATGTTCTCCTCAAATACCACGCCGGGTGAGCGATGGAGTTGGCTGACGATCACCCGCTCGGCCCCGTTTATGACAAAGGTTCCAAGCTCGGTAAGCAGCGGCACCTCGCCCAAGAAGACCTCTTTTTCTGTTACCGCTTTGATCTTCTTCTCACCCTCTACCTCCTCCTTCATGACCAGCCTGAGTGTGGCTTTCAGGGGCGCGGCAAACGTCATGTCGCGTTCCTGACACTCTTCAACGGTGTACTTTGGCTCACCGATCGAGTACTGGACAAACTCCAGCGAGTAGTTCTCCTTGACGTCAGTGATCGGAAAAACGTCCTGGAAAACAGCTTGCAGTCCGTCGGCTACCCGCTTATTGGCCGCCACATCGGCTTGAAGCAGTTTGGCGAACGACTCCTTCTGGACCGCTAGCAAGTCGGGCATATGCATCGCCTCGCCGAGCTTGGCGAACGAATGCTGCTTCTCGAGTGTCTTCGGGCTCAAATGCAACTCCTTTTCGCTGGGCTGATGGAAAGTCCCTGTTTACTTGAGTTCGACCGTCCCACCGGCCTCTTCGATCTTCTTCTGGACCTCCTCAGCTTCTGCCTTCGCGACGCCTTCCTTGATGGCGTTTGGGGCGCCGTCAACCAACTCCTTGGCCTCCTTGAGACCCAATGATGTCAATTCACGAACCGCCTTGATGACCTGGATCTTCTTGTCACCAGCCGCTGTGAGGATGACGTCGAAAGAGTCCTTCTCTTCCTCTGCCTCCAAAGCCGCGCCGCCACCAGCCGCGGGAGCAGCCGCAACCGGCGCGGCTGCGGTAACGCCGAACTTCTCCTCCATATCTTTGACCATCTCGGCCAACTCGAGGACCGACATGTTGCCGATCGCTTCGAGGATGTCATCCTTCTTCAGGGTCGCTTTTGCCATCCTGCTCTCCTTAACGGGTTACGGTAAATGCCGTGCTAGTTCTCGGGGTCTGGTTTTTCAACTTCGGCGGATGGAGTCCCCTCCTCCTCCGCGGGCGCTTCTTCTTCAACTGCAACATCCTCAGCCGCGGTTTCTTCTTCTGGACTCTTTTCTTCCACGGTTTCTTCTTCGACAGCTGCGGTTTGTTCCACAGGCGCAGGCTCGCTTTGCTCGCGTTGGGCACGGACCGCGTCAAGCGTCCGGACGAACTGCGACAACAGCCCGTTCAGCGTATAGACAAGCCCGGCGATCGGTGCCCGCGCATAACCGACGACTTCGCTGAGCAACACGTCGCGCGCCGGGAGCTTCGCGATCCGTCGAATCTCCTCGATTGAAACAACCTGTCCCTCGATCGCACCGGCCTTGATCTGCGGCCGATCAGCGGTCTTCGCGAAGTCGGTCAACACTTTGGCTGGACTCACTACGTCTTTGGTCGAGAATGCAAACGCGTTCGGGCCTTCTAGGTGCTCAGCCAGTGCAGCGTAGGGGGTATCCTCCAAGGCACGCTTGGCAAGAGTGTTCTTTACAACTATGAAGTCGACATCAGCGTCTGCCAATTGACGACGCAGATCGGTTATCTCAGCCACACCAAGCCCGGTAAAATCCGCCAAGTACAAACACTTGACTCCGCTCAAACGGTCACCGAGCTCGGTTACGATCTTCTTCTTCTCAGCCGTAGCCATCGATCCTCGCTCCCGTTATGCTCGAAACATATTGGCATCCAGCGAGACGCCAGGACCCATGGTGCTCGAGATCGTCACCGATCGTACGTACTGTCCCTTCGACGTGGCTGGTTTGGCCCGAACAATCGTTTCCATGAAGATCTCGATATTCTCCACCAACTGATCCTTGCTGAACGAACGCTTGCCGATCGGTACGTGAATGTTCCCCGTCTTGTCGGTGCGGAACTCGATTTTTCCCGCCTTGACGTCACTCACCGCTTTGGCCACATCGAATGTCACCGTGCCACTCTTCGGGTTCGGCATTAGGCCCCGAGGCCCAAGCACCCGGCCTAGCTTGCCGACTTCACTCATCATGTCCGGTGTGGCGATGATGACATCGGTATCCAGCCAACCCTCCTGGATCTTCTCGACGATCTCCTTGCCACCCACAACGTCCGCGCCAGCATCCTGGGCTTCACGCTGTTTGTCCCCTTGGGCGATCACGGTCACGTTTACGGTGCGCCCTGTGCCATGCGGCAGGACGACGGTTCCACGCACGATTTGATCCGCGTGCCGGGGATCCACGCCGAGGCGTGCCGCCAGCTCAACGGTCTCCTCGAACTTGGCCGCCGGCATCGCCAACAGCATTTCAACCGCTTCAGGCACCGTATACCGTTTATCGCTTTCCCTCTTTCCCGCCGCTTCGCGATAGCGACGGCTGCGGCTTGCCAATACAGGACTCATTCGCCCATCACCTCGATGCCCATCGACCGAGCCGTACCGGCGATCATATTTGCCGCGGCTTCGATGTCGACAGCGTTCAGGTCCGCCAGCTTGGTCCGCGCGATCTCCCGACACTGCTCTCTGGTCACGCTTGCGACCTTGTCGCGATTGGGTTCAGCCGAGGCCTTCTCCAACCCGGCCGCCTTCTTCAAAAGAATCGACGCCGGCGGCGTCTTGGTAATAAAAGTGAATGACCGATCAGCAAAAACAGTGATCACAACCGGGATGATGAGGCCCGCCTGCTGCGCGGTCTTGGAATTGAAGGCTTTGCAAAACTCCATGATGTTGACGCTATGCTGACCCAGAGCCGGCCCCACTGGCGGGGCTGGGTTCGCCTGTCCGGCCGGTATCTGGAGCTTTATTTGGGCTATGACTTTCTTCGCCATCGTCTACCCTGCCCGATCTTCAGTTGGTTTTCTTGAGCTGCAAGTAATCGAGTTCGACGGCGGTCGGCCGTCCAAACAGACTCACTGTCACCTTGACCTTGCCCTTCTCCGGATACACTTCCTCGATCACTCCGCTGAAATCGCTGAACGGTCCTTCTACCACGTCCACCGGATCGCCCACATCGAACGGGATTTCCTCTATCTCGACCGGCTCTTTCACCTCGTCGATGCGACCGAGAACCTTGTTGACCTCCCGCTCCCTCAACGGCTGAGGCGTGCTGCCCGCACCCAGGAATTTGATGATCCCACTGATGCGGTTAATGAAGTACTGTGTCTCCTCGTTCATTACGGCTTCGACGAGGATGTAGCCCGGGTACAGGTTCTTGGTGACCTTCGTTTTCTTTCCTTGCTTGATCTCCATGACTTCCTGAGTCGGCACGAGTACCTGGCTGACTAGAACGTTGGGGTCGGTGTTCTCACCGAGCCGCTTCTCGAGCAGTGTTCGGACCTTGTTCTCATGGCCCGAATAGACCTGGAGAGCGTACCACTGTGCTCCGTTTGTCTTGGCCGCCACGGATCCCTCTTCGGTCGTGGTTTGATCGCCGATCTGCTCGTCCGCCATCGGTCCAGAATCCTATAGTCGGAAGAAAAGTCCCAAAACGCGGTTGACAACGAAGTCAACCCCGCCGATGAAGACCGCGAGCAAGATGACGAGTACGATGATCACGACTGTCGCGGCGCGGACTTCGGGACGTCCGGGCCACGTGACCTTCTCCATCTCACCGCGAACTTCCTGCAAAAACTGACGAATCTTCTCGATCATTCTTCTCTCAGCTGCGTCTGGCAGGGGTGACAGGGCTCGAACCTGCGACCTGCGGATTTGGAGTCCGCTGCTCTTCCATCTGAGCTACACCCCTGCACAACTCACAGGGTGCCGAACTTCCGTGTTGCGTCCAACTACCCCAGCGCTACTTGGTCTCCTTGTGCATCGTATGGGTCCGGCACCGAGTGCAGTACTTGCGATACTCGACCCTGTCGGGATGAGTGCGCCGATTCTTCGTCGTGTTGTAGTTGCGCTCCTTACATTGGGTGCACTCGAGCGTGATCTTCTCACGTATCGCTGCCATGCCTGTCGCCTCTACTTGGTGATCTTGGTGACGACTCCGGCGCCGACGGTGCGGCCACCT
>CBDUCI010000035.1:0-14549 GCA_965365605.1 uncultured bacterium
AGAGCGCTATTCGACTTTGTCGTCGGCGTCATGCGGTGGACCTGGCGTACCGTCGCCTACGCGCTGGTGCTGACCACCGATCGCTATCCGCCGTTCCGTTTGGCTTAAGGTGCGGTGGTGGCGGCGGCGAAAGGGGAAGCGGGCCCAGTACGAGGGCCTCGAGTTCGGAGAGGTGGGTCACGCGACGCCTAGGCGAGCGTGGGTTGCGCGGGGACAGTCAGGCCCGCTTTCATGGGAGGCTCGAGCCGAGCGTGAGTCGGACCGCGTCGCCTGGGAGCTGAGCGTGCAGGGCACGCTGACGGGAACTCAAGTCGCGTCGGGGACCGCCGCTGACGCCTACTCGGCGCAGGACCACTGCCGGGCAGCCCTCCGAAAGATCATCGACGAACACAACGAATTCGCCGATATCGCTTAGCGACATCCGAACCGTGAGGTGAGACGGGGTTGACACGAGGAATTGATTAGTATATACTTATATAAGTAATGGCTTATCAACTAGTCCTCAACGCCCTTTCTGACCCGACTCGTCAAGCACTATTGGAGCGCTTGCGGGAGCGACCTCATTCGGTCGGCGAGCTCGCGCAATCCTTGCCGGTCAGTCAGCCCGCCGTATCACAACACTTGCGACTGCTGCGAGAGGCTGGGCTGGTCACACTGCGCAAGGACGGCGCCCGCCGGATCTACAGCTTGGACCCGACCGGGCTGGAGGATCTCCGCGCGTACGTCGAGTCGTTCTGGAGCGGCGTGCTGGACAGCTACGCTGCGCACACCGGAGGAGCGGCGTCAGAGTGCAACCAAAAAGGAGAAAGAGAGATCCAAAGATGAATGAAGTCCGATCGAAGGCCGAGATTCCGCCCGTTGAGAGCATCGTTACGGTTGGCTGGGATCTGCAGCTCGCGTTTCAGCGATTCACCGAAGAGATCGCCGAGTGGTGGCCGCTGGAAACCCACTCGATGGGTCAGGAAAAGGCCGCTACGGTTGTGTTCGAGACGCGGGAGGGTGGTCGGGTGTACGAGCGGTCCACCGATGGCGCGGAGACGCCATGGGGGACAGTGCTGGCGTGGGACCCACCCCACCGCTTCGTCATGAGCTGGCACCCCGGTCGCGAGCCGTCCACCGCGCAGGAGTTAGAGGTCGCGTTCCAGCCCTCCGAGGGTGGTACCCGGGTCGTGGTCACCCATACGGGGTGGGAGAAGCTCGGCGCGGAGGGAGCCACGATGCGGGCCAACTACAGCCAGGGTTGGGTCGTTGTGCTCGATCGCTACCGCGGCGCCGCTGAAACAGGATCGGCCGCTGGTTCGTAGGGATACCTGAAACCGGTAGAGGAGGATAAATTGAACTTCTTCTGGCCAAGGTGCCTCTCTATCATACGTACCGTTTAGCCCCGAAAAGATAGGCCATGCGACTACCAGAGCTTTGCATCCAGCGACCCGTGCTCGCGAGCATGATGAGTGCCACTTTGGTGCTCTTCGGCATCATTGGGTTCACCCGCCTGCCGGTGCGTGAGTTCCCCGATGTCGACTCGCCGATCGTAAATGTGACCACGGTGCTGCGCGGAGCCAACCCGCGCGTCATCGAGTCGACGGTCACCGACGTGCTCGAAGAGGAGCTGAGCACCATCCCCGGCGTTCGGACCCTGACCAGCGCAAGTTCGGAGCAGTTCAGCTCGATCACGATTGAGTTCACGCTCGACCGCGATCTTGAGGCCGCCGCGCAAGACGTCCGCGACAAAGTGTCGCGGGTGCGAGGCCGGCTCCCGCAAGAAGTCGAGGAGCCAGTGGTGTCGAAGCAGGACGCCGACGCTCAGCCGTTCTATTGGCTCGCGCTGTCGGGTGAGAACTACGACCTCCTGCAGCTCTCTGATATCGGCGACCGAATCGTCAAAAACCGATTGCAGTCGGTCCCTGGCGTGGGCCGGGCGCAGGTCTTCGGCGAACGGCGCTATTCGATGCGCGTTTGGCTATCACCGACCGAGATGGCGTCGCGCGGGGTTACGGTCCAGGATGTCGAGGCCGCCATCCAGAGTCGCAACGTCGAAGTGCCGGCTGGAAGAATCGAGTCCGATCGCCGCGAGTTCACCGTCCGCTCGTTGGGCGAGCTCAAGACACCCGAGGAGTTCGCGAATCTGACGGTCGCCAGCCAGAATGGGCAGCTCATAAAGCTGCGCGACATCTCGCGGGTCGAGCTGGGGCCGGAAGACGACCGGGCGATTTTGAGGTTCAAAGGCGTCTCGGCGGTTGCGATCGGTGTCGTCCGGCAATCGAAGTCGAACCTGGTCGAGGTCTCTGATCGGGTCCGAGAAGAGTTGCCGGCGATCGAAGCCGCGTTACCACCGGGCGTCCACCTCGATACGGCGTTTGACACAGCCGTCTTCGTGCGGCGCTCGATCCGCGAAGCCGAGGAGACGCTCATCCTGGCCGGGATCCTCGTCGTCCTGATCATCTTTGTCTTTTTGCGGAACGTCCGAGCGACGATAATCCCAGGGTTGGCGATCCCGACTTCTATCATTGCTGCCTTCGCGGTAATGTTCTTCTTCGGGTTCACGATCAACAACTTCACGCTGTTGGCCTTGATACTGTCGATCGGTATCGTCGTCGACGATGCCATCATCGTGATGGAGAACGCTTACCGGCACCAAGAGGAGCTCAAGGAACCCCCCGGCTTGGCGGCCATCCGTGGTACCAACGAGATCAAGTTCGCGGTAATCGCGACTACCGTCGCCCTCGTAGCGGTCTTTGCACCCCTGCTTTTCCTTCGTGGCACGATCGGGCGATTGTTCAACGAGTTCGGAGCGGCGATGATCGGCGCGGTCGTGGTGTCGAGCTTTGTGGCGCTCTCGTTGACGCCGATGCTGAGCGCCAAGATCCTGCGCGTCCCCAAGAGTCACGGTAAACTGTTCTACGCGTTCGAGCACACCTTCGAGCACATCGCGGCGCTATACGCGACCAGTCTTAGCTGGGCGATGCGACGCCGTCGCGGCGTCATCGCGGTGGCACTAGCGGCCGTGCTCGTGGCGGTCGGCGCCTTCAGGATGTTGAAGCGTGAGTTCGTGCCGCCCGAGGATCGCGGCTGGTTCATGTCGATCGTGGTGGCGCCGGAGGGCTCGTCGAAAGAGTACACCGACGGCTATCAACGGCAGGTCGAGCAGATCCTGGGCAACACCGAGGACGTCGAGTCGTACTTCAGCATCGTCGGTTGGAATGGTCGGGTTAACAGCGGGATCATTTTTGGCCGACTGGCCGACTGGGATGAACGCGACCGCGACGTCCAGGAGATCATCGGCGAGATTCAGCCGCAGTATTTCATGCTTCCCGGCGTGTTTGCGTTTGCCAACAACCCGCCGGCATTTGGATGGCAAAGCCCGGTTCAGTTCGTCGTGCGAAACCCCGACTTCGAGGCCCTGTCGACCGGACTCGAGACGTTCACCAATGCGGCTCGGCAGATTCCGGGCCTGGTCAACGTCGATACCAACCTGAGGGTCAACAAGCCCGAGTTGGTGGTGCGCTACGATCGCGACCGGGCCGAGGACCTGGGGGTCCCGATCCGCGACGTGTCCAATACGCTGCAGGCGATGTTGGGCGGGCGCGAGGTGAGCACTTTCACCCGCGACAACAAGCTGTACGACGTGATCATGCAGCTCGATCCCGATGACCGCGCGTCGCCGAGCGACATGCGTGGGCTTCGAGTTCGGGGCAAGGACGACGAGCTGATCAGCCTCGATGCCGTGGCCAGCGTCGACGAGGGGCTCGGACCGCGCCAGTTGAACCACTTCGACCGCGTGCGCTCATTTACGCTGACCGCCAACATGGCTCCCGGCTTCACCCTGGGTGAAGCGATCGACCAGCTGCGAGCGGTTGGTGACTCTGTTTTGCCGGCCGGTTCGACGATCGCCTTGAGCGGCGAGTCGAGAGAGCTCGAGGAGAGCGGCCGAACGCTCTACTTCGTGTTCTTGCTTGCGCTCGTGATCGTCTTTATGGTGCTGGCCGCGCAGTTCGAATCTTTGGTCCATCCCTTCACCGTATTGTTGTCGGTCCCGCTGGCGGTGACCGGCGCGCTGCTCATGTTGCTCCTTGCGCAGTCGACGCTCAATCTCTACAGCCAGATCGGGATGGTGTTGTTGATCGGCCTAGTGACCAAGAACTCGATTCTGCTCGTCGAGTACGCCAACCGATTGATGGACAGCGGGTTGGAGCCGGTTAAGGCGATGCTCGAGTCGGGCCGTATCCGGCTCCGGCCGATCCTAATGACGGCGGTGGCGACGATCATGGGCGCGATGCCGATCGCGCTCGGCATCGGCGCAGGGTCGGCCAGCCGTCGGCCGCTAGGTTACGCCATTGTCGGTGGGCTGCTGTTCTCCACGGCGCTAACGCTCTACCTGGTGCCTGTCGTGTACACGTTGTTGGCCGAGGCACGCGGGCGCATCGGTGCTCGCGTCGGAGCCACCGAGCCGGTTCAGCCGGTTCCCGTGGAGGTAAAGTGAACAGGTTTTGTATCGCGTTGGCGCTGCTGCTGGCTGTGCCAGCAGCAGCGACCGCTCAGGAAGCGGCTGGACAGGAGTTCCCCGAGGTGACGCTGGCCGAGGCGTTGCGGCGGGCGGCTTCGCTCGACCCTAACTACGTGGCGGCGCTCAACGAGGTTGGCGACGCCAATTGGCGACGAGTCGCCGCGTACTCGGCGTTTCTCACGCCGGCGGTGACTTTTCAGTCGACTTCGACCACGTTCAGCTCGGACATCTTCAACGTCGGCACCAATCGGCTGACCGATCGCATCGTAGACGCACGAGTGAGTGCCAGCTACGACATCTTTCGTGGCGGAGGGAAGTTCTTTGATCTGTGGAGTGCGCGGGCCGGGTTAAGGAGCGCTCGGGCCAACGAGCGTCAAGCGCGTTTCGAGAGCGCCCTTCAAACCGAGTCCGACTATTACGCAGTCGTGGCGGAGCGAGAGCTGACGCGGGTCGCGTCCGAACGTGTGCGCCGCGCCGAGGAGCAACTTTCGGTCGCTCGGGCTCGAGTCGTCTCCGGGGCAGCGGTGCAATCGGACTCGCTACAGCTGTTCCTGGAGCTAACCCGAGCCCAGGTCGACCTGCTGCGGCAGGAAGCGAACCTGCGTGTGTCACGCTACCAGCTCGGTCGCCGTATCGGAGCCGACGGACCTGTCAGCGCGGCTCCGCTCGATACGCTGCCGGCGCCAGCGCTGCCCTTGTCCGAGGCCGATGCGGTTGCCGAGGCGGTGCGAGGAAGTCCACGCGTCGTCCAGGCGCAGGCCGATGCCGCTGCTGCCAGCTCGGCTTTCAAATCGGTCTGGTCGCAGTATCTGCCGAGTTTCACGTTCTTTACTCAGTACACCGGGTTCGACGAATCGTTTTTCCCGGATGCGACCGAGCGAACGCTGTGGGGCTTTTCGCTCGACATACCGATATGGGACAATGCCCAGCGTGAGCTGCGACTATCGGAAGCGCGAACGACCAAAGCGATCACACGCGCGCTGCGCGACGATACGCAGCGGGGCGTCGGTCGCGACGTAGTCGAGGCGTACCAGTTGTACGAGACCGCTCGAGCGGCGGCTCGATTAGCGACGACCGCGGTAGTCGTGGCGCGCGAGAACTTGCGCGTGCAGGAAGAACGATACCGGGCCGGTGCAACGACGATTATCGATCTCATAACGGCACAGGTGGATATGGCGGATGCCGAGGCCGGGGTGGTTCAGGCGCGGCAGCAAACGCGGCTTGCGCTGGCCGGTCTCGAAGCGATCCTCGGCCGGCGGTTGTTGCCGAAAGGTGCGGCACAATAAGCGCGAACAATCGATACGAGAGGGGACCCACGATGGGGCTCGATAGAATGACAATCATAGCGCTGACCGCTGCATTGACAGCGTGCGGCAGCGCGGAGTCGAACGAGGGTGGGCCCGGAGGGAATGGTCCACCACCGATGCCGGTCGAGGTCGCGATCGCTCAGCAGGACACGGTGATCGATGAGCTCCTCGCAACGGGTGAAATCGAGGCTGTTCAGGCGATCGAGCTCAAGCCTGAGATCGAAGGGCGGCTGGTGAGCATTCTGGCCCGTGAGGGTGCTGTGGTCGCCCGCGGCACGCCGCTGTTCAAGATCGACGATGCGGAGCTACGAGCGCTCGTAGCCCAGCTGGAGGCCGAACGCGATTTGGCCGATCAGGCGCTCAAGCGGACCCGCGAGCTGCTAGAGCGCAACGCGTCGTCGCAGGCGGACCTCGAAGAGGCTGAGGCGAATCAACGCAGCACGCAGGCCCAGCTCGAGCTTCAGCAGGTGAGGCTCGAGCGGACCGTCGTGCGCGCCCCGTTCGCTGGCATCGTCGGCGAGCGCTACGTCTCGATCGGTGATTATGTAACGACGTCAACGGCGTTGACGACGTTGCAGACGATCGATCCGCAGCGAGCCGTGTTTCAGGTTCCCGAGCGTCACGCCAACCGGCTGGCTCTCGGCCAGACGGTGCGCTTCCAGGTGGCCGCCGTTGCGGATCGTGATTTCGTCGGCGAGGTCGACTTCGTCGACCCGCGGGTCCAGCTCCCGGGCCGCATGATCACCGTAAAGGCGAAGGTCGACAACCCGGACCGCGAGCTCAAGCCGGGGATGTTTATCGAGACTCGGCTAGCGACCGAGGTTCGCCCCGAGGCGATCGTCGTCCCAGAGGACGCGATTCTCCCGCTCCAAGGCGCGAACTACGTCTGGGTGGTCGAAGAGGGAGCAGCTTCCCGGCGTGAGGTCGAGCTGGGGGTCCGTGTGCCGGGTTTTGTCGAGATTCGGGGTGGCGCGGTGCCGGCTGACGCACAGGTCGTCGTTGGTGGCCTCGAGCGCCTCTCCGAGGGGGCGCCGGTCATGCCGATGCCCCAGGGCGGAATGGCTGCCGGGGGTGGACCCGCCGAGCAAGCGCCGCCTGGCGAGGAAGCCGAAGAATTGGCCGAGCCGTGATCTGAAACCCGCACCACCGTTTGACCGTATAACTCCAGTATCGTTCAGCGTTTCTCCATCCGTATCTGCCAACAGCAACCGCGAGGGAAGCCGATGCGTACCGCTTTCTTGTTGATGTTCCTCATGCTCGTCACGGTATCCCTGGCGCCGGGCCTGCAAGCCCAGGGCGCGGCGGAGGCGCCAGAGGGGTTCACGATGTATTCGATTCAGGGGCCCGGCATCAATGCGCCGCCGCTGCCGTTCAAGATCGAAGGCGACAAGTTCCGCGCGCCCGAGGGCGGGATGGTCACGGTTACCGAGAGTCATCTCACCGACGACCGAGTCGACTTCAAGTTGCAGGTTCCAGGCGCCGATGTGCACTACGTGGGCGCGCGGGACGGAGATGTGTTTGCCGGTTTCGGCTTTTTGATCAGTGACGATCAACGTGACGTGGTGCCGGTGAGCTTCGTTCCAGTAGACCAAACCGCCACGATTCAGCCCGATCCATCGATGTTTGCGTCTGCGCCCGGCATCTCACGCGTCGACGTCGTACCGGGTGAAGCGACGCTGGAGCCCGGTCAGCCGCGTCGCTTTGTGGCTCGCGTCTACGACGCCGCCGGCAACGAAGTCAGCGAGCCGGAGGTCGAATGGTTCGCCGGCGGTTCTCGGACCCGAATCGACACCGAAGGAGAGGTCGTATCGCTGGAGGCCGGTACCAAGCAGATCGTGGCGTTGGTCAGCGGGGCGATCGGGATGGCTGAGATCACGGTACTAGACCCGCAGATCGACTCGCTGACGATCTTCAACGACGTCCCCGGTGAGCTCGCGGTCGGCAGTCAAGTGCCGCTCGAGTTGGATGCCATGAACTCTGTCAATCGTTGGGTGCTCGACCCCGAGGTCGAGATTCGTTCGAGCGCCCCGGACGTGATCGCGATCGACGGTCACACGCTGGTGGCGCAATCTCCGGGTCGAGCCACGGTCACGGTTCAAGCCGACCGCGCGACCGCCGAGTACACAATCGATGTCGCAAGTGGTTCGACCGGGTCGCTGTCGATCGCCGGCCTGCCGACTGGGGCCGTGCGCACCGGCGATGTAGTCCAGCTGTCGGTTAACGAGCAGCACGCTCACCCGGTGTGGTCGGTCTCGGAGCCCGGCGCCGAGGTGTACGCCGACGGTTCGTTCGTAGCCGAGCACCCGGGCCGTTACACGATCGTGGCGGTGTTGGGTGATCGCGTCGCGACATCCTCGATCGAGGCCGAGTCGCGTGGCGTGGCGGGCAAGATCCACATCAATGGCCACGGCGAAAACACCGAGACGTATACCGCCGACTTGTGGCCTCAGAATTCCTATGTCTACGTGGGAACGCATCAGGCGAATCAGCTCCGCACGTACGACGTGTCCGATCCGTCGAGCCCGGTCCTCACAGATCGGCAGGAGTTCGACGCGCGGGTGATCAACGACGTGAAGGTCTCTGAAGACGGTCGCTGGCTGGTCGCGACCCGTGAGGGTGCGGCGAACCGCCGCAACGGTATTCTCATTTTCTCGCTCGAGAGTCCAGCCCAACCGGAGCTTGTCAGCGAGTACACCGAGACCTTGACGTCCGGCGTCCACAACGTCTTCTGGGTTGGCGAGCTGGTATACGCCGTGAACGATGGCACCGGTGACATGCACATCATCGACGTGTCCGATCCGGTGAATCCGAAGGAAGTCGGTCGCTGGGGTCTGGCGGTCGAAGGCCGTTCGCTGCACGATGTGTGGGTGCAGGACGGCATCGCCTTCTTGTCCTACTTGCGCGACGGTCTGGTCATCCTGGACGTCGGAGGCGGAGGCCAGGGCGGAACGCCGTCGGAGCCCGTCGAGCTGAGCCGGATCTTTTACCCGGGTGGCCCGACCCACTCCGCGATGCGGTACGGAGACTACGTCTTTGTCGGCGACGAGGATTTCAGCCTCCAGGGAACGGTGCCTTCTGGCAGCGATCCGCGTGGCCCGGTCCACGTGGTCGATGTCAGCGACATTGCCAACCCTAGGTACGTAGCCCGCTATGAAGTGCCAGAGGCGGGCGCGCACAATTTCTGGATCGATGACGGCGTGTTGTACATCGGGTACTACCAGGGTGGCATTCGCGCCGTCGATGTGAGCGGCACGCTGCGAGGCGATCTCTACGCGCAAGGTCGCGAGATCGCGCACTTCTTGCCGGCCGCTGGACCTGACGATGCAATGAAGCCCTACGCGACCCGGGTCTGGGGTGTGTTCCCGATGTTTGGCGACGGATGGTCGGTGGTCGGTGACATGCTGTACGCGACCGACTACAACTCCGGGCTTTGGACGTTCACCGTCGAGCTCCCGGAGAAGCCGATCTCGTAGCAGCCGCACTTATATCCCCTTGGGGTAGTACGATCAAACGCGAGCCCCCGGGCCTAATCGATCCGGGGGCTCGCGCGTTGTCGCTACCCGCGAGGCTCCTTAGAATCGAGCCTCGTGCAGGAATACGAAAAACTCGGCGTCTTTTACCTGGGCCAGCTCTACGATCTGGATGCGAAGGAGCGGTTGGATCCGCTTCTGCTCTACGATTCCCGCGATCTGGTGACGCATGCAGTATGCGTGGGGATGACCGGGAGCGGCAAGACCGGTCTGTGCGTCGGGCTGCTCGAAGAAGCGGCGCTGGATGGCATACCGGCGATCGTCATCGACCCCAAGGGCGATCTCGGTAACCTGTTGCTTACGTTCCCGGAGCTTCGCGCCTCCGACTTTCGACCGTGGATCAACGAGGAAGACGCCAGTCGGGAAGGGAAGACGCCGGATGAGTACGCGGCTGCCCAGGCCGAGTTGTGGGCCAACGGGCTCGCCGGTTGGGGACAGGACAGTGCGCGGGTCCGGCGACTGCGTGAAGCCGCCGACTTCACGATCTACACGCCGGGCAGCACCGCCGGCCGACCACTGTCGATCCTCAAGTCGTTCGCCGCGCCCGACGCGGCGTTGCGGGACGACCCCGAGCTTTTGGCCGACAAGATCGAAACCACTGTCGCCGGGCTTCTGGGGTTGCTCGGTATCGACGCCGATCCGATCCAGAGTCGTGAGCACATCCTGATTTCGACCATTTTGAAGGAGGCGTGGCAGACCGGACGGAGCTTGGACTTGCCGGCGCTCATTCAAGCCGTTCAGCAACCGCCGATGAGTCGCATCGGGGTGATGGAGGTCGACTCATTCTACCCCGCCGAGGAACGGTACGAGTTAGCGCTCAAGCTCAACAACGTGATCGCTTCGCCCGGCTTCGAGACCTGGCTGACCGGCGAGCCGCTAAACATAGACGGTCTGCTTTACACCGCCGCGGGAAAGCCCCGGATCTCGATCGTCTCGATAGCCCACCTCAGCGAGCCTGAGCGGATGTTCTTCGTATCGTTGTTGCTCAATGAAACGGTCGGGTGGATGCGGACGCAGTCGGGGACCACGAGCCTGCGAGCGCTGATCTACATGGACGAGATCTTTGGCTACTTCCCGCCGGTCGCCAACCCGCCGTCGAAGAAACCTCTGTTGACGATGCTCAAGCAAGCTCGCGCATACGGCGTCGGCGTCGTGTTGGCGACCCAGAACCCTGTCGACCTCGACTACAAGGGGTTGTCGAACACCGGCACGTGGTTTATCGGTCGCTTGCAGACGGAACGCGACAAGACTCGCGTGTTGGAAGGGTTGGAAGGTGCTGCGGCCGGTGCGGAGTCCTCGTTCGATAAAGACGAGATGGACGAGACGCTGGCCGGGCTCGGCAAGCGGGTCTTCCTCATGAACAACGTTCACGAGCGTGAGCCCGCGGTATTCCAAACGCGGTGGGTCATGTCCTATTTGCGGGGTCCGCTGACACGCAACGAGATCAAGCGCTTGATCGGTGACGTCGAACCGATCGTTCCCGAAGCGGCGGCACCGGTTCCCGCTGAGCCATCTGGACCGGTTGTTGCCAAACGGCCCGTTCTGCCACCCAACGTGCCCGAGCACTTCGTGCCCGTCCGGCAGCTCGCTCCGGCCGACGCCGAGCTTCATTATGACCCGGCGTTGCTCTCGACCGCTCAGTACCGGTGCAGCAACCGCAAGGCCGGCGTCAGCGTGACCGATGAGATCACCGTGCTTGTTCCCATGACCACAGCACCGATGGCGATCGACTGGAACGATGCCGCTCGCGTAAACATCGACACCAGCGATCTAATGACCGAACCCGAGGATGGCGCGGTCTCATACGGGGAGGTGCCGGCGGTGGGCACCGAATCCAAGAGTTATACCGCGTGGAAGAGCGAGTGGAAAGATTGGGTCTATCGCTCGCAAGCGGTCGCGCTCTGGCACAGCCCGACGTTCAAGGAGTATTCGGAGCCGGGACAGAGCGAGCGCGACTTCAGGATCCGGCTCCAGCAGCTGGCTCGCGAGCGGCGCGACGAAGAGAAAGAGAAGCTGGCCAAGAAGTACACACCCAAGATCGCGCGCATTGAAGAGCGCATTCGCAAGGCGCAACAAGCCGTCCAGCGCGAGGAAGAGCAATCGAAGCAACAAAAGCTCCAGACCGCGATCTCGGTCGGGACGACGGTGTTGGGCTCTATACTGGGTCGAAAGACGCTGAGCCAGACTTCTCTCGGTCGGGCTACGACCGCTGCGCGTGGCGTCGGTCGCACGATGAAGGAGGCCGGTGACATCGCCCGTGCGAAGGAAACGGTGGTTGCCAGACAACGTGAGCTAGAGGAGCTCGACGCCGAGTTCCGCGAAGAGATCGAAGCGCTCGAGGATAAGTTCGACCCAATGGCCGAGGAGCTCGAAGAGGTCGAGGTTCGCCCGCTCAAGAAGGATATCGCCGTCGGGCTGGTGAGCTTGGCTTGGGTTCCGCGCTGGCAAGATGCCCGGGGCAACCACACCCCCGCACGGGAGTGAGTCCCGCTGTGCGGATCGCCGTTTTTGCTTCGGGTGGCGGCACGAACCTGGAGGCATTGCTGGAGGCGCTGGACCCTCACCCGGCTGCGGAGATCGCGTTGGTCGTTTCCGATCGTGATCGCGTGTTCGCGCTAGAGCGCGCGGCACGCCACGGTGTGGCTACCGCGATCGTGACCCACGACGACGGGGAATCGATCGTCGAGTTGCTCGAAACGCACGCCATCGATTGGGTCGTTCTGGCTGGTTATCTGCGCATCGTCCCGCCCGCTGTCGTCCAGCGTTATCGAGGTCGCATGCTCAACATCCATCCAGCGTTGCTGCCCAAATTTGGTGGCCCTGGTATGTACGGGGAGCGAGTTCACGCGGCCGTGCTGGAGGCCGGCGAATCTGAGTCCGGTGCTACCGTCCACCTGGTGGATGAGTTGTACGATCACGGCCCGATCGTGGCTCAGCGAAAGGTGAAGGTGCATTCGGACGACTCGCCCGAGCGTCTCGCCGCCCGCGTGTTGGAGGTCGAGCATGAGCTGCTGCCCGAGGTCGTAATCGCCGCCGCTGAGGGGCGGATTCGAACATCGGGTGATCGGGCGTGGATCGCAGATGAGTAACATCCGGCGCGCACTGCTGTCGGTCTGGGACAAGACCGGTGTGGTCGAGCTCGGTCGCGGATTGGCCGATCGCGGCGTTGAGCTGATCGCCAGCGGCGGCACGGCCAAGGTGCTCGAGGAGGCTGGGCTTGCCGTGACGTCGGTGGATCAGCTCACTCAGGCACCTGCGTTCCTCGGGGGTCGGGTCAAGACGCTGCACCCCGCCGTCCACGGTGCGATCCTGGCGCGACGCGATAGCGAAGCCGACATGGCCGAGCTCATCGAACTTGGCATCGCGCCGATCGATCTTGTGGTCGTCAACCTCTACCCGTTTGGTGACGCCGAGATGCTGGGTGCAACTGACGAGGAGGCCCGCACGGAGCTGATCGATATCGGTGGCGTTACGTTGATCCGCGCGGCGGCCAAAAACTGGCGACATGTCACGATCGTGACTGAGCCGCCGGATTACGAAGACCTTGTTGCTCAGATGACGGTCGAGAAGAAGATCGGCGTTGCTACGCGACGACGTCTGGCGGCTAAAGCGATGCGGCTGACCGCTTGGTACGACAGCCAAATCGCAGCTTGGATGTCGGAGGACGAAGACGGTTGGCCCGAACGGTGGACGATCGGCGGGGAGCTCGTGGCCGAGCTGCGCTACGGCGAGAACCCGCATCAAGCTGCGGCACTTTACCGCGACCGACCGCCGCGCTCGACCGATCTGACGGCTGTTGAGATCCTGCAAGGCAAAGCTCTCTCCTACAATAACTACATCGACGCGGAGGCTGCCCGGCGCGTGATTCGCGACTTGTACGCGCTCGATCCTGCGCGCACCCACTGTGCGATCATCAAGCATACGATCCCGTGCGGAGTGGCAAGCGCCGATACTCCACTCGACGCGTACACGCGCGCTTTGGCGGCTGACCCGGTCTCGGCCTTCGGTGGAATCGTCGCGCTCACGAGCCCGGTCGGTGGACCATTGGCGAGTAAGCTGGCTGAGCATTTCCTCGAGGTCGTCTACGCACCGTCCTTCGAGCCCAAAGCGTGTGAGGTGTTGGCGAGGAAGAAGAACCTCCGATTGCTGGCTGGACCGGTACCCGACTTCGACGAGACCGCAGGTGAGGTGCGACGCGTCGGAGGTGGGCTTCTGTTTCAAGGACCCAACCTGACGTGGCTGCCGGCCGGTGCCGAGGTCGATGGCGGGCTCCACTGCCCGACCGCTGCGCAGCCGACCGACGCACAGTGGGAGGATCTCGTCTTTGCATGGACGGTGTGCCGAGCGGTGGCTTCAAACGCCATCGTGCTCGCCAGAGAGTGCACCACGATCGGGATTGGTGGTGGTCAGACCAATCGCGTCGGTGCGGTCGAGCTGGCGATCAAGTACGCGAGTCAACTGGGGCACACGACGACCGGTGCCGTGCTCGCTTCGGATGGCTTTTTCCCGTTCGCCGACAACATCGAAGTCGCCGCCGCGGCCGGTGTCTCGGCGATCATTCAACCCGGCGGCTCACGCCGTGACGACGAAGTTATCCAGGCCGCTGACAGCGCGGGTATCTCCATGGTGCTTACCGGGATGCGACAGTTCCGACATTGACCGTCGGATATGTCACCCCTAAGTTCACGCACCGATGGTCAAGACCAAATCCCGCAAGCAACAGCGTCGAACCAAGGCGGCCCCCAAAGGGCCGGGCTCCAAGCCTGCCCGAGTTCGGACCGGAGCGCCCGCGGTTGCGTTCTCGCGTATCAACGCGATCTACCTGGGCGCCGGTGCGCTGGCGATCGGGCTCGGGTTCTACCTCCTGGCCCAGGGCAGCATGACGTTGGCGCCGCTCCTGCTGGTCCTCGGCTACTGCGTCCTTCTGCCTATCGGAATCATCAAGAAGTAGTTCCCGTCGGATCTTCGAACGGGTGCTGTATCGGTTCGGTCCGGTGCGCGAAAATTCGTTCCCAGTCGATCTTTTCGGTCAGTTGCATTAGCACAAAGAGCGTCAGAACCGCACACCACCGGAGTGGAACAACGCCCGCCGCAACCCACACACCAGTCGCAGGGAAGGATTCGATAATGCCAAGTACGAGCGCTTCCTCAGCAGACGGCACCGCCGGGATACAGGTCCAACTGGAAGCGATACAGTCTGCCGGCCGC
>CBDUCI010000036.1:0-14167 GCA_965365605.1 uncultured bacterium
TAGTCGAGCAGCACCCAGTTGCCTTGCCGGGCCCCTTCCACGTGCCACGGACGAGCACCCGCGGCTGTCAACCGGTCCTTGATGCGATCGGCGATCGCCTTGACCTGAACGTCGCTCTCACCGCTGGCGAGGACGAAATAATCGGTGGCGGAAGTCAGGCCTCGCAGGTCGAGCAGCACTACATCGCGTCCGCGGCGGTCGGCTGCCTCCTGGGCTGCCGCGGCAGCTAGGGCACGAATGTCCGCGTCACCGGAACTGCGGCGCGCCCGGCGGCTCGGTGGGGTCAACCCTGGTCTCGTGTTACGAGCACCCGGATCGGGACGCTGACTTCGGGATGGAGTCGGATCGAGACTTCGTAATCGCCCAGCGTTTTGATTGGATTGTCCAGCCTCACATGGCCTCGTGCTGCTGCGAAGCCACGCTCGACCAATCGCTCGGCGATGTCGGCGGTCGAGACCGAGCCGTAGAGTTGATCCTCGTCGCCAGCCATCATCTGAAACTCGAGCACGAGGCCGGCCATGGTCGCCGCCACTTCTTCGGCTTTGATCTGCTCCTCACGCAGCTTCTGCTCGTACTTCTTCCGCTCCTGCTCGATGCGCCGCTTGTTGGCTGCCGTTGCCACATAGGCCAAGCGCTGCGGCAACAGATAATTCCGAGCATAACCGGAAGCGACCTCGACGACGTCGCCGGCATGCCCGAGGTTTTCGACCTCGGCGCGCAGAACCACTTCGGTGTTCTTGCTCATCGTTCGATCCCTCGTTCGCTGATCCGGATCCGCGATCTCAAAGCGCGTGGTCCGGCAGATATGGAATGAGTGCCAGGAACCGGCCCCGCTTGATCGCGGTCGCCAGCTGACGCTGATGCCGGGCGCAGGTCCCCGTCACGCGTCGCGGCAGGATCTTCCCACGGTCATTGGTAAAGCGATCCAACATGTGCTGGTCCTTGTAATCGATCACCACTTTGTTCTCGCAGAAGTGGCACGTCTTCTTCCGCCTGTAGGCTGCCACTATTCTTCCTCCAGGCCGGCTTCAGCCGGCTCTTCAGTGCTCGTCGCCGCGGGCTCGTCTGTCGTCGCAGAGGTTGGTTCACTCGGTGCTGCCTCGGGCTCGATCGCGGATTCGATCGGGTCGACGATCGTGAGCTGACGCAACACCTGCTCATCGAGCTTCGCCAAACGCTCGAACTCCACCAGACGATCAGGCTCGGTGTCGTACCTGAGAATGATGTAGGTGCCCTGCTCTTTCTTGCCGATCGGGTAGGCGAGCTTGCGCGTACCCCACTGGGTCACCGTCATCGATTCGTTGGCGTCGTCGACGAGCGCCCCCTGGAGTCGACCCAATTTCTGCTCGAGCACGGACTCATCGAGGGTGGAGTCAAAGATAAGAACGGTTTCGTAGGATCTTGGCATGCGATGCTCCCTTCGGTCTGGACGGTCCGCCCCAACGGGGCGAACAGGGATATTGAAAAGAGGCCCAGAAACTATCGTCCAGGCGTCTAATCGTCAACGCGTTTTGCGGCGTCAAAGAGAGCCGCTATCTTCGTGCGGATGACCCTGATCCGCGACCAAGTAACGGCCAAGATTCAGGCCGCGATCCCCGACGCCAAGGTGGAAGTCATCGACCTTACAGGGACCGACAACCACCTGGAGGCGCGCGTGATCTCGCCCTCGTTTGTAGGGAAATCGCTGATCGAGAGACACAAGATGATCTATGCGTCGGTCAAGGAATGGATCGACGACGATACCGTTCACGCTCTGGCCATCAAGGCCTGGACTCCTGAGGAGGGACCGTAATGCAACCCGAAGTAAAACAGAGAATCGAGAGTCAGATCCGGGAAAACCCGGTCCTTCTCTACATGAAGGGAACCGAGATGTTGCCGCGTTGTGGATTCAGCGCCGCCACCGTGGAAACACTGCGCAATGCCGGAGCCGCCGGGCGGATTCAAGCGATCGATGTGCTGGCCGACCCCGAGCTGTGGCAGGCGATCCGCGAATACAGCGACTGGCCCACGATTCCGCAGGTGTATATCGGCGGTGAGTTCATCGGTGGCTGCGACATCACGCGCGAGCTTTTCGACAGCGGAGAGCTCCAAACCAAGATCGGCGCCGCCCTCGAAACCGCCAGCGCGGGGGCCGAAGAGTAAGAACAACCTCACCGACAGCGCAGGTCGTTACAATGCGTTGGTCTCCGATCACGTTCCTGTTCCTGCTAGTGGTCTCACCTTCGAGCCCGGTCGGCGCACAGGAACTGCCACTGGCACCCCCCGATCGTGACGTCCGCGTGTACCGCTTGATCGACGCTGTCTCCGTCGATCGCATCGCGCGTGATGTTCGGACCTTGGCCGGGTTCGGGACCCGGCACACACTGTCAGACACGCTCTCGGACACACGCGGGATCGGTGCCGCCCGGCGCTGGGTCAAGGCTGAGTTCGATCGGATATCGGCCGATTGCGGTGGCTGTCTCGAAGTTTCGTATCAGCGAACACTGATTGAAGGCGAGCGGCGGGTCCCCGATCCCACTTGGGTGGTCAACGTCGTCGCCGTGCTCCGCGGCACGAGCGATCCCAACCGCTACATCATCATGAGCGGTGACGTCGACTCGCGGATCTCAGATCCAATGAACGCCGTCGACGACGCACCCGGAGCCAACGACAACGCCAGCGGGATGGCTGGCGTGCTCGAAGCGGCGCGGGCCATAACCCAATCGAATCACGTGTTCCACGCGTCGATCGTCTTCGCCGGACTATCCGGCGAGGAGCAAGGACTTTTCGGTGGTCGTCACATGGCGAGCGTCGCGCGAGAAGAGGGTTGGAACATCGAGGGTGTGCTCAACAATGACATGATTGGCAACACGGCCGGCATCAACAACGTCGTGGACAACTCAACCGCACGCGTCTTTTCCGAAAGCCCGGACATGACAGCAACACCGGACGACTGGCGCCGCATGCGGTTTACCGGTGGCGAGGTGGACGGGCGTTCGCGACAGCTCGCCCGGTACGTCGACCGGATCGCGGATCTCTACTTCGACGATCTCGACACGATCATGATCTATCGATTGGATCGCTGGGGACGCGGCGGTCATCACCGGCCGTTCAACGACGCCGGATTTCCGGCTGTGCGGATCATGGAGACGAACGAGCACTACGATCGCCAGCACCAGGACGTCCGAGTCGAGGACGGGATCGAGTACGGGGACGTCGTCGACGCGGTCGACTTCGATTACGCGTGCAAGCTGACCGCGCTCAACGTTGCCGTGTTGGCGTCACTCGCGTGGGCACCCGCGCCCCCCGAGAACGTCTCGATCGAGGGAGCTGTCCAGCCCTCGGCTGTGCTCCGCTGGACGCCCTTGTTGGACCCGATCGTCGCTGGCTACAAGGTCTACTGGCGGGACACGACGTCACCGACGTGGGATCGATGGCGGTGGGTCGGGCGCAACCACGAGGTCGAAATGACCAACCTCGTAATCGACAACTACTTCTTCGGCGTGGCTGCAGTAGATCCGAGAGGAAACGAGAGCCCAGTCGTTTTTCCGGTGCCAGCGCGGTAGGGGGCTCATTCGGTCCGAGGCCGTCGCTCCTATCCGGAGATCACAGGAATTCCAGCATGAGTTCAAGAAACGACTCTTCGTACGTATCAACACTCATGCCCATGTACCTCTCAAACGCCTCGGTGAAGCTGTCGTCATTACCCAGAGCTTCATAGATGAGCCGTACATCTGATAGAGCTTTTCCGTGCCCGCGCTGATTGAGAAGGTATCTCACCGCCAGTTCGAACATGGGGTAATACTCCCCAATCCTCGCAATGGGCACCGGATAATCTTGAAACCGGTGAATACTTATGGGGTTCACGTGTTCTTCATGGGCAAGCCATTCGTGTATCGCACTCTGTGAGGTGATAACGGGAAGGACCCCACCGGACACAAATTCAGCAACACCCTCACTGAACCACACTTCAGGCCAATCATCATATCCGTTCAGTCCCAATCCGAATAGATGTTGAAACACATGCATCAACTCGTGCTTGACCATACGATCATAGTGTTCCGTTTGCACACTACCTGGTGAATCCAGCGCAAAGAGAACAAATCCGTAGGCAAACACATGAGATGAAATGCGGGAATTATGTCTGTTTGCGTAGATCTTTAGTTTTGAATCTCGATCTACGATTCCCAACTCAGAGCTGCTGGAAATGTCAAAAGCCTGCTTCAGTTGTTCGAAAGCTGTTTCAGCTATGTGCGACGTCTGTATTTTGACATCATCGCTGCTAGCGTCACTGAAAACGAGAAAATGTGAGCTTTCATAGATCCGGTTATCGTGAGGAAGCGTGTACTGCCTACCGGACATGGAATAGGTAAACTGGATACCAGATACCCATCGTCCCTGTTCTGGAGACAAGGGACCTGAGTCCTGGCTGCAGTGCGCCAGAATGGATATGGAGAGTAGCGTAGAGGAGCAGGTCGCGAGCCGAAGGTGCATCGCTCTCTCGGGGGTGCTCTAAGCGTGGCCGCTGCTAAAACCAGCGTATCCGGCTATTCAGAAGCTGTCAAACACGTTGGCGCGTGGCATTCATCGCTCAACGAGAGCCCAGTCGTTTTCCCGGTGCTGGCACGGTAGGGATCACACCACCTCGCGCAGCCGCCCAGTCCCTACGTCGTACACAAATCCGCGGACGGCGTCCTTGTAGATCAAAAACGGGCTGGCCTTAATTCGCGCAATCGACTCGCGGAGATCACCCTCCAGACTTGCGAATGCTCCCATCGAGAAAGGCGGCCGAACTCCGGTCTCCTGCTCGATCGCGTCCTTGAGTTCTTCGTCTGTGAACGTTTGCATGCCGCAATCGGTGTGGTAGATCAGCATGACCTCGCGTGTGTCCAGCAAGCGCTGTGAGATCATGATCGACCGGATCACGTCGTGCGTCACGACTCCGCCTGCATTTCGAATCACGTGTGCGTCGCCGTTCTCAAGCCCTAGCGCTGCGCGCGTGTCCAACCGAGCGTCCATGCAGGCGACGATCGCGACCTTCCTCGAAGGCGCCCTGGGCAAGCCTCTCTCGGAGAAGCCTTTTGCGTACTCGCCGTTATTCTTCAGCAACTCGTCAATTGCACTCATAATCGAGAATACTCACACGTTGAACTTGACGTAGATGATGTCGCCATCTGCGACCACGTAATCACGGCCCTCGTTCCGCACCAACCCCTTCTCGCGTGCCTGATTCAGCGATCGATCGGCACGCATGAAGTCGTCGTAACCCACGACCTCGGCGCGGATAAACCCGCGCGCCATGTCGGTGTGGATCTTGTCGGCCGCCTCGACCGCGGTGCCACCGCGTTTGAGTGTCCACGCCCGCACTTCCTTGTCTCCGGTCGTAAAGAAGGTCAGCAAGCCGAGCAGATCGTACGCTGCGTGGATCACCCGTCGGAGTCCTGACTCCGGCAGCTCCAGGTCTGCCAGAAAGGCGTGCCGGTCTTCGCGCGACAGTGTCGCCAGCTCGGCCTCGAGATCGCCGCACACCTCGACCAATCCCGCCCCCTCAGCAGCGGCCGCCTCGGCTAGTGGCGCCACCTCGGGTACCGACATCGGGTCCCGAACAGCGTCGGCGAGTACATCCTCGGCGACGTTGGCACAATAGATGATTGGTTTGCGGGTCAGCAGGCCGTACGTATGCACAGCCGGTCGCTCGTCGTCGGCGATCACCACTGTCCGTGCCGGCTCGCCCGCCTCGAGCGCCGGCAGGAGCTTCTCCAGTGCCGACAGCTCGCTCGCGAACTCTTTTCTGCCTCCCTGCACTTGCTTGGCGACGCGCGCATGTCGTTTTTCGACCACCGCCAGGTCGGATAGCGCGAGCTCGGTGTCGATAATCTCCTTGTCGCGCAGCGGATCGACGCTCCCCAACACGTGCACCACATCGGCTGACGGGAAACAACGCACGATGTGAACGATCGCGTCCACGGTCCGGACATGCGAAAGAAACTGGTTGCCTAATCCCTCGCCCTGGCTGGCGCCTTTCACCAGGCCGGCGATATCGACAAACTCGATCGATGTCGGGGTCACCTTCTCGGGTTGAAAGGCCTCGCCCAAGACATCCAAACGGTCATCCGGCACAGCGACCACGCCGAGATTGGGATCGATCGTGCAAAACGGGTAGTTCGACGCCTCCGTCAGAGCGAGCGGAGACCCCGTGGGCGAATTGTGACGAGGAGGCTCCGCGAAGCCAAGCGCCGGCCGCAAGAGAGTATCGGCTCGTCGGTTTACTTGATCTGATTTATCGACTCTAAAACCAGGGCGCCAAAACCAGCGACACGATCGACATCAACTTGATCAGGATGTTCATCGACGGGCCCGAGGTATCCTTGAACGGATCGCCCACCGTGTCGCCAACCACCGACGCCTTGTGTGCGTCCGATCCTTTGCCGCCGTGTGCGCCCTTCTCGATATACTTTTTCGCGTTATCCCACGCACCACCGGCGTTGGCCATAAAGAGCGCCAGCAACACACCGGTCACTGTGGCACCGGCGAGCATCCCGCCGAGCGCTTCGACGCCCAAGATCTTACCAACCAAGACGGGTGCGATGACCGCCGTTAAACCGGGGACGATCATCTCTCGCAGAGCGGCGCGGGTCGAGATATCGACGCATCGCGCGCTGTCGGGCTTCGCGGTACCCTCCATCAGCCCCTTGATCTCACGAAACTGGCGCCGCACCTCGGCCACCATGCCCTGGGCTGCGCGACCGACCGCGTTCATCGTCAGCGACGCGACTAGGAACGGCAGGAAACCGCCGATCAAGAGCCCGATCACGACCGTCGGGTTGATGATGTTGATCCCCTCGTTGACGAGGCCGACCGCGGAGCCGTAGGCGGAAAAGAGCGCCAGCGCGGTGAGCGCGGCGGATCCGATCGCAAACCCCTTGCCCATGGCGGCGGTCGTATTGCCGAGCGCATCCAAGCTGTCGGTGATCGCGCGCACCTCACTCCCGAGCCCACTCATCTCGGTAATCCCTCCGGCATTGTCAGCCACCGGGCCGTAGGCATCGACCGACATCGTGACACCGACCGTCGCCAGCATCCCCACCGCGGCGATGCCGATTCCGTACAGCCCGGCGAAGTAGAACGAAACACCGATCGCGGTGCAGATGAGCGCCACCGGGATCACCACCGACTCCATCCCCACCGCCAGACCGGCGATGATGTTGGTCGCCGAACCAGTCTCCGCCGCCTCAGCGATCTTCCGAATTGGCCCGGCCGCGGTGTAATACTCGGTCGCCAATCCGATGAGGATACCAACCATCGTCCCTGAAACGAGCGCCCAGAACGGACCCAGCGACGTGAAGTCTTGACTGCCGGCGAACACATCCAGTTCTTGGATTACGAAATACGAAGTCGCGAGAAAGAGCGCTGCCGCGATAAAGGTCGTGTTGCGGAGCGCGCTCGCCGGGTTCGTCCGCTCGAGGAGCTTCATCGCGCCGATGCCGACGAGCGACGCTAGAAGACCAAAGATGATCAGGATGATCGGCATCGCTATCGCCGCCATCCTGTGCTCCACCAAGAACAGCGAGCTCGTACCCGCGATCGCGATGGTGGCGATAACCGATCCCACGTACGACTCGAAGATGTCGGCCCCCATGCCGGCGACGTCACCGACATTGTCACCGACATTGTCGGCGATCGTGGCCGGGTTGCGCGGATCGTCCTCGGGAATACCGGCTTCGACTTTTCCAACCAGGTCAGCACCCACGTCGGCGGCCTTGGTGTAGATCCCACCACCTACGCGGGCGAACAGCGCGATCGATGACGCACCCATCGCGAAGCCGCTGATAATGCCAGCGAATTGGCGCATGACGACCGGGTTCCCCTCGGCCTGACCGGCCCACAGGAACACCAACCCGATACCGAGCAACCCGAGCGACGCGACCGACAGCCCCATCACACCCCCACCAAAGAACGCGATCCGCAAAGCCGGACCCTGTCCATGCGCGCGTGCAGCCTCCGATGTGCGGACGTTAGCCCGCGTCGCCGCGGTCATCCCAAAGAAGCCGGCCAGAATTGAGCACGCCGCCCCAGCGACGTACGCGATTGCGGTGTTCCTACCCACCGCCATGGTTAGCAGGATGGCGACTACAACGATGAACGGGACGAGCACCGAGTATTCGCGTCTCAAGAACGCCATCGCACCGCTCTGGATCTGTGCCGCCAGATCGCGCATGGTGTCGTTCCCATCCGGCTGTCGCTTCAAGTACATGTAGATGATCCAGGCCACGAACAGGCCCAGCAGACCCCACGCCGGGGCGGTCGATGCGAAGTTCTCCACGGATGCTCCTCTACAAAGGTTCTGGGTTGTATCGATTCATCGCGGTTGTCATGTCCTCACCAAGAATGCACTCAACGGCGTCAACGGCGCGTTCGATGGCGTCGTCGATCACCTCCCGCTCGCGACACCGAAACGGCTGCAAGACGAACTCGGTCGCGTCATCCACGCTGCCACTTTCCGGAAACACACCGACCCTCAAGCGTGGGAACTCTTCGGTCCCGAGATGATCGATGATCGACCGCATGCCGTTGTGGCCGCCCGCGGAGCCCGACGGCCGGATTCGCAATCGACCCAGCGGCAGCGCGAGATCGTCGAAACAAACCAAGAGCTCCTCGACGGTGAACTCCGTATCCCTGTATAGCGAGGCCAACGCACGGCCCGAGTGGTTCATGAACGTGAGCGGCCTGATCAAGATTACCGACTCACCGGCGATCATTCCGGCTGTTTGTAGTCGCTTATCCTGTCGTACCCAGTCGGGCAGCGCGTGCCGCCCAGCGAGCCGATCGACGACGCGATAGCCTACGTTGTGGCGAGTCGCTTCGTACTCTGGACCCGGGTTGCCAAGGCCGACGACGATCCGGATCGCCAGCGTCGGCTACGCTTTCTCTTCGCCCGCTGCCTCGTCGGCCGGCGCGGCTTCTTCCTCTTCGGCTTCGCCTTCCTTGCCGACCAATTCCGGCTCCAGCAACTCTTCCTCGACTTCTTCCTCTTCCGGTTCCACGATCACCGTCGGTGCCAGGACCGCCACGATGGATCGCTCCGGATCGGACAGTATCTCGAGGTCAGGCAAGTCCAGATCCGAAACATGGACCGAGTTGCCGATGTCGAGCTCGGAGATGTCGATCTCTATGTTCTCCGGGATGTTAGCAGGGAGACAGTTGATCTCTATCTCCCGCAGCTGATGGTCGATGACCCCGCCCTTGTTCTTGACCCCTGTCGGAACCCCAACCAAGAGCACTGGAACGTCGACGTGGATCATCTCGTCCATCGCGATATGGAAGAAATCGATATGCAACACATCGTCGCGGTACGGATGCCGCTGGACCTCTCTGATTAGAACTTTGAGGGGAGCCTTCTCGCCCTTCACCTTGAGATCGACGATCGTATTCTCGATCGAGATCGACTGAATGAGGCGGTTGAGCTCCAACGCGTCCACACTCACCACGACGGACTCTTCGCCGTGGCCATACAAAACACCCGGCACGCGGCCCGATCTCCGTCCGGCGCGGGCGGCGCCTTTGCCCGTTTCCTGGCGGCGATCCGCCGTTATGCTCGCAGATGTAGCCATCGTAGTGCTCCTTCTTCAGTCCTGCTCCGCGCTACTCCCCGACTATTCGAGGAACAGCGAGGACACCGATTGATAATTGTGAGTAAAGGCGATCGCTTTGCCGAGCAGATCCCCCACCGGCAGTACGTTGAGCTTGGGGAACTTTCGTTGCTCGGCGATATGCACCGTATTCGTCACGCAGACCTCCTTGAACGGCGCTTCCTGTAGCCGCTGGCTCGCATTCCGGGACAAGAGCGCATGCGTGGCGCATCCATAGACCGCCACGGCACCATTCTCGGCCAGCGCGTGCGCCGCTTGGGCGAAGGTCCCGGCCGTGTCGATCATATCGTCGATCAGGATCGCGGTCTTCCCTTCCACTTCACCAACGAGGTGAACCACTTCCGCCTCGTTGGCGACGGGGCGGCGCTTATCGATCAGCGCGATGGCCGAGTTCATGCGCCGCGCTAAACCGCGGGCCATCTTGGCTGCCCCGACGTCCGGCGCCACCACGACCACGTCCTTGAGCCCCTTCGATCGGAAGTAGTTGAGAAACACCGGTGACGCGTACAGGTGGTCGAGCGGGATGTCGACAAAACCCTGTACCTGGTGCGAGTGAAGATCGATCGTAATCAACCGATCGGCCCCCGCCTCGATCAGCATATTGGCCACCAGCTTGGCCGCTATCGCGACCCGAGGTTGGTCCTTGCGATCAGCCCGAGCGTATCCGAAATATGGAATGACGGCCGCGATTCGATGTGCCGATGCCCGTCGCGCCGCGTCGATCAGCAGCAACAGCTCTAGCAGGTTCTCGGCCGGCGGGTTAGTCGACTGGATGATAAAGACGTCCCGCCCACGCACGTTCTCGTTGATTTTGACGAAAATCTCGCCGTCTGCGAACCGGCTCAGCTGAACATCGGTCAGCCGGACCTTCATTTGGGCCGCGATCTCAGCCGCGAGCGCAGAATTTGCGCCCCCGGTGAGCAACCGTAGCTCGTGGTTGGCGCCCACCCGCCAGACCTCTCGATTGAAAGGGTTTGAAGCTGAAGGAAACGACCGGAAACGGGCGCCTAATCTAGCCTGGGTTGGGAAAAACCGTCAACTCCCGCTGTCAGATTCGACGATCCGGACCGAGGTCTCGAGGTCGATGTCGGGGGCTAGCGAGTTCGACACCGAACAGTACGTCGACCGACTGAGCTCGACCGCGCGATCGGCCTTGTGTGGGTCGATCTCATGCCCGGTCAGCACGATTTCGAACCGGATCGCGGTAAATCTTCGCGGCGGGTCCTCCCGCCTATCGGCAGACACCTTCATCGTGCAAGCGGTCAAGTCCTGCCGGCCCTTGGACAGAATGTCGACGATATCGATCCCCATACAGGCGGCAAGCGCGATCAGCGCGCTCTCCATCGGCGTGGCACCGATCTCGGCATCGCCGTCCACCGTCACGTCGGTCCCGCCGGGAGTGTGAGCCCGAAACCGTTTTTCACCCTGCCAAGCGATCTCGATCTCCATCGTCATCTCCTTTCTCGGGCAGATGGACTACGCTTCCTGTCCCAGCACCGACGAGGAACCGGACAACAGCAGCGGTCACCAGGCTCAACCCGAACGCGACCACGAGTAGTGGACCGGTGGTGATATCCCAAACGAACGAGCTGACGATCCCAGCGACCAACGTGAGCGCTCCCACAGCCCACGCGATCATCAATCCCCGAACGAGGTGGTCAGTGAACAGAAACGCGATCACGCCCGGTATCACTAGCATGCTGAAGACCAATAGTACACCCGCGATGTCCACCGAGAAGCTGATCACAAACCCCAGACTCAGATAAAACAAGAAATCCCACCAACGGGGTCGCTTCGCTTTCTCGGGTTCGAACGAAGCACCGAGAAGCTGCTTTCGAAAAACCCAATGGAAGACGCCAAACAACGCGTAGGCGATGGCGAGCTTTATCACCGTGCGCCAATCCACCCAGATCAGGTTTCCGGTCAGGGTCTCGCGAATGTGCTCCGCACCCTCGGCGGTAAACCCTGCTAGCAGCAACACGGCCGCTGACGCAACCACATAAGCGATACCGATGATCGCTTCCTGCGGGACCGGCGAGTTCTCCAATCGAGTGAAGCTGAAGATCAATGCCCCGACCGCGGTGAAAGCGAGGGCGAAGGCCAGTGACCCGGGTGTTCCATGCTCGAGACCCACCAACAATGCGGTAGTGGTACCGAACGCTGCGATCTGCGCGAAGGCGAGATCGACGAAGATCACGCCGCGCGACAACACGTGGAGCCCGAGGTAGGCGTGGATGACGAGAATGATCAGCGCAGCGAGCAGCGGCAGGACGATCAGGTCGAGCATCGAACGCTAGCCGCCCGCCCGCCGGAACGCATCAGCGATGTCGCCGATCCATCCATCCACCATCGCGAAATATCCGTCAGCACCGGATCCAATGGGCGGTTGCAGGGTCAGCACAACCGGAATCGCTCCGCCACGGCTGGCCACGGATTCGACCTTGCGACCATCGAAATAGGCAGCCGCCAGCAGCACTCGAATGCCCTCGACCTTCATCATCTCGATGAGCTGGGCGACATGACGGGGGGTGGGTGCGATGCCGGGCTTGGACTCCACGTAGTCGGCACACATCAGCTCGAACCGTTGTTCCAGGTACGCCCAGTTCTTGTGATAGCAGATCAGCTTCCGACCCCGAAACGATTCTGCTGCCTTGAGCCAGCCACCCAACTCATCGATCAACGGTTTTTCCTCGAGTGCGTTCTCGCGGAGGAAGTCGAACAACGTGCCCGCCCGCGCCAATCGCTCGAGCGTGTCGCCACCCAACAGCTCGACCAGACGCGGACCAAACAAGCGGCGATGAACCTCGGCGCGAAATCGTGCCAATCCGCGATCAAAGGTCGCCGATCGATCTGGTGCTACGCGTTTCAATCCGGTGGTGATGTTCTGCGCGACCTGGAGTACCCGGAGCGGATCAGTCGTCAAGTGGGGGTTCCCATAGATGTGCACGTCACCCGCGCTTCGGTCCACCGAAGACGGCACATCGAGCAGCGTGATACCCGTGTACGCGGTCACGTACCCTTGGCCACCCTCGCTCACCTTCGCGTTGCCCGCCTTGTCGAGCAGAGTCGGAACCCAGAGCTCGAGATCCAGACCGGTTGTCACGAACATGTCAGCCCGCCGAAGATCGAGCGCGAAGCTCGGTTTAGGTCTCACGAAGTGGGCGTCTTCGTTCGGGTTCGCGATCGATGTGACCTCGACTTCGTTGCCCCCAATCGCGCGCGTCAACGTTGCGTAGATCGGCAGTGTCGTAACGACCCTTAGCGGTGCTCGCAACGTGGGGTCCGTCGGTTCGGCAGTCGCAAGGTCCTTTGGTAACGGGATCGGGGCCGCAACGAATAACGCCAGCGTCATCGTGAAAACTCGAATCATCTATCTGTCTCCCGGCTGCTGCACTCGCTAATACGTCTCGTGCTTGTGCGGACCCAACGATACCGTCGCTTGAGCTACGAACAGACCATCCGTGCCGTCCGGTCTGTCGATGACATCGTACTCGGCTCGGATTCGAACCCACTCGCTTTGCCACCACGTCAGCGTGGGTGCGACCAGCCACACACTCTCGCCGGGATCCCCCGGGTCCTCCACCCAGCCGTAACGGGCCCCGACCAGCCAGCGCTGTGACAATCGGGCCTCACCGTTAACCCATGCCCCCGTGGCACCACGAGCGTCGAGCTCCTCGGGCACATCGCCCGGGTCGCGGACCATCACCCCACCACGCAAAACGACGCCACGGTACCGCGATCGACCGGGGGGTGCCCAGCTGAGCGCGCCCTCGAGCGCGAACAGCCGCTGATTGTAGCTCAAATCCTCCACGTCGTGATCGCCGAACATCGCGCTAACTCCAAGATCGAGATCGACCGCTTCGGTGAGCTGCCAGAAGCCATTCAAGTGGCCCAGCAGCGACGGTCCGTGAGATTCGCCGAACAACGCTTCGTTCGAGCTTCGGTTGACCTCAAACGTGAGCTCATATGTGCCACCGACCGACAGCGGGACGCCGGTCGAAGCATATTCGTCGCGCACCGCGAGCAGGAATGCGGCATTGTCCTGGTTGACCGGGCGATCGGCGAAGTTCGAAGCCGCCACCCGGTCGCGGTTGGCGCGCCAGGTGGTCGTCGCCAACGCCATCGGCAGGCCGCGTGATACGCCGACCTCGATATAGGTGCGCAACACGCGTTCGAGCACGCTTTTCGATTGCGGGTCGTAGATCAATCCGGCGTGCGCGATAGCCTGATCGAACTCGACCTCGGAGCTGCGCCGCAGCAATTCGTACAGCGAGCCTTCGCTGAGAATTCTGCGCTCGCTGGCCAGCAAGCTATCCAGATCCATATCGGCTGTCCCTCGAATTATCGCTGCCCAAAGTGCATCTTATCACGATGACCGCACGATGCGGACGATCCCGTGCGGCAGCGGGTTATGCGCCGCAAGCAAAGCCGATAAAATCAGTCTTCCAGCCGGTTTCCGGCACCGTGAATACAAGCGAGGCTCGCACAGTGAAACGCATCGACTGGTACTTCGATTTCATCTCGCCCTTTGCCTATCT
>CBDUCI010000037.1:0-14161 GCA_965365605.1 uncultured bacterium
GCCGCTCTCGAGCGACTCCAGGCCAAACTCCCCAGCTAGCGTCAGGCACAAAAATAAGGGGCCCTCGAATCGAGAGCCCCTTCGCACGGGGGATTTAGTGCTGCTGGTCTTACCCGCCGCTAGAGATCGGTTACCCAGCTCAAATCACTACCGGGGTAACGAACAACCGAGGTTGTTGAAGTCGTCAAGGTCGTCCGCCAGGTCGGTCAGGGCGCTTTCTGTTCCGGCCGCCAGCGCCGCATCGACCATAGCGATGATCTCGACCGTGGAGAGCGGATACGCCACTCCCGGGTGCGACGCATTCAGGAGAGCCGCGACCGCTGCCCGCAACAGGATCATCTGCTTGCCTACGATCCCAGGACCACCACCGTAATTCAACGCGTCCAGGAAGCTGTCTCCGGCGAGACTTGCGTGAACACCCGTAAACACGGAACCAACAGTTGGACCCGGCGGCGGGTTATAAGCCGTCGCTGCCCAGTGGTTGCTTTGGTTTCCGTTACCCAGGCCGGTCCAATTCTTCCACTTCCCCGGCGTGCACCCTTCGCCACCGCGATCGGGCGAGAACTCGATGTCGTCGATCGCACCTGAGGTATCGAATGTTACTACCATCACCTCGACGCCCGACGTCGGACCGAGATTGATCGTGGCGATACCGCCGTCTCCTGGAGCATTGGGGGGGCTCAAGTCGCCATCTGTGGTGACCGGGAGCAGGAAAACACCCAATGATCCTCCACCGGGTGCAAACAGCTCGATGTTGCTCACGCCGGCCGCTTCAATGTCCAGAACCTTGGCGGCTTCCAGCGTGACCGTGCCGAGCGGACCGACACCCGAGAAATCGAGCGTGAGGGTTCCGCCCGAGAAGCAGTCGTCCGGGTTTTCCACGTCGCCGACAGCATCGTTCTCTTCGATGATCAGAACGTTGCCTTGTGCCGACTGATTATCGAGGTCGGGGTCCTCGCCAGGGCCCGCTGCCGTATCATAAATAGTGGCCCTGCCGACACAGCCCGTGGCTGCGGTCGTGACCGTCCCGGTTCCGACGTTGATGACCGGATCAACGGTCCCCTCGGTAATTCCCGCAAAACCGATCGTCTCTTCAGCCGCAAGATTGAGAACACTTGGAACCGTTGGGCCTGTGGCTGGATCGGAAGCAGAAACGCCAGTTAGGCCCGAGCTATCCGAACAGCCCACGGTAACCCACCCCAGGACCGCGAGTCCTAGGACCCCACGTGCAGTTCGATTCATGAGTTGCCTCTTTTTGATCAAAGGTTGAAGGTCGTCGGTCGACAACCCCCATGTTCGGCAGTCCGGCTGTCTCGTGGAGACCCGTGGACTTTGCGCACCGATCTCGCGACCGGATGGCCCTTCTCGGATGGGGTCTAACGCCTGTATTAGATAGCAATAGGCGTCTGAAGTCAAGGCATTTATTGGGAAACCCGCTTCCACTCGAGCGCCAAACTGACTCGCGTTCAACGACTTGTGCCGATGCCCGAAAGCTCCGGCCATGTCAAAACGCAGTGAAGTGGCGAAGCCGTCGAGCGGATCTAGAGCCGGACTGTCGAACACATCACACGATGAGTGCGACATCGTTCAGGGTTATCTGATCGCGCAGCAAATGCCGCCTGACCAGCTCGATGCCTTGTGGCGTGAGCGCCAGCAAGCTGCCGCGCCTCAATCGGAAACCTCACACGCCGCTTGCTGTTTCCAGTCAACCTGACGACTTGCCAGCTGGCCCGTCGGCTCTTAATTATTGCCGACGCTTCACCATCCAGGGTTACCAAACGATCAGGCCACCAAAAGTGCATCTCTTACCCCGGAGGAGTCGTCCATGAAACGTCTCTCTGTTCTAGCTTTTCTTCTCCTCTTCGTCGCGTGCGGCGATGACGCCATCGGTCCGGTCGACGGCGAGAGCGGTATCATTAGCCTCTCCCAAGGCGGGCAGGACGACCACGTCGACTTCTGGCTGACCGTATTGCACAACAACGACGCGGAGTCGCAGCTCGTCGACCGCGGTATTGCTGACTTTGGCGGCATCGCGCGGTTCGCGACGCTCGTCGATGATCTCAAGGACGAGGCGAAGCGACTTCCGCGAGCGGGAAACAACGGCCGCCAGGTCAGAGGCTCACTCGTGGGCGCCAGCGCGACTGGCGACCCGCCGCGGAACAATGACAACCCCGGGGCAGCCGCCATCCTCCTCTCGTCGGGTGACAACTTCCTGGCGGGTCCCGAGTTCAACTTCAGCCTTCAAACCGGTGTCCCGTTCTTCGACGCGATCGGGCTCGACCTTATCGGCTACGACGCGTTCGATATCGGCAACCACGAGTTCGATTTCGGACCCGACGTGCTCGCCGACTTCATCGAGTCGTTCAGCTGGACGGAACCGCCCTTCTTGAGCGCCAACCTCGATGTCTCCGGCGAGCCGCGCCTCGCGGGCCTTGAGGCCGCCGGAAAAATCGCAAAGAGCACCATCGTCAGAAAGCGCGGCGAGGACATCGGGGTCGTCGGTCTGACGACCCCCAACCTCCCGTTCATCTCGAGCCCACGCAATGTGATCGTGAACCCAGATGTGGCCGGCGCGGTCCAAAGCGAGGTCGATATGATGAGCGCGATGGGGATCGACAAGATCATACTCATCAGCCATCTCCAGGACATTGACGGAGATATCGCGCTGCTCGCTCAGCTCGACGACGTCGACATCGTCATCGCCGGAGGCGGCGACGAGTTGCTGGCGAACCCCGGCGATCTGCTCATCCCCGGCGACGGGCCCGCCTTCGGCCCGTACCCGATCCTAGGCACCGACATGGATGGGACGGAGGTCCCGGTCGTCACGACGTCGGGCGAGTACGGGTACGTCGGGCGGCTGATCGTCGGCTTCAACAAGCACGGCGACTTGATCGCGATCGACGACAGGAGCGGTCCCGTGCGAGTCGCAGGCGGTGCAAACCCCGACGCGGTGGACCCCGATCCACTCGTCCAATCGCAGGTCGTCGACCCGATCGTCGCCGCACTGCAGGCGCTCGCGTCCAACGTGATCGGTGTCAGCGAGGTGGCTTTGAACGGCCTTCGCTCTGCGGTGCGCTCTGTCGAGACGAACGAGGGGAACCTGATCGCCGACGCGCTCCTGTGGCAGGCGGACCAGCTCGCCGGCAGCTTTGGCGTCGCGAGCCCCGATGTGGCGCTTCAGAACGGCGGCGGGATCCGCAATGACAGTGTCGTCCCGGCCGGCGACATCACCGAGCTCGAGACGTTCGACATGGTTCCGTTCGCGAACTTCGTGACGGTGCTGGAGAACATCCCGAGGAGCCAGTTCAAGGAGATTCTCGAAAACGCCGTATCGCGGGGGGTAGCTGGCGACCCCCCGCGCGGGACCGGAAGATTCGCCCAGATCGGGGGGTTCACATTCGTCTACAGCGCCTCGGGTATCGGGCAGCAGCTTGACGGTGACGGAAACGTCCTGGTGCCGGGCACGCGGGTGCAGACGGTCACGCTCGACGATGGCACGCCGATCGTCGCGGGCGGGGCGGTGGTACCTGGCCCTGGTGTCACGATCGCCACAATCGACTTCCTCGCCCGGGGTGGAGACCAGTATCCGTACCGCGGCGCACCCTTCACGGCGCTGGGCGTCACGTACCAGCAGGCGCTGGCGAACTACATCCAGGACGGACTCGGTGGGTTGATCTCGGCCGCGGACTATCCTGAAGGCGGCGAGGGTCGCATTACACAGGTGCCGTAGCGAGAATCCAGTCGCGTGGCCTTAATCGGACGGCCCCCGATCGGTCTCGATCGGGGGCCGTTTCGCGTTGCAGTTGTTGCTCGGCGAGCCGATTCGCCTGCTACGCGATCTCGACCGGGATCTCCCTGGGGGTCATTGCCGCCACCTTCGGGACCACGATCTTGAGCAAGCCGTTCTTGAACTTCGCATTGATGTCCTCGGTCTTCACACCCATTGGCAACGGAATCCGCCTCAGAAAGTGCCCGTAGAACATCTCGCGGGCGAAGTAATCGTCTTCATCAACCTCCTCGTCGAAGGTCCTTTGCCCCTCGAGCGTCAGCACATCGTCTGCGATGTGCAGCTTGATATCGTTCCTCTCCATGCCCGGGAGATCGGCGCGGATAACGAGCGTGTCCTCTTTCTCGAACATGTCGATCCTGGGCCGCCAGACCAAGCGCTCGCTCGAGCGAAGTCTGGGGAACCGGAGCCCGAACGACTCAAAGACATCGTCCATATCCCGTCGGATATCCTCGAGTTCCTTGAACAGCTCGAACCTTCGCGTCCCCTTTTCCGGAGCTTTGACTATCGGGGTTACCACCTGTCTCCCTCCTTTCCCGCACTCGAGCCTGCCGAGCGCGATCGGATAGACCTATCCACCCTCATGTTGTACGTGGGCGGCTGTAACCGTCTGTCAGGCCGATGTGGATTCTGATGTAGGGGAACGGCTGGTTTTCAGCGATTCCACAGCCGGTGGTCTTCGACGGGATCGCCAACTCGAATGCGCACATCGAGCGCCTTCGAGCCGGCCGTGTCAGGAGCCGCCAGGAATGGGTTGATATCGAGTTCCTGAATCCGGGGGTGCCGCTCGGCGAGCTGGGCGATTCGCAACAGCACCTGGATGAGGCACTCTATATCAGCCGCGGGATCGCCCCGGACACCTTCCAGGAGTTGATAGCCCCGAATGCCCTTCACCATGGTTTCCGCCTCGGCCGGCCCCAGCGGGGTCACACCAAAGCGGACATCGCGCAACACTTCCACGTAGCGGCCACCGAGCCCAAACATGAGCAGCGGCCCGAACTGTGGATAGTTGGAGATGCCGTAAATCGTTTCCACTCCCCCACTGACCATCTCTTGTATCAGGTATCCTTCAGGCTTGTGATCCGCCGCCCTCAACGAAGCCTCGATCTCGTCGACCGCACGATCGAGATCGTCGGGATCGCTTATGTCGACCTTTACGGCCCCGACGTCACTCTTGTGAACGAGCGTTGGTACCTGGGCCTTGATCACCACTGGATAACCGAGCTGCTCCGCCGCCGATCGTAAGCCACGCCGATCGCTTACTTGGCGCCAAGCCGCCACCGGCACGCCATACAGTTCCAGCACTTGAACGGCCTGGGGTGCCGACAGGTACCCGTCAGGGGCCGGATCGAGTATCGCAGATACCTGAGCGTCATCTACCGCGAACTCCGGTGTCGGAACGTCTATCGGCCGCCGGCGCCAAGACGCGTACCGATTCAGCTGAGATAAAGCCCGAGCTGCGGACTCGGGAAATCGATAAACTGGGGGCTGATCGCGACGCCCGAGCACCTCATCGTAGAACTCCTCGGTCGCCATCATCACGGCTAGAACCGGTTTGTCCGGCCCTTCGCGGGCACCTTCTCGAATCGCATCTAGGACGTCGGTCGGGTGTGACAAGAGTGGTGTGACGTTGATCGCTAGAATCATGTCGACGCCAGGATCGGCCAGCAAACAAGCCAGTGACCGTTCATAATCCGCTGGCATCGCCGAAGCGATCATGTCGACAGGATTGGCGACGCTCGCCTCGGCCGGCAAGCACGAAGCGAGTTCCTGGCGAGTCTCCTGTGCTAGTTCCGCGATCCGCAACCCGAGATTCACGCAGGCGTCGGTGGCCATAATCGCTGGACCTCCCGCGTTGGTCAGGATACCGACCCGATCACCGGCCGGCAGCGGGCACCGATCCAGCGCACGGGCCGTATCGAATAACTCCTCGATTGTGTTGGCGCGCAGGACGCCACACTGCCGCAGGAAAGTCGACACGGTGACATCGGTTCCAGCGATCGCGCCGGTATGACTCGTCGCTGCCCGGGCCCCCTCTTCCGTGCGTCCCGACTTTACCACGAGGATCGGCTTCTTGCGTCCAACCCGCTTTGCGATCGTCGTGAAGTGCCGCGGATTACCAAACGATTCCAGGTACATACAGATCACCCGAGTCGCATCATCGTCCTCCCAGTGCTCGAGCAAGTCATTGCCCGAGACGTCGGTCTTGTTGCCCATCGAAACGAACTGAGTGAGTCCGATCCCCAGATCAGCGGCGGCGTTCAGAATCGCTACCCCAAGCGCGCCGGATTGACTTACAAAGCCGATCGTGCCACGCTCGGCGGGGGTCGGAGAGAAAGTCGCCTCCATGCGTACGCTCTCATCCGTGTTGATGACGCCCATGCAGTTAGGTCCGATCATCCGCACGCCAGCGCACCGAACCTTCTCAGCGAGCTGCGCCTCCAGCGCAGCGCCCGCCGAATCGACTTCGGCGAACCCTGCGGTGATTACTATCAACCCCTTCACGCCGTGTTCGATGCACTCCTCCACGACGCCGAGAACGGCATCACGCGGCACCATGACGATCGCCAGGTCGATCGGGTCGGGGATATCAGCGATTTGCGGATACGTCTTCAGCGAGTGAATGACCTCGGCCTTGGGATTGACCGGAAAGATCGTCCCGTTGAACTCATTGACGACGAGATTGTGTAGCAACGCGAATCCGATCGAGTCGCGATGCCTTGAAGCGCCAATCACCGCAATCGATCGGGGCGAGAAGATGGGATCGAGTGGACGCGCCGCGGGCGAGCTGCTCATGCCGCGGCTCCGCGGTGAGTCAGCGACTCATACCGGTTCTCCGGACAGAACGGCGCCGGCGGGGGGATCTGGTGCCTCAACCGGTATCTCATTCGGGACCTCCATCTGTTCGGCGGCTCGAGTGAGATCCGCGATCAAGTCGTCTGGGTGCTCGATGCCGACCGACAATCGAATCAAGGCCGGTGTAATGCCTATCGCCAACTGTTCTTCCGCTGGTACATCAGCGTGGGTCATCGTCGCCGGATGCTCGATCAGCGACTCGTTTCCTCCGAGACTGACTGCCAGCTTGACCATTCGTACCGCGTTGAGGAAACGAAACGCCTTGGCCTCGTCCCCATCCCGAAGCTCGAATGATATCAGCGCCCCGGGGCCGGAACATTGCCGATCGTAGATCTCCTTCTGCTCGCCCGATGTCAAGAGACCCGGGAAATTCACTCTTCCAACCCACGGCTGCTTCGATAGCCAGCTCGCGACCTTTTCTGCATTCTTCCGTGAGCAAGTCATCCTGAGTTTAGCTGTCTCGAGCGACCGCATCAGCAACCACGCCGAATGTGGATCGAGCATCGTGCCCAAGATCGTTCGGAACATCTTTATTCGATCGATGTGCTCTTTCGCACCTAGACATACACCGGTGACCAAGTCACTGTGGCCGCCCAAGTACTTGGTTGCCGAATAGAGCACCAGGTCAGCGCCAAATTGCAGTGGCTGTTGGTAGAGCGGTCCGAGTAACGTGTTGTCGACAGCGCACAACGCGCCAAAGCGGTGGGCGACTTCGGACATCTTCTCGATGTCTGTGAGCGTCGTAGTTGGATTGGCGGGCGTCTCAATGAAAATCACCCGGCACGGGGTTCTAGCCGCCTCGAGTTCCCCGCAAATGCGTTCTACTTTGGCGGGGTCGGCCCCGGCTTCAAACTCACGTGTCACGACTTGCATATCCGGCAACATGTGCTCCAATAGAAAATCCGTGCCACCATAAACGGGTCGCGAAAAGACGATCGCGTGCCCAGGCTGAACCAGCGTCAGCAAGGTGGTCGAGATAGCCGCCATGCCTGACGCAAAAACGATGCTCGCCTCCGCGTCTTCCCACAGGTTCAAGCGCTGCTCCAGTATTTCGAGGTCGGGGTTGTTCAACCGGCTGTAGATCAGACCGGTCGGATGCTCTGGATCCTCTTCGGTCAGACCGTACGCGCAGGCGAAGTACTCCTTCCCTTCTTCCGCCGACCGGAAGGCAAACGTAGAGGTCTGGAAAACGGGCGGTTTGACCGCCCCCTCTGACCATTCGGGGTGATAGCCATAGGTCATCATCAACGATTCGGGCCGTTTTCCCTTTAGCTTGACAGCCGGCGGCTTTCGCTCTTTACGCATGGTAATCGCCTCCTGTGGCGTCCTCACTAAACACCACAACAACCGTAGCGCCAAACAGATGGCGATGTCTGTAGGGAGAATCCCCCTGCAAGCGTAGTGGCGATCCCGATGTGTTCAGGTATTAGATCAGCCCGACAGATGGTACGTGCTTAGACGGGGTCCCTCGTCAGCGGGCGGGTCAGGCAAGTTGGACCCCCGGCGCCCTTGATACTGATGTCATCTCCTTCGTACTCGTGCACCTCCACGCCGGCTGCTTCCAGGCGCCGGCGGGTTTCCGGGTTGCCCGCCAACGCGATGCAATGGCGCGGGGCCACGGCCAGAACGTTGCATGCCATCGTCTCGAACTCGGCGTCAGGCACATCCACTAACTCGAAACTTCTGGCCAGCAGCTCCGCTCTAAACACCACCGGCAGCAGCGGCGAGTAGACCAACGCCAAGTCATGGTCGAGCGGACTGAAAATTGACATCAGGTGAAAGACGTTATCGGGGCCGCGCCAGTGTGGGAGCGGCACCGTCAACAACTCATCAATCGTGTCATCCAGAATCTCGGAGAGTTGTCGGACGCCTTCGGAGTTTGTCCGATAGCCGAGTCCAACCGCTAGCTTCTTGGGACCGAGCCACACGACGTCACCACCCTCGAGTCGCCCCTCCCCGCGAATCGTTCCCGCAATCGGCCAGCCAAGCCCCTCAAGGAACACGCGTTGACTTTCGGGCTCGGTTTCTCGAGCCGCCTTTCCCATACAGCACACTACTACGCCCCCGTCGCAGACGACCGAAGCGTCTCTTACGTATATCGAGTCGAGCCCGACCGAATCGTCAGGCGGTAGGTAATGCACGCTGACGCCGAAGCTTTCGAGCAGTTCAACGAACCGGAGATGCTCGCGAACCGCGTTTTCGAGGAAAGGCCGATCGGTGTAATGGAGGGTCTCCCACTGACGGTCGATCGTTGCCTGACTGACGAACGCCTCCTGCGGTCGTTTGAGCAGCACGCTGCGCAGGGTTCCGAAGTCACAGCTGCCGTTCAAGCGCGTCTCCCACCCTTTACCGGCACAAACATGGTCGATGAAGCGTCTCTGAAGGGCGCGCCACGCATAACCTCTTTACCACGCCAGCGGACGAGACCGTCGGATGCCGTATCGACCACGAACTCGACAAACGGGGCCAGATCAATGCTCACAAGGAGCCACCTTGCGATCGTCCACTGCCTAGCCTACTCTGACTGGAGTCAACACGAGCAACGACTCTTCGAGACAAGGGGGCAGGCATGGTTCCGCTGACAGACCTGTGGCTAGCAATCGTCATCTCGGCGGTACTCGTTTTCGTCGCCAGCTCGGTGATTCACATGGTCCTCAAGTATCACCAGAGCGAGTACAACAAGCTACCCGATGAAGCCAAGCTACTCGATGCGATGCGAGCGGCCGGTGTATCACGGGGCACGTACGCGTTTCCGAGAGCGGCCAACTACAAGGACATGAGCTCTCCCGAGATGATCGAAAAGTACAACCAGGGTCCAGTCGGTATGATGACCGTGACGCACAGCGGACCCCCGGCGATGGGCAAGTACCTCGTGCAATGGTTCATCTATTGTCTGGTGATCGGCGTTTTTGCGGCCTACCTCGCTGGCCGCACACTCAGCCCCGGTGAGGACTACTTACAAGTGTTTCGGGTTACGGGCACCGCCGCTTTCTTGGGCTACGTGGGTGCCATCGCCCAAGATGCGATTTGGACCGGAAAGTCTTGGAGTGCCACCATCAAGAGCACCTTCGACGGTTTGGTCTACGGGCTGTTGACGGCTGGCGTCTTCGGTTGGCTGTGGCCTCAATGATCTAGATTGCCCTCAAGAAGCCGTCGAGAACATCACGGGCTGTCTACCGGCGCCGGAAACAGCCGATGACTGCCGGTCTCTCCGTCGCCGAGCTCGCCAGAGAAGTTCTCGCGAACGATCATGATCCTCCCTCGCGAAGGGCCTTCGGGATCGGTCTGTCCGCAGTCGGGATCTCGTTGGTGATCGAAACGATCCACCATCGCCCCCCTCTTTTAATCAATTGGAAGCTGTCGACTCCCTGCTGTGGGGATCGCTCGGAGCCCGGTATGCTGGCCTCATAAAGCACCAAGACGTGAGCCATTTCACCGAACTCCATCGCTTCTATGCGAACTACGTTTTCCTTGAAGCCTGACCTTCTGACATCCGCCCGTTCGGCGAACGCGACGAAATCATCGACGAAGCCGTTCACGGAAAAGACGGTCGTGCTATCCCTGCTGGTTCGCAGAACGATGACCGCGTCCTCGATGAACATCGATCGGACCGCATCCCAGTCCGGAGTCTGGCCGGCGTCGAAAGTCACCAGGTCGTAGACGTGTCTCACCAGGCTTTCCGGGCTCTCAAGCACGCCGTCGGACGGGGTTTGAGCGCTGACTGGCGCATTGGCACACAAGATGAGCACCGTCGTAACAAGCACCCGCAATGACGGCCCCGATGAGCGCCCCCTTCCAAAGCCGCTATCACTCAAGCTCTCCGGTAGCCTCAAGGTAGGCCCGCTCGACGGTCCACCCCACGAAACGCGAGTCAGCTCAATCACCTGCGAGCTTGACCTTTTGAGGTTTCCACTCCATCGACAAGTAGAAGAACTGGGGGTCATCGTCTTCCCCAGTTTCTTCGATGAACTCGTCGGTAAAAAACCGGCTGTAGCCCAGCAGCCCAGTGAGGGTCGGGTGGAATCGATAACGAGCCAGCAAATCCAACTCACTTCCCACCGCTGTCGACCTATCCGGCTGCGATCGCCTGACGATGCCCCCGCCTGCGTTGTAGAGCGCATCTTCCTCGCTGGCCCGCCAGAACCGGTGTCCAGTCAGCGTAACCGTGAGGCGCGGGAGCGGCTCCAGTCGGACGCCACTGTTAACCGCCACCACGTTTTGCCGGCCGACGATATCGATCCAACCGAGGTACGCGTGGCCCAGCGGGAAGAGTTGATTGAACGTGCCCACATCTCCTCCCGGCATGTCGTCTCCGCTCCCCAAATCAAATCCGGCGTGCAGGCGAGGCTCCATGGCCGTTTCCGAAAACGTGTGCCCTAGTATCCCACCGATCATGAAGGCCGAGATGTCAGCATCCGAGATATCGCCGAATTGGTACGCAATTTCGCCATCGTAGTCCCAGCCGGTGTCTGGAACCTTGCCGTTCAGTCGAATACCAAAGGTATGGCGGCGCTCGTGACCGGTGGTCTCGTTGAACGCAGTCGATTCTCGGTCAAGCGCCAGCCAGTACAGATCGTATTCGAGCGACTGCGCAGCCACCGGGTGCGTGGCGTGCACGCCAAAGAAATCCGTGTTGTCATCACTCGAGTTGAGCTCGGACTTCTCGACCAACACCGGTCTCACGAAAAACGCGTGGATTTTCCATTTACCAGCGCCGACTATCGCTCGAACACCATCAAACGTGCGTCGTGTGTTGGCCCAGTCGAGTGGGCTCACCAGCCGCTGCCGTCCGAATAGAAGCTCCTGCCGACCGGCTCTGACCGTCACGCTGGAGGTTTCTTCGACCGGGATTACTAGATCGACGAAGGCGTTCTGAAAATCGAGATGGTCCGCATCGATCGCCCGGCTGCCACCAGGCAAATCACGGTCTGTCAGAAACGACGACCGGGCTTGGATATAGCTGTGAAAGTGAGACCCAGCTCGTATGTCGGCGCCCAGCATGACCCGACCGAGAACAAACGTATCGTCTCGTCCCGGGTCGGAGCTGAAACCGAAATCGGTCCAGTTCTCGCTACGGGCGCGGAACTGAGCATCGAAAACCACCCTTACGGGCGCATCGCTGTCGCGGGAATCGGTGCTTTGCGCCGCCAACGAACCTAAATCCAACGTGAGATAACACAGTGCAAAGGTCCAAGCAATAACGCTATACGCAATCACCATTCCCAGAGACCGCCTCTGTCTACTCCTGCCGGCGATAGACGGCGTCAAAGGTCGTCTCCCAACTCTCGCCACGATCCCTTGAGATCTGGATGACTTGTCGTACGGTACCGTCTGCTTCAGGTGTCAGGGTCGTTTGGTCCAAGTAGGAGCCCCCTTCCGCAAGCGGGATCTCCCCGCGGAACCGCACACCTGGGCCATCGTACGCCTCGATGAGCTTCTTTTCCTTCATGCCGCCGGGGCCGAGGGCGAACTGGGTGACCCAAACCTGATTCCAACTCTTGGTAACTGGCTGGTAGAAAAACAGGCTCTTCCCCTCACTGCCAGTGGCGGAGGTCCAATGCTCCATGACCGCACAACCATTGAGGATCTTCTCGATCCGGTTGGTGCCCACCTGCTCCCCGTTAACGGTCACGACCCACTCGCCCAACCAAAAATCCAGCCTTCTCAACGCCGGCTCTTCCTCACACGGGGGAGCCTGTCCCCACGCCACAGCCGGTGCGAACACAAGCAATCCCAGCCAAAACCATCTCATATCGACTCCTCGACCAGCGATTTTCAAAAAAATACCAGACAATCGATTTCGGGCTAATGCTGTGCGGTAGGAGGGGGGCGCCCCAAACTGCCGCGTCGCGGACTCGCCGACTCAAAAACAACGCGGCGCTCGCTGCGGTTTGCGACCAGACATGGCGAAGTGGGACTGCGTGGCCTCGGAATCGCCGAGGGCGGCGGCTCCGTACATCATTCGAGCGAACAGTCGGTTCGTGAGTCCCAAATAGCCGGGCCGAAAGGTGTGTCCGGAGTCATGCCTTGCGATGCAAAGAGCAGGGATAGAAGAGCAACGAGGAAGCTGCAGGAAGTCAATCTTGAGACCATCGTTCTCCTCCGAACATCTGTTCTCACTTTTGGTGGCCGCATAACGCCTCGCCCCTCAGCCCGTAACGCGCAGCGGCATCAATCATAAGCTTTGCCTTGTCGGGGCGGTTGGATTTTGAACCGGCGATCCCCTGCTCCCAAAGACACCGAAACGACTGCCTACGGGCTATCACTATCTATCAAAAGAGCAGGATACGCCAGATTTGATAGGACACCACGGTCACCAGGCTCATTACAATGACGCCGGAAATGAGATCGGGCTCGTTCAAGAACGCGAGGGAGAAACGTCAGGTCCCTTTTGTTTGGACACTTACTCGCAGACGCCCGGGCAGTCCGCGCCGCCGGTAGTCGGATCGCAATCATCCGTGGGGTCATCAATGCAGTCGAGTCCAACAGGACACTGCAAATTCTGGATGCCTCCGCAGAGCAACTGAGAATCCCCTGTTGGGTCATCAGAGCATGCGAGAGCGAACATAAGCAAGACGAGGCAAGAGCATTCAATCAACCTGAGAATCGCTCGCATACGGTCCCTCCAAAGTGTAAGAGACAACTGGCCACTGCGCGTTCGACAGGCGTCGTGACAGAGGTCACCTCAACCCTAGTGCCACCAGGGCAGGACCGTCTGCGGGGAAGACCACCATTTGTGATGTAGGTGATAGCCTCACGCGCGGGAGAATTGATCTGCAACGGGAAGCCTACATGGTCGGGGCGGCCGGATTTGAACCCCAAGAGGAAGCGGCGAAATCCGGGCTCTACAACAGCAAAGAGGTTTCTGCCAAGACCCACAACGGTGGTTATCTTGCGCCGACTACTTCTGAGCCCAGAGCGGTGGCAACGAGGGAGGCCCACACATGCCCAAGAACCGCCAGGATAAGCTGAGAGATTCAAGAACCAAGAAAGAGAGTGGTCTAAGTAGGCGAGATTTTCTGAAAACGGCGCCTGCCACCGGGCTCGGTGCGACAGCTTTCTTCGAGCCACACGAGGCACAAGCACAAGTCTCGGCACCCGCAGCCCAAGCCACCGACTGGGACTACGAAGTAGATGTTGTCGTCGCTGGGGGTGGGTGCGCGGGTCTTACGGCTGCCATTCGCGCGAAGGATCTCGGGGCCAGCGTTCTGGTGGTTGATCAAAATTTCGACCCCGGCGGTAAGATGTTGCACAGCGGGTCGTTTCTTTCGCTCGGTGGAGGCGACCCAATCCAGCGTAGGGACATGAAGGGCGAGAGTGACAACGAGGGGTTCATCACTGTAACTCCGCTCGAGAGCCCCGAGGAGCTCGACGACAATGTCGATCTGCTGTTCACGGACGTCACCGACTGGTCGATCGTCGACCCTAAGGCCCAGAGCCCTTACAGGTACAACGAGCGGGATTTGGTGCGTGCCTGGGCCGAGAACTGTCCCGCGACGCGGCAGTTTCTGATGGATA
>CBDUCI010000038.1:0-14121 GCA_965365605.1 uncultured bacterium
AGCAGCATCGGTCTGGTCTGAGGCGCTGGTTTCCAAAGACGACGGTACAGCCAAAGTGTTCGGCTCGATCGAGAACAACAATGCACGGTTTGGCGAGTTTCGGTTCGAGATCGAGCTGATAGACGATACCGGAGAAGTGCTTGTCCGTCGCGACACCCCGTTGATCATCGCCGGCTCGGGGGGATGGATCGCCGAGAACTGGGACGATGCGTTGTCGCTTCTCAAATACGCTGCGACGAGCGACGAGATCGACATTCTAGAAGACGTCGAGGGCGCCGAGGCTCGTGTCGAAGCGTGGAACTGTTTCTGGCGCATCCGCGATCCCATACCCGCGACTGCGGTAAACGAAGAGCTGCAGGATTACTTCCGTCGCATCGCGATCGCGAACAGGGAATGGAGGAGTGCGCTGCGGCCGGGCTACCTCCGCGACCGCGGCCGGGTTTACATGACGCTCGGCTCTCCAGATGAGATTAACCAAAACCCGGTACCGTCAGGCGCGGAAGCGTTCGAGATCTGGCTCTACTACCGGAACAATTTCCAGATCGTCTTTGTCGATCGGATCGGTTTTAACAACTATCAGCTGGAGAGCATCGGGGTATACCAACGCGAGCTTGGTTCCCTCGAGCGCCGTAAGCGGAGATTCCTGAAAGAACGTTCGCGGGAGTGCCCGCTACTCGCCCCGGCGTACGAGTAGCCTAGCGCAGGGACTCGATCCAGGCGTGCACTCGACGCTCGAGAACGTCGAGCGGTAAAGACCCTTCGCACAGCACGACATCGTGAAAAGCGCGCGCGTCGAAGGACGAGCCGAGCGCACTCTCGGCTTGCGCCCGCAGTTCTTTGATCCTTAGCTCCCCGATCTTGTAAGCCAAGGCCTGTCCGGGCCAAACCATATAGCGGTCAACCTCGACCCTTACATCGTGTCCTGTGTGGCCCGAGCTCTGCACGAAGAAATCGATCGCACGTTCACGGGTCCAACCCAGAGCATGCATCCCGGTGTCGACGACTAACCGGATGGCGCGCCACATCTCGAATGAGAGCCTACCGAACTGGCTGTAGGGATCGCGGTAGAAGCCCATATCCTCGCCGAGGCTCTCCGAGTACAGTCCCCACCCTTCGATGTAAGCCGTAAAACCACCGTGGCGCCGAAACTCGGGCAGCGCTTCGAGCTCTTGCGTGATCGCGATCTGCAAATGGTGCCCGGGGACCGCTTCGTGGAGAGCGAGCGCCTCCATCTCCCACTTCGGTCGCTCGTCGAGGGCAAACGTGTTGGCGTAGAAATACCCCGGACGCCCTACCTCGAGCGACCCCGGTAGGTAATAAGCCGCCGGCTGAGAGCCGTCGGCATACTCGGGAACGGCGATCACTCCGTACGGCAACCGTGGTAGTGTCTTGAAGAGCCGAGGCAGCTCGGCATCGGCGCGTTTGGTGATATCGCGATACCCAGCCAGTAGGTCCTCGGGCCGGTCATAGAAAAAGCGGGGATCTGTGCGCAGGAACTTCGCAAAGGCAACGAAGTCACCCTCGAAGCCGCTATCGGCCACGACGACTTCCATCGCCTCTCGAATGCGAGCCACCTCGCGCAGGCCAATCTCGTGAATCTCGCTTGGTGACAGATCGGTCGTTGTCCGTAGCCGAACGCAGTAGTCGTACCACGCTTCGCCATCCGGCAGCTCACTCGCGGCGATGGGCTCCCGCGCGTTCGGCACGTACGTCTCAACGATGTAATCGTGGAGTCGTTTTAGCGCCGGCGCAACGTGCGACGTGTACGCTTCGGCTGCATCGGCGCGCAGTCGCTCGCCATCCGCATCTGAGACGCCCCCCGGAAAAGCCTTGAAAGGATACAGTAACGGGCTGGACATCGCGTCGGCGGCGATCAGGCTCCCGATCTGATCCGGGACTCCACGCAGCGTAACCCGCGGCTGAGTCCACCCCTCGGCGAGCCCCACGTCCAGGAGCGCGATCGTCTGATCGATGAGCAGCGGCAATCCGGACAATCGCGACAGGATGTTCTCGTAGTCCGTTCCGTTCCGGGTCGGCATCATCGCCAACATCCGAGTGGCCGAGAGCTGGAGGCCGTTCATCTGGTCCATCGCCATGAGGTGATCCGGAAAACGCGTTCCCTCGACGGCGTCCTCGACCTCTTTCCTGAACAGCTCGTGGTTCAGCCGATCGCTGACACTCAGGTCCTCGGGATCGATCGCATCGAGCACCGGCAGCGGGTCGCCGTATTGAGCCCGGTGATCCTCGATCGTCGTAAGCGCCATATCGCTCCAGGCGCCGTGGGCGCCCGCCTCGTACCCAACATGGGTCGCAAACTCGGGGTTCCACGCCATCGTTCGCTCCCAGGCGAGATCGAACAGTGCATGCAATCGCTGGTCGGGAGGTAGCTGCTCGGGGTTCTCAGCCAGCCGAGCGAAACGAACACGGAAATCGTCGCCCGAGCGATCGGTCTTCTTGGCGTCATTGGTTGTCGCTGCCTGTGCCACCATTACTCTCGGCCGAAGCCCCCCTCGACGAAGGCGGCATCGATCTTGGCGGCAAGTATGAAGTCGTTCTCCGACAGATCGTCGATTGCGTGCGTCCAGATCGTGAACGTCACCTTGCGGTAGTCGATGGTGATGTTTGGATGATGATCCTCCGCTTCAGCCAGGTCGGCGACTCGCTTGACAAAATCGATGGCCGTTACGAAATCGCGACACGTAAAGGTACGTACGAGCTTGTGACCGGTAGTAATCGCCCAGTCGGAGGTCTTCTCGTGAAGCCTGAAGATCTCGGGCGGCTTGAGTGGGGGGGTCTCTGCCGTACACGGCTCGCAACGTCGCTGCGTCAATTCGGTCGCCATCGATCGTCCCTTATCGCTGAAGTAGCGAGCATCAATTCAGATGATCCTCCAGCCACTCGGCTAACCGGTCGGCTGAGATACGGTCCTGGGTCATCGAATCGCGGTGCCGCACTGTCACTGTCCCGTCGGTAATCGACTCGCCATCGATCGTCACACAAAATGGGGTGCCCGCCTCATCCTGACGCCGATAGCGCCGCCCAATCGAACCACCATCATCGAAGAAGGCGTTCCAGCGACGCTTGAGAGCGGCATGAACCTCGGTCGCCATCTCGGGCATACCGTCCCGCTTGACGAGCGGGAAGACCGCGACCTTGATCGGCGCGATCCGGGGGTCGAGGCGCAGAACCGTGCGCGCCTCTTTGCCCTCGCCCTCCTCACGGAATCCGTCGACCAAACACACCAGCAGCGTGCGATCAACCCCCGCCGACGTCTCGATGATGTACGGAACGTACCGCTCCTTCGCCTCTTCATCGAAGTACGAGAGCTTCTTGCCCGAGCGCTTTTCGTGCGCGGCAAGATCGAAATCGGTCCGATTGTGTACACCCTCCAGCTCCTGCCAGCCAAACGGAAACTCGTACTCGATGTCGAACGCGGCCGCCGCGTAGTGCGCGAGCTCTTCCCCGCTGTGCTCGTGCACGCGGAGCTTTTCGTCGCGAACGCCCAGCTCGCGGTACCATCCGCGCCGCTCCTCGAGCCACCGCTCCAACCACTCACCGTCCGAGCCCGGTTGGACGAAGTACTGCATCTCCATCTGTTCGAACTCGCGCGTCCGAAAAATAAAGTTGCCAGGCGTAATCTCGTTGCGAAACGCTTTTCCGATCTGGGCGATGCCGAACGGGAGCTTTTGCCGGGCAGCGTTCATAACGTTTAGGAAATTGACGTAAATACCCTGGGCGGTTTCCGGCCGCAGGTATACGACCGATGCGTCATCCTCGACCGGGCCCATAAACGTCTTGAACATCAGGTTGAACTGGCGTGCAGCCGACAGATCGGCCATCCCACAACGCGGGCAGCGGGGCTCCTTGTCGGGATCGATCTCGTCTTCGCGAAAGCGATGCTTGCAGTTCTTGCAATCGACCAGCGGATCGGTGAACCCCTCGACATGTCCGGAGGCCTCCCAAACCTTGGGCGACATCAGGATGGCGGCGTCCAGCCCCTCGATGTCGTCACGGCGCTCGACCATCGACCGCCACCAGAAATCCTTGATGTTGCGCTTGAGTTCGACCCCCAGCGGACCGTAGTCCCAGGTCGATCCGATCCCACCGTAGATCTCCGACGACTGGAACACGTACCCGCGGCGCTTCGATAACGAGACGAGCCGATCCATAACGCTATCGGCCGCGACATTGCCCCAGTCGGATTGATGATTCGTGTCGTTCATCGGGACTTGAAAATGGACCGGAGATCAACCCCGTGCCATGCGAGTTTCAGCGCGCACCTCACTACCGCGGCTCGATCTCTTGCATCTGGGCCAGACGCTCCCACTCTGCCAAGCCGGGCTCGCCACCAGGCACGCTCAAGATCCGCTCGAGCAGCTCGACGTCGTTGGGCAGTAGCCCGGCCGGAATGAGACGCGGTGTGAGGACCGCCCACCGAGGATCGGCGTCGAACGCGCGCTCGAATCGCGACAGGCTGTCGTCGACGCGCCCCTCGCCGGCTAGCGTGACGCCGGCCCAGTAAACCATCTCGGCACTTTCCGGGACCATCTCGGCCGCCTGGTTGTAGTGTTCGACCGCCGTCCCCACGTCGGCGTCGCTCATCGCCTCGTCGCCAGCGTTCATCTCACGATAAGCACGCGCCAAATGGAGCAACCGGCGCAGCTCGACCAGCGGGCGCTCGTGATCTTCGATCCGCAGATCGAACGTACGATCGACCCACGGCCGACCAGTCGGTTGACCCGACACCACCAAGAGAGCCGCTGATTGTCTACCGCGGATATCGCCGCCCTCGGCCTGGGCCGCTTCGAGTGCGACCAACAGCCGCTCGGCGAGGTCACCGCGAGCGGTCTCGAACGCTTCCGCCATTGCCGGCCACACCGTCGCGTTTTCCATCAAGTTGGCCTGCACGCTGTAGTTCTCCCCGGTCTGATGCCCGGCGGCGATAATCGCGTTCGCACCGGTGTGGGCGGCGACGTTTCCGCTGGCATCGATCATCGCCACTTGCCGCACCTCGGGATGGGCATCCGACTCGACCAACCCGCTCAACGCCTCGGTTGCCGACTTACCGGCCCGCATCAACTCGAGCCCCAACGGGCCGTATGACGGATCCACGAACGATTGGGTCGCCACCGCCCCTACGCCGGCTTCGGCCCACGGAACGATCGACCCGACGCTGAACCAGTGCGATTGCACAGCCACCCCGAGCTCGCCAGTCGCTGGATCTCGGGCCACGATCGAGTACGTCGCCACCGGACGCAGTGAGCGGTTGCCCGTGGGTGCGTTCTGTCCATAGACAGCATTCGCAGTAAACGGCGCCATCACCGCGGTAGCGGTGACCAAAAGCTTGCGTAGCATGTCGTCCTCCTGTTCTACCGGTCTCTGCTCTCGAGGAACCGTTCGATCCCATCCGCGACCGCAGTCGCGATGCGGCGTTGAAACGAGGGTGTTCTGAGCAGCGCCTCCTGTTCGGGTATCATCATGAACGCTCCTTCGACCAATACCGACACCATCTCGTTCATCCGTAACACCGCCAGATTGCCATAGTTGACGCCGAAATCAGGTAGCTCGGTCTCGATAATCAACTCGTGTTGAATGGCCTCGGCCAACGGGCGGCTTTGGGGATGATAGAAGTACGTCGACGTGCCGTTGTTGACGAACGGGTTCACGCCATCCGGCAGGGCGTTGTTGTGGATCGAGACAAAGATCTCCCCACCCAGCTGAGCAGCAATCGAAGTGCGGTCGTAGAGCCCGAGCGTCGAGTCCGGGGTGGCCCGGGTGAGCACGACCTCGGCGCCGCGGATTTCGAGAATCTCGGCCAGCTCGAGCGCGACCGTGAGATTCGCCTCCCGCTCCTCCAGCCCCGTCGGTCCGATCGCGCCAGGATCGGGATTATGTCCGGGGTCGACCACCACCCGGACACCGTGCAAGCGTGACCGGAACCGTTGATCGTCAAGCGCAGGCGGCGGATGGCGCAATGCGATCACCAGGTGGCTGCCCTCCCAATAGGTGCGGTAACCCCAGGCTTGATCGGCGTCGAGTTTGATGTCGAGCCGATACACGCCGCGCGCTGGTTGACTCCAATCGATCGATTCGATCATCGGATCATCCGTGTAACGCACCCAATCCGTGTCCGACGTCGCACCGTAGATCGAAACCGCGTACCGCACGGGATCGAGCTGCTGCTCGATCCGGAACGGCAAACGGTTAGCAAGCGGGACCACGACCTCGCTCCAGTCACCGTCAACACGCGTCCGGACAACCGTCACCGTACTCTGCGGTTTCGGTGCTTCGATCTCGATCGTCTCGGGCGCAGCGACCCAGGCGCTCTCGCCCGGAGCGAGGGCGATCTCCCGTTGATCGCCATAGCGCCGACCGAGCGTTGCTAGCGTGCCGTTTGGTAGCAACATCGTGTATCCCTGGCCGGGTCCGGCGCGGGCCACTACCCGACCATCGGTTCGACCCGTGCCGGCCGTGTCATCGTCGAGGACCGCGACTCGGATATCGGTCGGATCGAGGTACTCGACCGTGGTGACGGGGACCGATTGGATCGAGCCGTCTGCCGCCTCCAGGTCGAGGAACAACGAATCCGACAGGGACCCGCTGAGTCGCAAATAGACATCGCCAGCGTAGCTGAGCCAGCGATCCCTTGCCGGAGCTGCCGCCACTGCACCGTCCACCGGTTGAGCCGCGCCAAAAACCTGCCGCCCTACGTTACCTGACCGCGATCGATCGGCGATCAACACCGTTTCACGACCACCGATCCGGGCCGACACGCGTCGGTCGGGTGCAGCAACGACGCCGACCCTCAACGTATCGCCCGCATACGCCTCCACCGGACCCACTGGCGTGATCGTCTCCGGACGGTAACCGAGCGCGGGGTCGCCCGGGGTCTCGGGTGGGGGCGGGACCCAAACCGTGTGCGATGTCGCGCTCTCACGCTCGCCGGCGATCGCGCGGACCGAGAACGTGAACGAGTCGGGCTCGATCGGAATAAACGCCAACCACCCACCCGCCGGATGGACTTCGGCCCGGTTACCGTTGACGCTCAGTTGAACATCACTCCCGCGCGCGCCTTCCACGCGCCCGAACACGAAGGTCGAGTCCGAGGCGGTCAGCACCTGGCCAGCGGCCGGATACTGGACGTGAACGAGCAAGGAGTCCTGAAGTTGGGCGCCGGCCGCGGGAGTCGGAGTCGCGGCCGCGAGCAGCACCACGAGCGACACCGGGGGACGCCCCGGGAGAAGCCTCATGAGTGAGAAAGCTAGCCCGCGACTCTGGCTGGCTCAACGAAACAGTGTTTGATCGTTCGTCGTTTCGGCCTCGTCGTACAATAAATGACCCATCGAGCTCACCCCTCAGCTTTGCTGGCGGCGGTCGCGCTCCTCGTCGCCCTGCGACCGCTCGACTCCCAAACGGAACCGCACCCGCGCTCGCCACTCGCCGCCGCCGACCTGGCCTTCGTCGATGTAAACGTGGTTCCGATGAACACTCGGCGAGTACTCCGCCGCCAGACCGTCCTCATCGACGGTGACCGGATTGCCGCCGTCGGCCCGGTCGACAGGGTCAAGGTTCCGGCCGGAGCCACGATCATCCACGGCGATGGGCGATATCTCATGCCTGGATTGGCCGACATGCACGTCCATCTCGATCGCGACGACTTGCGCGTCTATGTCGATCACGGGATCACCACGGTCCGCAACATGTGGGGGTTCCCCGATGTCCAGGCGATGCAGCGCGAGATCGCGGCGGGCGAGCTGCTCGGCCCTACGATCCACTCGATCAGCCCCGGTCTGGATGGCACACCACCCAAGTGGCCGCTGACCCAACTCGTGCTCGAGCCGTCCCAAGCCGACAGTGTGGTCGGCGTCCAGTACGACAACGGCTGGCGAACGCTCAAGCTCTATCAGGACCTCCACCGGGACGTATACGACGCGATCATCGCGGCGGCCCGAGCCTACGGGATGGATTACGTCGGCCATGTCCCCACTCGAGTGGGTCTCACCCGCGTCCTCGACGCCGGCCAGCGGTCGATCGAGCACCTCGGCGGCTATGCCAACGAGCTAGGCGGGGCCGGCGGTTGGTGGATGTCGATCGATGAGGACCGCTTGCCGTTTGTCGTCGCCGAGACCCGTGAAGCCGGTGCTTGGAACTGCCCCACTCTGGCGATCTTCGCCGAGATCGCCAAGCGTCGCCCGCAGGATGTGGCTGACCGACAGACAGCCAACCGACGCCGGGTCGTCAAAGCGCTGCACGACGGCGGAGCCAAGCTCCTGATCGGTACCGATTCGGGGATCGACATCGTGGCGCCAGGCAGCTCGATCCACGACGAGCTCGCCCAGTTCGAGGCCGCCGGCTTGTCGCCCTACGACGTGCTTCGAATCGCTACCGTCGACGCGGCCGACTTTTTGGGAAGCTCCGACGAGTTCGGTACGATCGAGGTGGGACACCGAGCGGATCTGCTGGTGGTAGACAGCAACCCACTGGACGACCTGACATCGCTGCAACAACTCAGCGGAGTCGTCCTGCGTGGCGCGTGGAGGCCAGCACCTCCGCGTACGTGACCGGGCGGCTCAACCCCCCCTAGGACGTCAAGTTCCGCAGGAGTGAACTCCCTTTCCGCGCCGTTTGCAAGGCAGAATCTCAAAACGATAGGCAACACTTTTCCAATTCTGTAGGTAACGGTCTTCCATGTGATGGGAACCCGGTCTCCACTCGGCAACCCCTACGCCCTTGAGCAGCGACCGTCATTCTTTCCCGCCCCTATCCCCTACCGCCACTGGCACGCGCGTTGCCCTGTCAGGCAATACTTCCCCCGACCACATAGCCCCTCGGTCCAGGGCAAACCTCGCGAGAGCGGGGGACGCAAAGCCACGGGTCCCCACTGTACGTACAGCGGATAGCCGGGCTTCCCGAAAACTGAAACACCTCGCATGCGCCAACCAAAGGTGCGCACCGAGGAGGCATTGGATGCAGGAACTGCCAGCAACCCCTGCTACACCCCCAGACGAACCGAGCAAAACCATGCGTGAATCGCAACCGTTCATGCTCGTCCAGATGGCGATGGCCAAGGCCGAAGCCCTGACGCGATGCGAACGGTGGGGTGCCGCCCTCGATGCCTACGCGGAGGCGATACGCCTCGCAGGTGACGACGGGCTCGGTCTGGCGACAAAGACCGACGCTCATCGGGGCGCGGCGATCGTCCGGATACGTTACAGCAATTGGGATGAGGCTGAGAGTGATCTACTGAAGAGCCAGAAGTTGGCATCCAAACTGAGGGACGACCGCCGCCTGGCGCTCGTCAAGAACGTCCGTGCTGCCGTCGCGTTCGAGCGTGGCAATTGGTTGGACGCTCAACAGCTGTACCAAGCCGCCCGACAACATGCGGAAGCTTCTGGCAGCACACAGCTTTTGGCCCAAATCGACAACAACGAAGGCGCGCTCTGGTCGGCACTCGGCCGCCAGAAGCAGGCCGAGGCATGCTTTAGGCGAGCGCTTGAAATGTTCGAGGAACTCGACAACCATCCGTGTGGCGCCCGAACCCTCAACAACCTCGGCGTAGCGCTGGTTGCGCAAGGCCAACTCTGGGAGGCGGACAACGTATACGACCGAGCGATGTGCAAGTGCAAGCGGCAAGGCGACAGAACCCTGGCCGCTGAGGTCATGCTCAACCGAGCAGACCTCGCGTACATCCGAGGCAACAACCACCAAGCTGAGTCGCTCGCGGATCGCGCACGCACGTTCGCAGAGCACCTGGAGAACGTCGTCCTACAGGCGAGTGCGCTCCGAATCCTGGGTGGGGTTGCTCGGCTCGCCGGTGACCTGGCACTCGCCAAACAGAGAATCGAGAAGGCCCTTGAACTTAGCCAAGGCGCCACAGCCCCGCTGAGTGAGGCCGAGGCATGGGCAGAGCTGGGCCTTCTGTTCATGGACCGAAATGACACTGAAAAAGCTGAGAAAGCCTGGCGGCGGGCTCAGTCCATCTATCGTGACTTGGGGAACACGATCGAGGCTGATCGTCTCGATCAGCAGATCGACTCCTCCAAAAGGCTCGATCAGCAGATCGACTCCTCCAAAAGGCAGTCGGAGGCCGCATGACGCGTAACAACCGAAACTCATCACGAACCGAGGGAGGCTCGTAGCATGAAAGAACGACCTTTACTACGGAGCCTACTCGTCGCCGCGGTTGCGCTCGGCTTGGCGGCCTGCGAAAGCACCAAGGGACCGCTGGGACCAACGGACCTCGCATTGAATCCGGGCAGCGATATCGTCTTCGCGAAGAAAACCGATGGCGGCGGCGGCGGTAAAGGCGGGGCCAAGAGTGGCCCAAAGGACGGCGGTTGGGACAGCACCGAAACCACTGGGAACACCTACGCTGAGAAGACGATCGGCAAGAACGGCGGACGTCTGACGGTAACGGGCGCAGAGTTCACCATACCGAAAAACGCCCTCTCTTCACGGACACTCATCACGATGGAGGACGTGGGAGCGATCGAGGGAGCACTTTGGGCCTACGAATTCACACCCGCTGGGCTCGTGTTCAGCAAGCCGGCGGAGCTGTGGGTCGACGTGTCGCTCGAGTTCCTCGAGGCGAACGGAATTGACCCCGGTCGACTCCGCATCGCGCTCGTGACGGGCCCGGACCCCGCGGACTGGCAGTACCTAAATGGCCGATATCAGCCTTCTTACCAGCGCATCGGTGTCCAGATTGACCACTTCTCACGCTACGCGCTATGCATCGAGTGAGCGAAACGCACGCCACGTTAAAGTCGGCCAGCAACATGCCCGGGATCTCGCTAGCGGCGATCGAGGCGCGCATGCGCCAACTCTGGAGCGAAGGTCGTGGCCAAGAAGCCGCCGCGCTCGCCAGCTTGGGTTTGATCACTGCTCACCGTCAGCACCAACCAGCTCACACCATCACCCCGTTTCTTAGCCTTATCGGCGCCGTCGCCTTCGAGCAAGGCGAGCTCCGCCAGGCAGAGCAACGATTTGGAGAAGTTCTTCACATCGCGAGAAAAGCGGGCACCCCCAAGAGCGAGGCGGCAGCGCTCAGCAACCTCGGCGCAATCGCCAACGTTCGTGGCGACTTTGCGACTGCGCTTTGGAACTACAGTTGCGCGCGGGGTGCCTTCCAACGCACAAAATCGACGAATGGCGAGGCGCGAGCACTACAAAATATGGGAATGGTCCTCGCGGACCTACGGCGGTGGAAGGAAGCCGCCGATTGCTATGAGGTGGCTCGCGACCTCGCCGTCGCTTCTGATGATCTCGAATTGATTACGATCATCACGCTGAACACGATCGAGATTCATTTGAACACTGGACACCTGGACCGCGCCCGTAACACCTGCGACGACGCGATGCAGCGGGCGACTCAGATCGGCAGCGATCACTGTATCGCCGAAGCCCATCGCTACAAGGGTGAGATTCACCGTCGGTTGGGCGAGATCGATCAAGCCACGGACTCACTAAACCAAGCGATATCGATGAGCCACGAGGCCGGCATTCCGCTGGCCGAGGCGGAAGCGTTGCGGTCGATGGGCGAACTCCAGCTTTCACAGAACGACCGCGAGGCCGCGTTGGGGGCCTTTGGTCAAGCGTTCAAGCTCTTTACCGGCCTCGACGCCGAGCACGAGTTGGCCGAGAGCGTTCTCATTCGAATTGTCGAACAGCTCTCAGCGGAAACCGAGAGCCGGGATCCGTTCCTCTACGGTCACTCCGCGAGGGTGGCCAACTTAGCGATCGCGATCGCCGATGAGCTGGGTTTGGATTGCAAGACCAAGAAGGCGATTCTCGTGGCTGGGTACCTCCACGATATCGGCAAGCTCGATGTGGATCCCGCAATTCTCAACAAGAAGGGCGAACTCACTGTTCAAGAGCTGGCCCACGTTCGGGATCACGCCGCGTTTGGCGCCGCACGGTTGGAGAAGCTCAACCTGCCGTGGGATATCGTCCCAATGGTTCGGCATCATCACGAGCGGTTCGACGGCACTGGCTACCCGTGTCGAATGGCCGGCAAGGAGATCCCGTTGGGGGCTCGGATCCTGTCGGTGTGCGACATGTTTGAGGCGCTTACCTCCGACCGCCCGTATCGCTCGGCTTGGAACCCCGGCTGGGCACTTCACTACATTGAGAGCTCGGCTGGACACATAGGCGACCCAAAGATTGTGAAGGCTCTTATGCTGGTCGTCAGAAAGCTCGGCCTGGCGACCGATCGTGGCGCGTTTGACTCGACTTCACAGGACGTCGTCCACGCTCTGTCGAGGATCGAAGAGCCCGAGAAGCTGAGAGCTGTCGCGGGCGGCTAAAACGCGTTGACCAACGCCGGCTATCCAATCCAGCGGTGTGGTTCCTAATTGACGTACATACGATTCAAGGCCACCAGCCGATCCGGTAAAACGTCGGCCCTCGTCGTTCGTCCCGAGGCGGCGAAATGGCTGTTGGTCCTAGGTCACGGTGCTGGAGCCGGGATAAAGCACCCGTTCATCGAGGCGCTCGCGGGTGCGCTTGCCGATCACCGGATCGCCACGTTCCGGTACAACTTTCCGTATATGGAGCAGCACCAAAAACGACCCGATCCGCCGGCGGTCTTGACTGCCACCGTGCGCTCGGCCATTACCGCAGCCGCAACCGAGGTACCCGATCTACCGCTACTCGCGGGCGGCAAGTCGATGGGCGGCAGGATGACGTCGCTAGCAGCGTCCAAGACACCGCTCCCGGAGGTTGCCGGACTCGTGTTCTTTGGCTTTCCGCTTCATCCGATCGGGAAACCCGGAACCGAACGCGCCGAGCACCTGCAACGCGTGGCGGTGCCGATGCTCTTCTTGCAGGGGACCCGCGACCGGCTCGCTGATTTGGGACTCGTCCACGAAGCCTGCACTCCCTTGGGCGAACTCGCCACACTGCACGTCGTCGACGGTGCCGATCACGGCTTTCACATGCTGAAGCGCTCGGGGCGGAGCCACGAAGATGTGGTGGACGAACTAGCCCGTGCGGTGGCAAACTGGGCGCTCGCCCTCGACGTATCCTGACGCAGAGGAGCCCTCGTGCGGGTTTGGGCCGGAACCAGCGGTTACAGCTACAAGGAGTGGAAAGGCAGCTTCTATCCCGAGGATCTCGCCAACGACGAGATGCTCTTGCATTACGCTGGCCAGTTACCGGCGGTCGAGATCAACAACACGTTCTACCGCATGCCAACCGAGAAGTTGCTCGCGAGGTGGGCTGAGCAGGTACCCCCCGACTTTCGGTTCGCGATCAAGGCTCCCCGTCGGATCACGCACAAGAAGTGCCTCAAGGACGCCGAAGACGAGACTGAGTACCTGACGCGCACCGTCTCCACGATCGGAGATCGGCTCGGCGTGATCCTGTTTCAGCTGCCACCGTACCTCAAGAAAGGCGTTGACCGGCTAGAGGGGTTTCTGGCTCAACTTCCAGAAGGGGTTCGCGCCGCGTTCGAGTTTCGCCACCCGTCGTGGTACGAAGACGAGGTGTTCGACAAGCTCAAAGCCGCCGGCGCTGCGCTTTGCATCGCCGAGGCGGGCGGCAAGGCCGACGCGCCCGACGTCGCCACCGCTGATTGGGGTTACCTCCGGCTGCGACGCGCCGATTACAGCGACGCAGATCTCGCCGCATGGGCGGACCGGGTTCGATCCCATCCATGGTCGGATGCGTTTGTGTTCTTCAAGCACGAGGACGAAGCGGCGGGCCCGGCGTTCGCCAAGCGGTTCCTGGAACTCACCAGCGGCTGAGGAGCTGCTGGGCTCAAGAGAAGAGCGCGGCTAACCTCACGCGAGCGAGCTGCCGCAACAAGATCCATCCAGTGACGATGGCGACGACCGCGAACGCGAGACCCCACTCCCACTCGAGCAACAACAGCTTACCCGAGCCAAACAATGCCGCGTAGACAAACACGACGCTGAGCGTCCACATCTTGACCCCGTGTCGGAGCCCACCGGTGGACGGTACCACGTCGCCGGCAACGGCTCGCACTGGACCCCACCAGCCGGGCGGTCTGACGCGACGGTAGAAGTCGACCAATCTCTCCATCGCGACCGGTGGTGTCAGAAACGTCACGGTGACCCACACGATCGTCGAGCCGATCAGGTTGAGCGTGACCTTGGCCGC
>CBDUCI010000039.1:0-13826 GCA_965365605.1 uncultured bacterium
GGGTCACGGTGCGCTTGGCGCGCGACCGTCGGCTCGAGGGTTTGCTCCCGATCCGCGGCGACGCACTGGCACTGCCGTTTCGAGACCGGTGCTTCGATCTCGTCCACTCTGCAGCGTTCTTCCACCACCTATCGATGGCCCGAGCGTGCGACCTCTTGGCCGAGATGTGTCGCGTCAGCCGACGGTTGGTGATCGTCAACGATCTCGTTCGCTCGCGCTTGGCCCAGGCTTCCATTTGGGCACTAACCCGTGGGCTCAGCACGAACCGATTGATCCGTCACGATGGCCCGCTGTCGGTTTCCAAGGCTTTCGTCCCGCGTGAGCTGGAAGCGGTCGCGCGCGCCATGGAACACCGGGGGCACAACGACTTTCGGTGGCACATGACGCGCACGTTTCCGTATCGGATGACGTTGGTCGGCGCACAACTGTCCGGGGCAGAGCGATGATCCGTGATGTCGTCGTCGTCGGTGGTGGGCCAGCCGGCGCGGCCGCAGCGATCCACCTGGTGCGCGCCGGGCTCGATGTCTGCGTACTCGATCGGGCGCGGTTCCCGCGCGACAAAGCGTGCGGCGAGTTTCTGAGTCCAGCGGCGACGCCGCTGCTCGAAAACCTTGGCGTACGCGGGGCGATCGAAGCAGCAGGTGCGAAGCGACTCGATCGGGTGCGGATCTTCGGTAGCGACCAGCAGCTCGATCTTGCGTTCCCCGACGATGGTGACGTGCCACCGTGGGGATACGCGCTGTCACGCCGAAAGCTCGATGCGATCTTGCTCGACGCCGCCAGATCGGCAGGGGCCGAAATTCGGGAGGGGGTCGCAATCGACGACCTCGTTCTCGACCGTGGTCGGGTCGTCGGCGTGACCACTCGCGACGGAGACGGCGAGCACGGTTCGATCCGAGCTCGGCTCGTGGTCGGCGCCGGGGGCCGCAACTGTCCGGTCGCCCGCACCTTGGGACTTCAGCGCCGCTCGCGTCGCCGCCGAATCGATCTCTTGGCTCACTGGACCACCAACGCCAACCCTCCGGACCCACGGTGTGAGCTCCACGTCGGTCGCACGGGCTACGTCGCCGCCGCTCCGGTCGAGAGCGCGCGGGTCAACGTCAACTGCGTCATCCCCCAAGCCGCTCTTCAGCGCTCTCCCGACCCGGCGCTCGTCTATGACGATGTCCTACAGCGTAGTCCAGCGCTCGCCCACTGGATCGCCGGCCACCGGGCAGAGCCGATCAAGGCCACCGACATCACGCCGCTAACCACCTCACGCGCCACGGCAGACGGCGCATTGCTGGTCGGTGACAGCGCGCTGTTCCTGGATCCATTCACCGGTCAGGGGATTTACTTGGCGTTAGCAAGCGCAAACCTCGCCGCTGACGTTGCCGCACGCGCACTTTCAGCCGGAACTGTCGATCGGACGGCGCTGGCCGAATATGACATGGCACGGACCCGCGAGTTCGCCGCCAAGAGACACGTAAGCGTCGCGATCCAACACATCATCGACCGCCCTTGGCTCAACCGGCGCGTCATCCGCGCGCTGCGCAGCAATCGCGAGCTCGCTTCCACACTGGCCGCCGTGACCGGGGACCTGACACCCGCCACCCAAGCCTGGCGGCTTGGCTTTGGATATCGACTGGCGCAGGCGGCGATCTAGTCGCTGATCCAACGAATCACAAAAAAAGCGGGGCGCTCAATTGAGCGCCCCGCCGGCGACGAACGGCTTCTTAGCCGCTTTTAGTTGAAGATGTAACGGAACCCGAGCTGGATCTGCCAGCGCGAGATCACGCTGATGTCGTCGATGAACGTCGACGTTGCCGCGCCCGGGAACTGGAACAGCGGGTTGCCCTGGGCGTCGAAGTTGCCGTTGAAAACCAACGGCGTCCTGGCGGCAGAGTTGACGACCTCACGAACACCCCAATCGGAGTTCAGCAGATTCCCGAAGTTCAGGATGTCGAGGCTCACCTCGAGCGTGTTGGGGCCGAGGAGGAAGTCCTGCAGGATCCTCAAGTCGAGGTTCGTGAACCACGGGTTGATCGCACCGTTTCGCTCAGCGATCTCGCCTCGGTGCTCGCTCAGGTAGGGGTCCTGGCGGATGAAGGCGTCAAACGCCGTGGCCTGCTGCGCCGGGCTCGCCCCACCCGGGATCGGCTCAAAGTGCATCTCGCTCATGTCGCGCGGGATGTAGATCAAGTCGTTGCCGCTCTCGCCATCCCCGTTCACGTCACCCAGGTAAGTGTACGAGTATTTCGACGTCCGCCCCGCGGTAAAGAACCCGCCCTGGGCGGCCTCGAAGAACAAGCCGAAGCTGGTCGCCCAGTTGTCGGACCACTGCTGCCGGTAGTTGGCTGCCCCCGTAATCCGGTGGCGGTGGCCGAACTGGGAGAAGCTGGCATCAAAGTTGTTTGGATTCCCCTGGACCGGGTTCCCCGCGAAGATAAACGCCGCGATCTCGGTCGAATCCAAATTGTCCTTCGCTTCGGTGAAGTTGTACGCGAGGCTCGTTGTCAAGCCGCTTTCGAAGATCTTCCTGATCTGCGTCGTGAACGACACGTCGTATCCATCGCCGGTGTTATCGGTGATGTATGCGTCATTGCCAACGCGGTTGTTGTCCGGATCGTAGCGCACGCGACCGTCCGGTGCGGGCAGATTCCCGATCGGGTTGGCCAGAGCGGCGTTCCGGATGAAGATGTCGTTGACGGCGTTCCCGTACAACAACTCGAGCGTCAGCAGCGAGTTGTCGGGAAGCACCTGGTCTAACGCAATATTCGTCCGCCACACTTGCGGCCACTTCAAGTCGTCGACCGCCGCAACGCTCCCCGGGTTGGTAACCTGGTTCGAGAGCCAGACGAACGGCGGGCGGCCCGAGAAGACACCGGTCCCACCGCGGATCTGAGTCGTCCGCTCGCCACCACTCGCATCCCAGTTGAACCCAAACCGCGGCGACCAGAGTATCTGAGTATCCGGGAACTGGTCGAACGTGATCATCTCGGGGTTACCGTTCTCGTCCAACAGCTGTTGAGCGTTAGCCTCCGGTGTCGGCGTCAGATCCGAGTAATACTGCGGAACGTCGATCCGCAACCCGAACGTGAGGTTCAGGTTATCGCCGGCGCGGTACTCGTCCTGCGCGAAGAACGAGACCTGACCAGTCTGAAAGGGAGCGAACGGAAACTCGTTTTGGAGCGCTTCCTCGACCTCGGCGTTGAAGTCCCGGAAATTCGGACTGTCCGGATCGGTGACATCGAAGAACTCCTCCAGCGATGAGAAGGCCGTCCCCCCAGCCACCGGTGGTGCAGCAAAAACACCAAAGAAAAAGAGGTTGAAGGAGTTGTCGAACTGGAACCTCTCGTAGCCACCTCCCAGCGTGTAGACGTGGTTCCCGCTGTAGATGCTCAGCTCCTCGGTGATCTGAAACACGTCCTGGTTGAGCACGTTGTTGATCGAGAACGGCTCATGGCCAACCGTCGTATACGTGATACCGCCGACGCCGATCTCCAGCGTCGGGAACGGGGCGCTGTTAGGATCGCGGAAGTCACGGAACCGGTTGTAGCTGGCGAACAAGCGGTTGGCGTAGCTCTCGGCTTGCGTGTTCAGCTCCCACACATACGAGTCGAGCTCGTTGTTGATCGCGTAGCCGGAGTTCTGGAACGGGAGGCTGTTCTCGTTTGGCCCCCGCCCGGTGTTGTTGATGCTGATCGCGAACGGGTGGGGCGGTAGGGCTCGGTCCGCGCGGAGCCGATTGTACCGGAAGATGAAGTTGTTGTTGTCGTTCACATTCCAATCGAGCTTACCGAGGAACTTGTCGCTGTTCGTCTCGTGGATGTAACCCTCAAACGGGCCGGTGACGTAACCGTAGGAGTCCAACAGTCGCTCGCTGATCGCCTCCAGATCCGACGCATCCACCCTCGAGACAAACGGACCCGATAAGCCCGGACGCGCTGCCACGAAGTTCGAGCCCGGGTCGTCCCGTCGTATGCGTTCGTAGTTGATGAAAAAAAAGGCTTGATCCTGTTTGAGCGGACCGCCGAGGCTGAATCCCGACTGGTTGAACGACAAGTCGGGGTTCAAGACATCCGAGCCGCTGACCTTGTCGCCGATAAAGCTCTCGTTGCGGGTGAACGTGTACGCCGTTCCCTTAAACTGGTTGGTGCCGCTCTTGGTCACCGAGTTGATCGCCGCGCCGGTGAACCCGCTCTGGCGGATGTCAAAGGGTGCGATCGAAACCTGAACCGCCTCGATGGCATCAAATGGAACCGGCTCTGATGCCGTCTGTCCACCGGGCGCGGGATCGTCCAGGCCGAACGGGTTGTTGAAGTACGACCCGTCGAGGGAAATGTTGTTGTACAGCCAGTTTTTCCCACCAAACGAGAAGTTGCCGTCGCTGCGCGGGTCGAGTCGAGACAGGTCCCGCGTACTGCGGCGGATCGAGGGCAGCTCCACCACCTGATCGGAAGTTACGTACGTCGCCGCGCCCGTCCGGTGGCTGTTCAGCACCGGATCTTCTTCCGCGATGACTTCAATCCCTGCGACCTCGATCGCTTCCGCAACAAGTTCAAAGTCAGTCGCGACCGTCTGGTTCAGGCTTACGAAAACGTCCGCTTCCATTCCATCCTCGTAGCCAAGGATCTGGACCCTGACGGTGTAGGGACCTCCAATCCGCATATTGCTGATGTTGAAGTTTCCGCCCTCGCGCACCACCGCGCCGTACTGTGTTTGGGTGGGTTCATGAATCGCGATCACCGTAGCACCGACCAGCGGCTCACCTTCGGTGCTGGTCACCACGCCGCTCATCGCACCGGTCGTAACCTGAGCGGAGAGGATCGAAGGCAAGAGAAACAAGGCAAAAAAGAAGACGCCCACCAGATGGAGGCGTCTTAGCGGACGGAAGTCAGACATCTGATCCCTCCCGAACTCAAGGAATACGCGTCGGTTTGTTTTGGTTAGACCTGGGACCATGATAATAGGCCTGAACGCAAATGCAAGGCGCGGGGCTACCTCCCAATCTGTTCGGCCAAGAACGCCACCGCCTGCTCCTCGGCCCAACACCTTGGTGCCCACGGCGGGCCGGTGACGAACCCGGTGTGGCCGCCCTTGGGGGTGAACCAGCATTCGACGCTGGCGGCGGCGCGACGCTCGACCTCAGGTAGCACCTCGGGCGGCAAGAAGGGGTCATCGACGGCGCTCAGAAGCAGCGTCGGAACGGTGATCCGGTCGACAAAGTCGATCGACGACGAGCGGGCATAGTAATCGGCGGCGTCCTTGAAACCGTGGACCGGCGCCACCGCTGCATCGTCGTATGCCCAGAACGTCTTGGCAGCGCGCACGCCGGCGACGTCGACTTTGTCGGGGTGACGCTCGGCGAACGCCAGCGCCTTGGGTTTCAGGCTGTCGAGAAAGTATCGGACGTAGTAGGGCCCAAAGCCTGACTCGAGATGGCTCGACGCGGCCGCCAGATCGTACGGCACCGAGATCGTGGCCGCGGCTCGCACCGCTTGAGGGGCGCTTTCCCCGCGCTCCCCGAGCCACTTGAGAAGCACGTTCCCCCCCAGCGAAACGCCGATCAGCCCAAGTCTCAGCCCGGGCTGACTCCGCTCCAGCTCGCCGACCAGCCAATCGAGATCGCTCGTCTCACCGGAGTGGTACATCCGATCCCCCGAATTCAGAATCGGATCGCCGTCGGGATCGTCGAGCGGAGTCGCGCACGAGCGGAAATTGAGCGCCAGCCCGCGCCAGCCTCTGCGGCGGGCGCCGTCCAACAGACCGTGGACGTAGAGCGAATGCGAGCTGCCCTCGAGGCCGTGCAGCACGACCACCAAAGGCGCCTCGTCCGGCCCGTCGACCCAATCGAGCAACAACTCGTCGCCATCCGGCGTTGTCCACGCTTCGCGCCGCATAGCGACCTTGGGGCCGCGACGAAGAACGCGTCCCCACATCGTCTGCAGGTGTCCCCCGGGCAGCCATCGCGCCGGTCGAAATCCGTTCTCGTGCTTCATCCCCACGTCGCGATCATGAACAGCAGCAGAAACGTGGCGTTTACGTACGCCACCGTCATGACCCACCGATGAGACGGGATCCAGCCCCCTGGGCGATCGACGCCAACCACCGCTGCACCGAGGGCCACCGCCAATCCGTAGACCGTCAGGCCGTGGTGACCGATAAACCAGCCGGCCGCTGCCAGCACCAAGAACCCGGCGCCAGCCCAAACGAGCGTGCCGCGCACGCCGAGCCGCGCGGCCAGCGTTGTTTCCCCCCGAGCAGCGTCGGCTTCCAGTTGATATACCTGCGTCAGCGGGTACATCGCCGCGACGACCGCGATCGCCGCGGCGAGCGACCAGTGACCAACCGCATCAAGCGGCCAGCCACCTCCGGTGGCGCTCCAACCCAGCGTCCAGCCGAAACCTCCTTGGCCGATCGCGATCGCGATCAGTGCCACGATGTGCGATCGCTTCCATCGAACTCTGGGATGCGAGTAAGCAGTGAAGATGAGCCACAACCCGACGTAGGCTGCCGCGAACACCCAACCGACGAGTGGGGCCAACGCCGCGCCCACGGCCTGCAACATGGTGCTCCACCGCTCCATTCCGATCGGCACCTCGGGCGGGTTCGCCAACCCACCGATCGGACCCTCGTCACGATCGTACGCCGAGTTGAAGGCGTTCGCGCCTGGATACAGGAGCAGGTGTACGAGCGCGAACCCAAGCGTCGTGCGCACCGTCCAGGGGCCCGGCGCCGAGTATGCGCCCCACACGTAGATCGGAGATAGCACGTAGACGAACGGAAACCGGAGGTGCAAGATCGCGTTTAGCAAACCTCTCTCTTACTCCAACTCTCGCTCGAGCTCTTCGATCAGCAAGCGCGCCTCTTCTTGTTGGCGGCGCTCCAAGCCGCTGCGCGGATCGAGCTCGACCGCCATCCGAAGCTCCTCGAGCGCCGCATCGATATCATCCATCGCCAACAAGGTGAGTGCCAGCTGAGTCCGGACCGTCACCCGATCCGGGGCCAGCTCGACGGCGCGGTTGAGAAACCGCGCGCTCTCCTCCAACGACACATCCGGATACCCTCCGAGAAAGAGCCGCGCAACCGCCTTGGCCGCCGGATGAACGATCGTCAGCTCGCGGTGCCACACGCCCAGAATCGTGTGCGGAGCAAAATCGTAGGGGTCGAGCACGAGGGCGTACTCGACCACCGCCTTGGCCTGCCTGGCGAGATCGATCACTTCCCGCGCGCGTTTTATTCGATGGACGTACGCCAGATGTTGGCCGTAACGACCGACAGCGATCGAAAGCGCCGTGTACGCGCGCGACAGGTCCGGATCGCTCCGAACGGCCGCGCTGGCGACGTTGACGGACTCGACCAGGAACGGCTCGTCGCCCTCGCGGCCCGGCGTCTCGTGAGCCCGGCTAACGAGCGCGATCGACAGCTTGGACAGCAACGTCGCGTCATCGGGATGCTGCTCGAGCCCCGTGCGATAGGCTTCGATCGCATCTGCCGTCTTGCCCGCCGTCATCAAGCTGTCGCCCAGGACGACCGAGTCTTGCCCACCGACCGTTTGTGCATCCGCCAATGTGGAAGCGACGAGTTGAAGCCCGATCGCGAGTATGAAACACCTTGCAGTCATCATGCGATGACTCAAGTTCCACCCGATCCAGGTGTCGTCAAGCGTTCTCGCTCTGTGTACTAACTCTCGAGCTCGCGTGCGAGCGCCGCGGCTCGTTCCTGCAACACCTGATCGAGGCGTTCCTGGGGTTCTATCGTGAGGACGGTGCGCAGCGCTTGGATCGCAGCAGACTTGCGGTCGAGCTCGAGATACGTGAGCGCGAGCTCGTAGCGAGCGGCGGTGATTTGAGGCGCCAGCTGGACAGCGCGCTCGAGATGGGCCGCGCTGCGCTCGAGCGACGCCTCCGGCAGCCTGCCAAAAAAGGCACGCGCAAACGCTTTGAGAAAGGGGTTCAGCGTGGCCAGCTCACGGTTTAGCACACCGAGCACGATGAAGGCCGCAAAATCGGATGGGTCGAGCTCGACAGCGCGTCGCGCTTCGAGTTCTACCTCGCGCGCCAACTCGACCTTGCGTCTCCCGCCCTCGTAGAGCGCGAGTCGACCGAGCGCTGCTGCCAGCGTGGCGTGCGTACGCGCCGTCTCGGGGCTGGCGTTGACCGCTCGGCGAGCCAGCTCGACCGCTTCGCGATGCGCTTCTTCATCACCGTCTCGCCCGGGCGTTTCCTCGGCCAGGTTGCCGATCGCACGCGATATCTTTCGCAGCAGCTCAGCATTCTCATCGCTACCAGAGAGCCCCTCCCTGTAGGCGTCGATCGCGGCCCGAGTGTCAAAGACTCTCAGCAAGCTGTCACCACGCGCGATCGCCATGGCCACGTTGTCCGAAGTCGGCTCTTCTTGTGCGGAAGCGATCGACGGAAAAGCTGCCGCCACTGCCGTCGCCAGCACGCAGCTTTTCAGAAGCGATCCAGTTCCGCGCGGATTAGATCGGCAGCGCGTACCCACGGGTCACTTCGAGCTTGCGTTGAACCCGATCGGCGACCTTGATCAGCTCAGCTTCTTCGTCGACCAGATTGCGGGCGTCGGTCTCGACGACGAGCACCGGAGACAAGTCGTAATGCGCGATCCAATCCTCGTAGTGTCCGTCGAGCTGTTCCAAGTACGTGGTCGGAATCGTCTGCTCGTAGTCGCGGCCCCGCGTGCGAATGCGGTCCTCGAGGACCGGCACGGACGTCCGCAAATAGATGAGCAGATCGGGTGGATCGAGAAACTGCGTCATGATGCTGAACAACTCGCAGTAGTTCTCAAAGTCGCGGTCATCGAGGTAACCGTTCTCATGCAGGTTGCGGGCGAAGATCTCAGCGTCTTCGTAGATCGTGCGATCCTGAATTACCGATTCGGGTATGGCCATGATCTCCTGATGGTGCTGGAACCGTTTCGAAAGGAAATAGATCTGAAGATGAAACGACCAGCGATCCATCCGGGCGTAGAAATCCGCCAGATACGGGTTTCCATCGACGTGTTCGTAGTACGGCCGCCAGGCCAGACGATCGGCCAACAGCCGAGTGAGAGTCGACTTCCCCGAGCCGATGTTGCCGGCGACCGCGCAGAACGTCTTCACCGGCTCGCCGTCCCGGTCACCAGCTCGAGCTCTTGCTGGCCAGCCTCGATCGCCCCGACCCGGTAGTCGATCAACGCGCGCACCGCCGCATAGTCGGCATCGCTCCGAACGAAGTCGAGCCGGGTCACGTCGATCGTCAGCAAGTCATGCGTGTATGCGTCAAAGTACCGCTCATAGGCCTCGTTGAGACGCGACAAGTACTCGCGCGACAGGTCGCGCTCGAACGGCCGGTTGCGCTGCCGGATCCGTTCCATCACCGCATCCGTGTCAGCGCGTAAGTAAACCACCAGATCGGGCCTCACGATCTCGTCCGTTAGCGTGTCGAAAAGGCGACGCCAAACCTGAAAATCGTCGCCCGAAAGCGTGAGCTCGGCGAAAATGCGATTCTTTTGGAATACGTAGTCGGAGTGGATCGGCTCGTCGGTTTCGCGGACAACCCGCGCTACTTCGCGCTGCTGACGAAACCGGGCCAACAGAAAGAACATCTCGGTGTTGAACGCGTACCGTTCCATGTCCTGGTAGAAACCGCCGACCAGGAATGGATTCTCCTCGACCAGCTCGAGCACCCGCAACCCGCCCATGTCGGAATGGAGGCGGTGGACGAGGGACGTCTTCCCGACCCCGATGATGCCTTCGACGGCCAGGTAGCGGACGGTTCTCAACGCGGCGGGACCCTACCGATTGGGGTTCGACTCAGGGCGACGACGACATATCGTAGACCGGCGTTGATCGCGTGTCAACGCGGGATTGGACCGAATATATACCGAAAACAAATCGCGACCATAGCTCCGTCGCATTGCTCATCGCACCGTTGGCCCGGTAGGTTCGCCCAGCCATGAAACGACCTTCGCCAGAGACTACGTCGCGCGTCCTACAGTTCGGTCACAGCCCCGACCCGGACGACGCCTTCATGTTCTTCGGGCTCGCGATGGGTGCCGTCAAGATCCGCGATTTCGGCGTCGAGCACGTGCTCGAGGACATCCAGACCTTGAACGAGATGGCGATCGCGAACGAGATCGAGATCACAGCGATCAGCGCACACGCGTTCCCGGCCGTACAGGACAACTACTGGATCATGCACTGCGGCGCGTCGATGGGAAAGGGGTACGGACCGATCATCGTCGCACTGCCTGATGGTCCGGAGTCGCTTGACGCATTGAGCGGGCAGCGGGTGGCGATCCCCGGCCCGCTTACGACAGCGTACTTGGTGGCCCAACTGTACCTCCCCGACTTCGAACCGATCGTCTACCCGTTTGACCAGATCCCGTCTGCGGTTGCCGATGGGCAAGTCGATGCGGGCTTGGTGATCCACGAGGGCCAGATCACCTACAGCTCCCAAGGTCTGGTCAAGCTCGGCGACCTCGGTGCTCTCTGGTTGGACGACACCGGGTTGCCGTTGCCCTTGGGACTCGATGTCGTCAGCAAGGACGTGGGGCCCGCGCTGGCCGGCGAGATCGCGCGCGGGTTGTCGGACTCGATCAGTTACGCCTTCGACCACGAAGACGACGCCGTGGCATACGCGCTCGACTTCGGTCGTGGGCTCGACACCGAGCAAGCGCGAACATTCGTCAAGATGTACGTCAACAATTACACGCGCGATATGGGTGAAGAGGGCCACCGCGCGCTGCGCACGTTGTTCGATCGCGGTGCAGAACGAGCGTTGATCGAGCCGGTGGGCTCGATCGAGTTGATCTGATGCGCTCGCTGTTTCTCGTGCTCGCGTTGACGCCGTGGGTGATGATCTCCTGCGCTAGGGCCCAGACCCCGACCGACGGTACGACACCACCGACCGTCCCCAAAGGTGCTACCGAGCTGACCGTCGAGCCGATCGAAGAAATCGTCAACCGCTTCTACTCGGGCATCGGGGATCGGCGCCGGTTGGTAATCCGGACCATTGAGGATTGGCACGCGCTCTGGACCGAGCTCACTATCCTTCAGGTGCCGCAACCCGATCCGCCAGGGGTCGATTTCGACCGCCAGATGGTGATCGTGGCGACGATGGGCCGACAATCAAGCGGCGGATACCTCATAACGATTCCGGCCGTTCATGAGCACGGGGGCAAGCTGTTCGTTCAGGTCGTGGAGGTTTCACCTGGCCCGGGTTGTGTGACGACCCAAGCGCTGACCGCACCGGTCGCCGCGATCAGAATCGAGGCTCGTGAGGATCCGGTGACGTTCATCGAGCGAAGCGAGCAGCAGAGTTGTCCGTGAGGGCCGATACCAGGACGACCCATCGAGCCGGCTTCAGGGAATCCCGGGCCCTCGCCGATGACGAGATCAGGCGGTTCCTCGATCGCAACTGGTGGGGCGTGCTGTCGACCCTCGAAGAACGCTTCCCGTACGCTGTGCCCGTCGTGTACGGGTACGACGGCGACCACTTCTACATCGCCAACAAGATCGGCCGCAAGACGTCCAACATCGAAACCCGCTCGGGGGTCTGCTTGTGCGTGACCGAGGTCGAGCGAGGCAACGCCGAGTGGAGCTCGGTCGTCATTACCGGCGACGCGGAGTTCGTCGACGACAGCGATGGCCAGCTCGACGCACTGCGCGCGCTGCGCGGTCAAACCGGCCTCGACGTCGAGGTCGGACCGCAAGACCTCGCGCGTATTGCGGCCGCCCGCGTCGTCCGCATTGTGCCCCGCGAGATTACCGGGCGCACCACCGTTGGCGAGACTTCAGAGAGCGCTTAACTGACGATCGGTAGCACGCTCGGGTCGGTGCGACCCGCACGGCGGGGAGTGTGTTGGGCGATCGCTTCGAGCGGGGTTTCCGGCAGGCGTTCGTAGAGCGTCGTCCGCTGAACCGGTTCAAAACCGGCCTCTTCGATGAGCTGACGGATCTCGCCCACAGTCACGGTGCTCACAAAATCGGCCTCGGCGTGGACCGACTCTTCGAACAGCGTGCCGCCAAAGTCGTCGGCGCCCCAGTGGAGCGCGACCTGACCGGTCTTTTTGCCTTCCGAGAACCATGACGCCTGGACGTGGTCGACGTTGTCCAGGTACAAACGGCTTAGCGCGAGTACCCGCAAATAGGTCGCCGGTCCCTCGGGGATCGGCCGAATCTTCTCCAGCGGCGTGTTCCCAGGCTTGAACGACCACGGGATGAACGCCGTAAACGCGCCGGGTCGATCGGCCCGGGTCGCTTCTTCGAGTGCCAGCGACTGGTCCTGCAGCGCGCGCACCCGATCGAGGTGCTCCACGAGCTCGCCTGGGGTCTCGATCGATCCGTACATCATCGTCGCGGTAGTCCAGAACCCGACTTCGTGAGCCGTAGCGTGAACATCGAGCCACGCCTCGGGACCACCCTTCCTTATCCCCAGTTTCTTCCGCACCCGGGGCGCTAGGATCTCGGCGCCACCGCCGGGGATCGTCCGCTGACCGGCTTCCCACAACGCTTCGAGCACGTCGCGAATCGAACGACCCGAAACCTCGGCCATCCCCTGGATCTCGACCGCGCTCCAAAAGTGTGGCGTCAGCGTGGGAAAACGGGCCACCGTTTCGCGCACGACGTCGAGGTAGTACTCGAACGGAAGCGCCGGGTTTACGCCGCCCTGCAGCAGTGCCGTAGTGGCCCCCTGCTCCACCGCCCAGCCGATCTGCTCGAGCACTTCGTCGACCGCGTGCGTGTACGCTCCCGGCTCGTCCTCGTGTCGGTAGAAGGCGCAGAAGACGCAATCGATGTTGCAGACATTGCTGTAATTGGGGTTGGAATCGATGACGTACGTCACCTCGCGCTTGGGGTGGCGGCGGAAGCGCTCGCGGTTCGCCAGCACGCCGAGCTCGGTCAGCCCCATCGTCGTGAGCATCGCCTCGCCATCGCTCGAACCCAACCGCTCGCCCGCGGCGATCTTGGCTCGTAACGTCTCCACCATGATACGAAATCTCGTCACGGTCGCTTCGCAGGGCCACCGATCCTGAGCGCCGCGCTGATATGCAGCTGATCGACGCCGGCATGATCGCGTTCGCTGCCTGGCACGCGCTCAAGGGGCGCGTCGAATCGCCACTCACCTTCCAGGTGCCGCGCATGTTGCGCAAAGCGGTCAACGACGCGGAGGGGCCGTACGCGTTGTTCTGGAATGCGGAGCGCTTGTGGAAACGCGAACGCTGGCCCGGTTATCGCGATCGCCCCGAGATCTGGGATCACGCCGGACGCGAAGACTTCGAATCGATGCTGGCCGCGCTGTCGGGGCTGGGCGCCGTCCAGTACCGGTCCGACGGGCGCGAGGCGGACGAGCTGCTGGCCGCGGTTTGCCACGCCATCGAAGGCACCGAGCCGATCGTCATCCGTTCCGACGACAAGGACTTCATGCAGCTCCTCTCCGGTTCGACTCGGATGCAAGGGCGCGTGCGCGGAACGGTTCGTTTCTCCGACGTCAAACCGATCCTCGGCGTCACACCGGCCTACGTCGTCGACTTTCTGGCGCTGTCGGGCGACGATGCCGACGGCATCCCTCGAATCGTCACCCCATCGATGGCGCGCAAATTGATCACTTCGCGCGGTCACGTTCGGGACTGGATCGATCGCGATCTGCGGGTCGACGAGCGAGTGCGCCAAAAACTCGCCGACAACCGCGACCAGCTAGCGCTCAACCTCGAGCTCGTCGATCTGTCGGAAAGTGCAGTCGGAGCGCCGCCACCTCCGCTTCTCGAGGGGTGGGGGGACCTGGACACCGTCCGCGATGCTGGCGATCGCCTCGTGGGCAACCTGCTGGTTGATCTCGAGG
>CBDUCI010000040.1:0-13738 GCA_965365605.1 uncultured bacterium
GTGACCCTGAGGGTGACCGCCACGGGGCGACTGTCGTCGAGCGATCCGAAATCGTCGTTCTTTCGATCAAGCCGCAGATCATGCACAAGGTCGTCGACGAGGTGGCGAGCGCGATGCGAAAGGACGTGACCGCGAAATGTTACGGCGGCGACGTAACGCGGAAACGCAAGCTCCTCGAGCGCCAGAAGGAGGGGAAGCGGCGGATGAAGCAGGTCGGAACTGTGGAGATCCCGCAGGAAGCGTTCTTGGCGGCGCTTCAGATCGAGACGTGATGTTGATCGATTTGACGGGTGATATGCGGAGGGATTGTTTCCACCGCGACTGGCGAGGAAACGGGTTGATGAAGGTCCGTCGTGCCGCGGAGTGAGAGTTCTCCCGACACCGTCGCCATCGGTGTCGATCTGGGCGGGACCGAGACCCGGGTTGGCGTGGTCGACAACCAGGGTTGGGTGATCGCCGAGCAGCGCCTGAGGACGCCAACCCATCCGGCCCAAGCGGTGACCGAGATCAGTGCCCGCTGTCGTGCCGTTGCGGAGGACGTAGGCGTCGCCATCGAGCGCGTCGGTATCGGAGCACCCGGGCCGCTCGAGCTTTCCGAGGGGATCATCGAGCTGGCGCCGAACCTGGGGTGGGAGCGAGTCCCGCTCCGGTCGATGTTCGTCGAGGAGCTCGGTTGTGCGGTGTGGCTCGACAACGATGCCAATGCGGCCGCGCTGGGCGAGGCGTGGGTCGGGGCCGGCCGCGGAGCCAAGGTGATGCTCATGGTTACACTCGGGACGGGTATCGGCGGCGGTTTGGTGGCTGACGGTCGACTGTTTCACGGCGCGGCCGGTGGCGCGCTCGAGATCGGGCACCAGGTGATCGAGCCCGGCGGCCGGAGGTGCACTTGCGGTCGGCGGGGGTGTGTCGAGGCGTACTTCAGTGGCCACGCGCTGATCGAACAAGCGACCGTTGGCGGCGAGCGAGAGGTATCGCTGGCGAACGTTTTTCGGGCCTATGTCGAAGGCGATGAGAGCGTCGTACCGTGGATGGATCGAGCGATCGACGCGCTGGCTCGTGGGGTCGCGCACGCGGTGGTCTTGTTCGATCCCGATCAGGTGACGTTCACCGGTGGGCTGGCCGGCTCGTGGGACGCTTTTGGCGCCCGCCTCCAAGCTGGCATCGAGTCCGACGTCGGACCCGCGGGCCCACAGCCCAGCTTTGGACTGTCGAGGCTCGATGGCCGGGCGGGGCTGATCGGTGCTGCCCGACTGGCGCTGCAGGCGGTCGAGTGAGCCGCGACGCGTCATTCGCGCCGCAAGTGCGGTGAACGTCGGCGTGACCGGGACGGCGGTCATCGACACGATCGACACCGCTGACGGGATACGGACCAGCGACATGGGTGGGATCTACTACGCCGTGCACACCCTGAGTGCGCTGCTCCCGTCCGAGGTGCGGCTCCACCCGGTGCTCGTCGTCGGCGCGGACGCTATCGAGACGGTGCGCAGCGATTGGTCCGCTTTGCCGGGCGTCGTGCTGGACGGCGTCAAACGGGTCGAGGCACCGAACAATCGGGTGCATATCGAATACCACGCCGAAGACAGGCGGGACGAGACTCAGGACGGGGGACTTCCCCCGCTCAGCCCGGGCGACCTGGCACCGTGGCCGGGACGGCTCGATGCCTGGCTGTGGAACCTCGTCTCGGGTACCGAGGTCGAGCGGTTGACTTTTGATGCGCTCAAGAGCGCGTTCGAAGGAGCGTTGTACCTCGATCTCCATAGCTTGTGCCTCGAACCCGCGTCTGATCGGTCGCGTGGTCCGCATCGGCCGCCGGACTGGGAAGCGTGGGTGGCGGACGTCACGTGGTTGCAGTTGAACGCGGCCGAGGCTGCGCTCTTGTGGGCCGGAGACCCGGAACCGTTGGATCGACAATCGGTTGCCAAACTCGCCGCACATGTCCACACCCTCGGTGTGCGTGGCGTGCTGGTCACCTACGGAGCTGACGGCGCCGCCTGGTACGGAGCCGACGGCGATATCGTTGAGTGTCCGGGTCGAACAGTCGCCGCGGTCGACCCGACCGGCTGCGGAGACGTCTTTGGCGCCGCGTGGTTCGCGCTGCATTGTGGCTGCGGGCGTTCGCCGGAACAGGCGCTCGAGGGGGCCGTCGTGGCGGCGACCACCGCGGCGACAGTACGTGGAACGAGTCGACTCTATTCGACGCTCAAGGAGGTCGTGCATGAACGCTAGCCCATCTCGCAAACCACACATCGATACGCTGGCGGTTCAGGCTGGTCGGCTCGAGGATGCTCACGGGGCGGTCGTAACGCCGATCTATCAGGCGTCGACGTTTGACTATCCGGCCGGGGATCGTCCGCTCGTCTACACGCGATACGGGAACAATCCCACCCAGATCGCCGTGCAGGAGCGGATTACCGCGCTCGAGGGTGCTCGCGCGGCGCTGATCTTGTCGAGCGGGATGGCGGCGCTGTCGACCGCCATTCTGACCGTGTGCCGCGCCGGCGATCACTTGGTGGCGGCCCCGGAGCTCTACGGGGGCACCCACCGTTTGCTCGACGACGAGCTGCCGGGTTGGGGGATCGAAGTCACCTACGCTGCGGGTCACGAACCGGAGGCGTGGGAAGCGGCGATAAAGCCGAACACCAAGCTGCTCTTGTGGGAGGCGATCACCAACCCGTTGGTGCGGGTGGCGGATGGCGAGGCTTTGGCCGGGCTGGCACGTGATCGCGGGCTTGTATCGCTGGTCGACGCGACGTTCGCGACGCCGATCAATCAGCGACCGGTCGAGCTCGGCGTCGATCTCGTCATGCACAGCGCCACCAAGTACTTGGGCGGTCACGCAGACCTGATCGGTGGCGTTCTCGCCGGCGATGTTGTCCTGATCGAACGCGCCACCCAAATGCTGGCGAGCTTGGGTGGCTCGGCCGACCCGCACGCGGTCTTTCTGCTCGAGCGCGGCATCAAGACGCTGGCGCTGCGGATGGCACGCCACAACGAAAATGGGCGAGCGGTGTCCGAGTACCTCGCGTCGCACCCCAGGATCGAGCGGGTTTTCTACCCCACGCTCCCCGATCACCCTGATCACGATGTCGCCGCTCGCGTCTTGAGAGGTGCCGGGGGCGTGGTAGCGTTCATCCCGCGCGCGACACCGACCGAAACGCAAGAAATCGTCGCGCGGTTCAGGTGGATTCGCTTGGCACCGAGCCTGGGCGGTGTCGAGTCGCTGGTCTCGATGCCGGCCATGACGTCACACCGCCATTTGACGTCTGACCAGCGCACTCAGCGTGGGATGCCAGATCAGACGGTGCGGCTCGCGCTGGGAGTCGAAGCGGCCGAAGACTTGATCGATGACCTCGACCGCGCGCTGACCAGCTGAAAACCGTCGTCGCGGCCCCCAACGCATTCAAGGGGACGTTCAACGTCGAAGCGTGGGCGTCGGTCGCGAGTCCAGAGTTGGAGATCGTTGCCCGGCCGCTGTCGGATGGCGGCGACGGGTTGATAGACGTCGTTCGATACTACCGACCGCGCGTTCTCGACGTGAGGGCGCGGGTGAGGGATCCGCTCGGTCGACCCACAGACGCTCAGTGGGGCTGGGACCCCGAGCACGAAACGGTCTATCTGGAGAGCGCCGCCGCAGTTGGATTGGCGAACCTGGGGCCAGCCGAGCGCAACCCGCTCGATGTGGATTCGTTCGGGGTCGGCCAGCTAATCGCCTGCGCCAGTGGTCTTGGTGCCCGTCGATTGGTGATCGGCCTCGGGGGTTCGGCGACCGTCGACGGCGGTTTTGGGATGGCACGCGCGTTGGGGTATCGGTTTCAGGATCGACGCGGCGACTTGATCGTTCGCACCGGTGACCTGGCGAACCTGGCGAGGATCGTGCCTCCGGACGAGCGGCTGTTGACCGATGGGGTGGAGGTCACCGCCCTCGTTGACGTGACCAACCCGCTGCTGGGCCCGTCTGGTGCGGCGTCTGTCTTTGGTCCCCAAAAGGGCGCCGATCGAGCCGCGGTCGAACGCTTGGAGACTGGCCTGACAGTACTCGCCCGCAGGTGGGTCGCGGATCTCGGCGTCGCTGCCGACGTGGTTGACTCGACCGGCCACGGTGCCGCCGGTGGTCTGGGCGCTGGCTGTCGGGCGTTTCTGGGTGCTCAGATCGTTCTCGGCACCCAATGGATCACGGAGTTGGCGCGGCTCGGTGAGGCGCTGGACCGGGCCGACGGTGTGGTCACGGGCGAAGGACGGTTCGACGACCAGAGCGGCAGCGGCAAGGTGACTGGGTGCGTCGTCTATGAGGCCAGCCGGAGAACCCTTCCTGCCGTCGTCATCTGTGCGTCCTCCACGTTGACCCAATCTCGGCTCGGTGCGACGATCGTCGCCGGTGGGCGCGTCTCCAAGCCGCGCCCGGCGGCCGAGTTGTCGCTAGCGGACTTGATCGAGCTGTTCCGAGTGGCCGTAGCTGAACTCGGGTTTTGACGCGCTCGCCGCACGCGCTATACTTTGCAGCCCGAGTCGCAAACCGCTGTTGATCACGGGGCTGGGGTCATGCCCCAAAAGCAACCAGGTCCTAGGAGAAGGCCGATGCACATACTTATTCGCTCGCTAGCAGTGTCTGTCGTGGTGGTCGGTTTGGCCGCTTGTGGTGGTGGCGGCGGTGACGGCACGCCGGCGGAAGAGCCGGCCGGAGAGATGCCGGATGCCGGCGCCCCGGCCGACGACGCCATGGAGGCCGCCGACGGCCGGGCGGTGTTTGCCACCAATTGCGCCACGTGTCACGGTGATGACGGCATGGGTGGTGGTGCGGCTGCGGTCGGGTTGGAGCCCCCGCCAGCGGACCTCACCGATGCTACATGGACGACTGGTGACGGGTCGGTGGCGGCGATCGTCAACGTCGTCGAGAACGGCAGTCCCGGAACGGCGATGATCGCCTGGAAGGGTACGCTGACCGACGCTGAGATCAACGCCGTGGCCGAGTACGTTCACGGGATGGGGGGCGGGCAGTAGGCTCCTCTCCAAACACTCCCGCGGACATCGCGAGACCCCGTCGGCTGACCCGGCGGGGTCTCTTTCTAGGTAGGCTCGGATGCAGATCGTCTGTCGTGACCTGGTAAAGACCTACCCGCTCGCGGAGCGTGAGGTGGGTGCGCTGAAGGGGGTTTCGTTCGAGCTGACCTCGGGCGAAGTGACCGTCGTGGTTGGCCGCTCAGGCTCAGGCAAGACGACATTGCTGAACGCGCTGGGAGGCCTCGAACATCCGACGTCGGGAACCGTCTTGATCGACGGTGAGGAACTATACGCGCGCGGCGACCGTGAGCTGTCACGCTACCGCAACGAACGGATCGGGTTCGTGTTCCAGTCGTTTCACTTGAACGGTGCGGAGACAGCGCTCGAGAACGTCCTCGTGCCGTTCCTCTTTTCGCGTCGCTCGCCAGATGACCCAGAGGCGCGCGGGCGAGAGACCCTCGAAGCGGTAGATCTTGGCCAGCAGATCGATCAGCCAGCGGGTACGCTGTCGGCCGGGCAGCGGCAGCGCGTCGCTATCGCCCGAGCGCTGGTTAATCGCCCCGATTTTGTGTTGGCAGATGAGCCTACGGGCAATCTCGATGAGGAAACCGGTGCCGACATCGTAGCTCAACTTGAAGCATTGGCGCGGGAACAAGGGTTGGGGGTTGTGATCGTGACCCACGATCCGGCGATCACGGCGATCGCCGATAAGGTCCTGCGATTAGAACACGGACGGTTGGTCGAATGAGGACAGGCCAGGCGTTAGCGCGAGCCTCTCGCAACCTCAGGCGCCACAGCGCGCGCAGCGTGCTGCTGATCGGCGGTGTTGCGCTCGGCGTGGCGCTACTGGTGTTTCTGCTCGCATTTGTGAGCGGCACGCGAAGAGCGCTCCTCGATCGGGTTGTGTCCTCCATTCCAATTACGCACATCGTCGTCGTGCCGAAAGCGTTTTCGCTTTCCATCTTGCGATTCGAGAGTCCGCTGTCGAGTCTGGATGATCAAGCCGCCGAGCGGATCGCAGCGCTGGATGGTGTCGATCGCGTAATGCCGATGGCCGGCCTGAAGCTTCCTGCTCAGATGAGAGCCAGCTTCTTTGGTCGAGGGTTTGTTACCGACACGGGTGTGTTCGGCATCGAACCCGATCTGGTGGTCGATCAGCTCCCGGAAGACTCTGGGTTTGACGCCGAGGTTACGGGCGTGATTCCGGCGGTCATTTCGAGTGACCTGATCGACATGTACAACACCGGGTTTGCGAAAGCCAACGACCTCCCACAGCTCACGATGCAGATTCTCAACGGCCAGCGCGCGACTCTGATCGTGGGCTCATCTTCGTTCAATCCGTCGACTGCCGGTGGCGTGCGCAGGGTGCCGATCAGGATCGTCGGTGTTAGCGATCGCGTGCCACTCGTTGGTGTCAGTCTGCCGCTTTCGACCGTGAACCGTTGGAACCGTGACCTCGTGGGCGAGGAGTCGCCCGCCTACATCCAACTAAACGTCGTAGCCGGGCGCGCCCAGGACGTGGACGAGATCGCTGATCAGATCGAGTCGCTCGGCTACGCGGTCGCGACCGGTCGTGAGATCGCCAGCCGGGTTCGCACATTGACAAATATGCTGCAAGCCGCTTTCGGGTTGATCGGGGTGGTGGTCTTGGTCGTTGCCGGTATCGGGATCGCTAATGCGACAGCCCTGTCGATCATGGAGCGGCGTCACGAGATCGGTGTTTTTCGGTCGGTTGGCGCCAGCCGCAACGATATTCGAATGCTGTTCCTCTCCGAGGCGGCGCTGCTGGGATTGGTGGGGTCGGGGATCGGAGTCGTCGTTGCCATCGCGGCATCGCGGGTAGCAGATCAGGTGCTTGATCGAGCCCTTCCCACGCTGCCGCTACTGCCGGAGACATTTTTCTGGCTTTCGTGGCCGATCGTTATAGCTGGTCTTAGCTTGGGGTTTTTGGTGAGCGTCGTCGCAGCGGTTTCACCCGCCCTCCGGGCGGCGCGCATGGATCCCGCCCGAGTTTTGAGGACAACTTGACTCTTTCATTCATGCATGGTCTACACTCGCCGGTCGCGTAGCACAAAGGTCGCTAAAGCGATCGCCTCCCGTTATCAGCGTGTCAAAGTGCGCACTGTGACGCTGTCCCGGCTGGTCGAGTTCTTGACCGGGACGCCAGATCCCATGGACAAGCGTGGGCGCGATCAGCTGATCGGTCGATGCGAGTGGGAATCGTACGACACACGCAAGCGCAACCGAGCGGTTGGCTTTGTCGAGCGCAAATCGCTTGTGGCGCGACATTCGTTCAAGCCGCCGCTTTGCTTCAGTCGCACCCCGAAGAACGAGCTGTTTGACGCCGATCACGCGAAAGCGATCAAGAGCCCGAAGCTGATGTTGAGAGCCAAGGACGCACCGGTAACCGTCTTGGTGCCGAAGTACCTGCTGCCGGTCAGCTCGCTGATCGGTATGGTTCCGCGGCTAAAGACGACCCCGACTGAGGATCTAGCGGTCATACTCAACTCGCGATTATTCAATTTCTATTGGCGGTACTTCTACCCGCGCCAAGCCGGGAAGCCAGCCGTACCTGCGGTCGAACGACTGACTGAGTTCATGGTCCCGATGCTGACGAAGACGAACGGCGCCGCGTTCCGAAAGGTGAGAGACAAGATTCTCAAGCTCGGCCGCGAGAACGCGAGTCTCCTGGGGGGCGTGGGTCAGGTTCAGAAGATCGCTGACGAGGCGGGAATCCAGGTGATCCCGATCGGAGAGACCGAAGGCATGATCCGGGAGATCAACGTGCCACGTCCATTGGGATCGGTGGCGAGTGTCAAGCGACGCGGTCCGGTAGTGATATTCACACGCGGGTCGACGATTGTCACCACGACCGAGGAAGCGGCGACGTACTTGGAGTTCTGGCTTCAGCAACGGTTCGATCAATTGGATGGCATGACGCGGGAGGATCTAGAGGAGTACATCCGCATGCCGATGTCGACCGCCCATGTGGTCGAGGTCCTTCAGCGCCAGGCCCGGATCGAGTCCCAAATTGAGACCATTCAAAAACAGATTGATGAGCTGCAAGCCGAAGCCGATGATCACCTCTATGACTTGTATGCGCTCGACGATAACGAGCGCGCCTATCTGATCTCCGCTTTTCCGTAGTCCGCCATGAAAGGTCCGCTCACCCTAGGGGTCGAAGAAGAGTATCAGATCTGCGACCCGTCAACTGGTGACCTCGCACCCATCGTGGACCAGCTGCTCGAGGCCGCACCGTCCGAGTTGCGCGATCAGCTGGGATACGAGCTGCTGCACACGGTTCTCGAAGGCGACATTCCCGTTGCGTCAGGTGTCGACGAAGCGGTCGAGAGCGTGCGACAACTGCGGTGCTCGATCATCGCGCTGGCGGAGGCGCAGGGGGTCGCGATCGGTATCGGTGGCGCACACCCCTTCGCAGACTGGCGAGATCAAGGTTTCGTAGACACCCCGGGCTACCAGTGGGTAGGGCATCAACTCCGATACTTGGCGCTCCGCAATATGTCGTTCGGGCTGCACGTCCATGTCGGTGTGGAGGACGACGAAGCGCGGGTGTACATCGTCAATCAGCTTCGCCGCTGGTGCGCGCCACTGTTGGCCCTATCGGCTAACGCGCCATTTTTCGAGGGGGTCGACACCGGTTTTCAGACTATCCGCTGGGCGCACCACGTGGATGTGATCGAGGGGCTGATCGGCTCGGGAGCGATCACCGCCCCGCGGCAAGTGTGGTGGAACGTTCGACCACATATGACATACGGGACGGTCGAGCTACGGATGCTCGACATGCAGATTGATCTCGAGCGGGTACGCACGTTTGTCGCGTTGTCGCAGGCATTAACTGCGGGTTTGTTGGCGGACTTCGAAGCCGGTCGCCCGGAGTGGGAGCTGGAGCCGGCATACCTGGAGGACGGCTGGTTCAAGGCTCAACGCTTCGATTGGGAGGCCGAGATCGCGCATCCGGTGAGTGGCGAAGTCGTCACGCTACGGCAAGAGATGGAGGCGCTCCGCGACGCCGCTGAGCCGTGGGCGGCGGAGCTCGACACGACTGTCGCGGCGATCGAAGGTTTGGATCGCATCCTCGCTGACGGCCCGGAGACGGATTGGCAGCGCGCCCGATGGATCGAAGCCGACCATGACCTGCAGCGCTTGCAGCGTGAGATCATCGAGCGGGTCAAGGCCGAGGCTCGTTGCGAGCAGTCGGTCTCACCATCGTGACAGAAAACGCCGGCTTTTTGTCGCTGGTTCCTCCGTTGCTGGCGATCACGTTGGCGATCATCAGTCGCCAAGTCTATCCAGCTCTTCTGCTCGGCATATGGAGCGGATGGCTGATCCTGAGCGCCAACCCACTGACGGCGGCCGGCGACACGCTCGAAGCGATCGCGGGCGTCGTCTCCGACGCCAGCAACGCCAAGCTGATTCTGTTCTCGCTGGCGATCGGGGCGGTTATCACGCTTACGCAGCGATCTGGTGGGGTCGAGGGGTTCGTGCAGGCGTTGCGGCGTATCGGTGTTGGCAAGACGCGGCGCTCGGCTGGTCTTATGGCGGCGATCGTGGGCACGGTGGTGTTCATTGAGTCGAACATCACATCGCTTGTAACCGGCACGGTTGCACGACCGCTGTTCGACCGGCTGAGGATTTCGCGCGCCAAGCTGGCGTACATCTGCGATTCAACGTCGGCGCCGATCTGCATTCTGGTGGCGGCCAACGCGTGGGGTGCCTACGTGATCGGGCTTCTTGGGGCCCAGGAGGTGGAGAACCCGGTGGCGGCCTTCGTGGCTGGGATTCCGTTCAACTTCTACGCCATTCTCGCGCTGGTGCTCGTTTACATCGTCGTGGCGCTCGACTGGAACGTCGGGCCGATGCGCACCGAGGAGGCAGAAACGGCGGCCTTGGGAAAGACCGCTTCCGAGGGGCCATCAATGCCGGCCGAAGAGGACTCGCTGCTCGATGTGCCGATGAAGACGGGGGCTCCAGCACGAGCCATGAACATGGTCGTGCCCGTGTTGACGCTGATCTCCATGATGGTGGCAGGTTTGCTCATCACCGGTGACGGTGATCCACTCAAGGGTGACGGGAACACCTCCGTCTTCTGGGCGATCTCGGCCACTATCTTGCTCATGATCGTGCTGTACAAGGCGCAGGGGATCCTCTCGATCGAAGAGGGGACGCGGTACGCGTTGCGAGGGTTCTCGGGTCTCGTTCCGCTGGTCGTGGTGCTGGTGCTTGCGATTGCGCTCGGCACCACATGCAACGAATTGGGGACTGGGTTGTACGTGGCTAGCGTTGTAGAACGCTTGTTGTCACCGGCGCTCGTGCCGGCGTTGCTGTTTCTGGCGGGTGCGTTGGTCTCGTTTTCGACCGGCACATCGTGGGGCACCTTCGCGATCATGATCCCGATCGGCGTACCGATGGTCGAGGTGATCGGGCTCCCGCTCTCGCTAGTCCTCGGTGCGGTCTTGTCAGGTGGAATCTTCGGCGACCACTGTTCGCCGATCTCAGATACGACGATCGTGGCTTCGCTGGCGTCGGCATGCGATCACATCACGCACGTTCGTACACAGCTTCCATACGCGTTGATGGCGGGTGGTGGGGCGACGATATTGTTTCTTATAAGTGGTTTAATATCAACCCGTTAGCACGAGAGCTGGAACGCTCGTTGAAAAAACGGTGAACGGTGGAATAAACACACCCGCGAGGCGGTTCTTATAGGTGTGAAGAGTTGTACTGAAATACGAGGTCTTTGCTACCCTTATCTCGATGGCGAGCTGACCGTGGAACAAGCCGAACGGGTTGAGGTGCACCTGGCGCAGTGTCAGGTGTGCGCCGATCGATTCGGCGATGAGGAGCGGTTCCTCGAGTTGGTTGCTGAAGGTGGTCAGGAGACCGCTCCGGCCGAGTTGCGGGCACGAATGGAGGCGTTGTTTGGTGCCGAGGAGCAGACCGTCGAGGCTCGCCGGCTGCGTCAACCGGTGCTCAAACGGCTGGCTGCGCCGCTAGCCGCCGCCGCTGTGCTGCTCCTGCTGGTGCTGCGACCTGGTGACCAGGTATCGCCGTTGTTGGCTGAGGGTTTTGTCGCAGATCACATCCGGCATGCGTCCCTCTGGCCGAGCGTGCAGCCGTTTCCAGCCCGCGCTGAGGTTCCGCTCGCCCCGTCCATCCCGCACGGTCACATCCAGGGACTCAGTCGTTGCACAATCGATGGCCGCACCTACGCACACTATGTCTACCAGATCGATGGCGAGACGATGTCCGTTTACCTGGCGCTCGATGCTTCGCCCGCGCCGGCCATCGGAACCACGTCGATCGGGCGCGTAGCGATCGTCGCGATCGACGCCGAGGCGGGCCAGCCCGCAGTAGTCTTGACGTCGGGCGACATGTCGGCGGATGAGCTGGCTCGAGCCTGGTCCGGCACCTAACTCGCAACTCCCCACATCCAGACTTTGTAACCCTCTCAAAGGCTCGGTCCGCTTGCCCGCGTCTCCCGCTCACGTCAGGTTCACAGCGTGTCGGAGAAGAGACGAGTGCCGAAGCGTGAGGCCGATCGCGCAGCCGAGCTGAGGGAGCAGATCGAGGTCCACAATCGGCGGTACCATGTCGAGGACGCACCGATCATCAGCGATGCCGAGTTCGACGCGCTGATGGCCGAGCTCCAGACGCTCGAGGCTAAATACCCGTCCCTAGTCACACCCGACTCACCCACACAACGGGTGGGTGGGGAACCGTTGGCGGCCTTTCCGCGCGCCGAGCATTCGGTTGCGATGTTGTCGCTCGACAACGCCCGCGGCCCAGAGGATCTGGCCGAGTGGGTGGCGCGTGTGCGACGCGGACTCGATGACCCGGACGCGTTGGCTTTTGTGACCGAGCTCAAGATTGACGGGCTGTCTCTTTCGTTGACCTACGAGGATGGTGTGTTCGTGCGGGGCGCTACGCGCGGCGATGGACGGGTCGGCGAGGATGTGACCACCAACCTGAAGACGATCGCTGAGATCCCACTGAAGCTTGCAAGTTCGCGGCCGCCACCACGATTGACGGTGCGTGGCGAAGTGTACATGACGCGGAGTGGTTTCCAGCGTCTCAACGCGGAGCGTGAATCCTCCGATGAGCCAGTGTTTGCCAACCCGAGAAACGCCGGCGCCGGCTCGGTGCGGCAGCTCGACCCAAAGGTGACCGCGCGGCGGCCGCTTCACTTCTTCGCCTACACCGTCTTAGGGGTCGAGAGTATCAGCACCCAATCGGAAGCGCTCGGCCGGCTGGCCGACTGGGGATTTCCGATCAACACCGAGTGGCGCCGTCACACTACGCTGGAGCAGTTGACCGCATACTGTGAAGAGTGGCAAGAGAAGCGCGACGATCTCGACTACGAGATCGACGGTGTAGTGATCAAGGTCGATTCGCTCGACCAACAGGCGGATCTGGGTGCCACCGCCAAGCATCCTCGCTGGGCGGTAGCGTTCAAGTTCCCCGCGGCCGAGGCCCTTTCGGTCGTCAAGGAGATCATGATCACCGTCGGACGGACCGGAAAGCTCACCCCCACGGCGGTCCTGGAGCCGGTTCAAATCGGTGGAACGGTGGTCCAGATGGCGGGACTGCACAACGCCGACGAAGTGGCTCGCAAAGACGTCCGGATCGGGGACACCGTGGTTGTCGCTCGTGGCGGTGACGCCATTCCGCAGATCGTCCGCGTGGCGTCGGAGAAGAGACCGCCGGGCGCCAAGCCGTTTCGCTGGCCGACGAGGTGCCCGGCGTGCGGAACGAAGGTCGTCCGGTTGGATGGCGAGGTGGCTCACCGATGTCCCAACGCGTCTTGCCCCAGCCAGCTCCGCGAGCGGATTCTGCATTGGGGCGGACGCGGAGCGATGGATGTCGACGGGTTGGGGGTCATGCTCGCGCAGCAGCTCGTGAGCGAGGGGCTCGTACAAGACCTGGCCGATCTCTACGAGCTGGATCAAGATACGCTGGCGTCGCTCGATCGAATGGCTGATGTCTCGGCGTCCAATCTGATCGCTGCGCTCGAACGATCGAAGACCCGTGGTTTCCGCCACGCGTTGTTCGGTCTGGGGATCCGTTTCGTGGGCGGGTCGGTCGCCGACGTCCTGGCCCGGGCCTTCGACTCGATCGATGACTTGATGGATGCGGATCGCGAAACGCTAGAGGCGATCGACGGGATCGGTCCCAAGGTGGCCGAATCTGTCACATCGTTCTTTGACCGGCCCGAGAATCATCGCCTGGTGGAACGGCTGGTCGATCACGGCGTGGACTTCACCGGCTCCGAAGCGCTGGAATCGGTGGGCCCGCTGGCGGGGGTGACGGTTGTGCTCACCGGCTCGCTGGAGGGGTTCTCGCGCTCGGAAGCCAAGGCCGCGATCGAGTCGCTCGGGGGCCGGGTGACGAGTTCGGTCTCCGGCAAGCGAGGTTACTCGAGGACAAAATCCGCATGCTCGGCAAGACGACCTACCTGGTGGCCGGGGCCGAACCGGGGACCAAGCTGGCTCGTGCCCGCGATCTGGGCGTCGAGGTGCTCGACGAGTCGGCGTTCCGAGCCCTCGTTGGAGACGACGCGGGTTAGAGGGGGTACGCAGCCCTTCGAGCCGATCTTATATTGCGGTCCATGGAAACCAAAGAACCCGCCGAGGAAACCCGCACCGAACCGGCACAAGAGGCCGCGGCAAAGGACGAAGAGACCGCACCGCAGACCGTCGACAAGCAAGAGCCCACCTCCGTC
>CBDUCI010000041.1:0-13555 GCA_965365605.1 uncultured bacterium
GTTGCTGGCCTCGAGCTGTTGAGCGTGTTTCAGCGTGACGTGATGGTCGTTCTCGTTGAAGGCCGGCACGAGTTGCATCAGGAGCGGATGTTGGGCACCGCGCTGATCGCCGACGATCCGCACGAAGCTGCGGTACGGGCTGTGCTAGACGCGGTGAACAGGTTTATCGGCCGTCCCGCGAGAGCTCCCGGGTTCTAGCGTTCTTCCTGAACTAGTACAGCTGTCCTTCTCAAACGCGGATACCCCGTGGCCGATATACCGCCTGCAAGTTCGCCGTCACCCCAGGAGCCAGCCCCACCGAAGAAGGGAATATCGACTGGCGTGAAGGTCGCAATTGGTTGCGGTGTGCTGGCGGTGGTGGTCGTTGTGGGGATCGTCCTCGCCAGCATCGCCGGAGGGATGTTTCTACGGCGCAAGGCTCAGGAATGGTCGGGTGACATCGAGGGTCAAGCCGAAGCCGGCGCGGTAATCGACCGGTTGGAGGCCGAACATCCCTTTTCAAGTCCCGGCGATGGGGTGGTCAACCCCGCGCGTGCCGAGCGGTTCTTTGCGGTCACCGATCTCGCCTGGAAACAGATCGAGCCGAAGTGGGACGACTTGGAGGAGCGAGGCCGTGAGATCGGTGATCGTGGCGGTGAAGCCAGCGTCGGCGATGTGATCGCTGGCGTTCGCGGGCTAACGCAAGCCAGGAGCGCGATCGCCAAAGCGCTCGATGAGCACGAGATGCCGGTCAGCGAGTACGTGTGGGTTGGGTTCGCCTTGACACGCGCGTACCGTGCCTTGGATGGCTCGGGTCAGGGCCAGCGGGGAATCGACCGCGAGGTACCCCAGGCCAACCTAGACCTTGCCGCTCGCTACCGTGATGAGCTGCTGGAGATTTCCGGTGGCGGACCGACCCCGGGAAAGAGCTCAGTGTTGGGTTTGGCGGTGACCCTCGACCGCTGAGCGGCCGTTGACTCTAACCCTGCGCTTGCAGCAGGTTCGGTAGCTGCTCGACGAACGTCGACCGGGCCATGACTTCGTCTGCCCCCGCGCCGTGGGCGCCTTTGAGTCCTTCGCGGTCCGTATGTGAGCCGAACGCCACCACTACCATCGCCGCCGAGCTGGACTTGAGTCGTCGGATCGCATCGATCGGATCGATGGTGCGGTAGTTGAGATCGACCAACAACAATCCAGCGCCTTCGAGACGATCGATGCTGTCGACAAACACCACCTCGGCGCCCGCCGCTTGCGCGGTGGCTTCGATCTTGGCGCGGAAGAAGAGATCATCGCAGGCGACATGGATCAGACGTGCCATGGCATCCATGATACCCGTTGGGGGAACGAGAGACAGCATAGCGTTGACGTTCGGTTTTTGTTCGGGTAGAGTTTAGTTATCGTGCCCGATCCGCGATCGATCCTCCACGTCGATCTTGATGCTTTCTATGTAGCGGTCGAACGGTTGCGTGACCCATCGCTGGTCGGCAAGCCCGTGGTTGTCGGGGCCGACCCCCGGGGAGGTCACGGTCGTGGTGTTGTCGCCGCCGCGTCGTACGAAGCGCGGGTTTTTGGCATCCACTCCGCGATGCCGATCGGCGAAGCGTATCGCCGCTGTCCAGACGGCGTGTACGTGACCGGACATCGCGAGTTGTATGCTCGAGCAGCGCGCGCGGTTCGGCACGTCTTTGCCCAATTCACGCCAGCAGTCGAACCGGTCTCGATCGACGAAGCGTACCTCGACCTCACCGGCACGGAGCGGCTCCACGGCCCGCCGGCGGAGACAGCCGAGCGCATTCGTTCGGCGATTCTCGAGCAGACGCGGCTCCCGGTTTCGATGGGGCTTGGCACCACCAAGACGATCGCCAAGATCGCCTCCGAGCTCGCGAAACCAGAAGGTTTCCTGCGGGTGCTCCCGGGTCGCGAGGCGGCCTTTGTGGCGCCGCTTCCGTTGCGCTGCCTACCCGGCGTCGGACCCGCCACACGCAAGCGATTGGTCAAGTACAATCTGAAGACAGTGGGCGACTTGGTGCGACTCGACCAAGACATCCTGACCAATGTTCTGGGTGAGCAGGGCTCGCATTTTGTAGCCCGCGCCACCGGTGGGGACGGAACGCGGGTCGCGAGTCGCGTTTATCCCAAATCCGTAAGTCGCGAGTGCACGTTCGATATCGATACGACGGATCTGAGATTCTGCGAGGCGATGTTGTTCTACCTGAGCGAGCGCGCATGTCACGATCTGCGGACCCAGCATCTGACGGCTAGAACGGTGACGCTGAAGTTGCGGTACCACGATTTTACGACCGTCTCGCGAAGCATCACATTGTCGTCGCCTACCGACAGCGATCGAGCGGTAGCAAAAGCGGCTGGTGAACTATTCCGCGCAGCGTGTGGACCGCGACCAAAGATCCGACTGCTCGGGGTGGGTCTTTCGAACCTGGTCGCAGAGGCTCCGCAGTTGGAGTTGTTCGCGTCGCCCCGGGCGCGGGCGTGGGATCGACTGATGGGCCCAATCGACCGACTGCGAAAACGGTATGGAATCGACGCCGTTCGCAGTGGTCCCACGCTGGCTCTTCGCGATCCGAGTGAGGTCGACGAGTAGGGAGGTCGGAGGAGTGCGAGATGTCCGTTCCCGCAGTGCCTGCAGCGATCGTTTACGGGCAACCCGATGAATGAGCTCGCAGATCCCAAGCTGTATATCGGCCCCGCCGGATGGTCGTACGCGGACTGGAAAGGGGTCGTCTATCCGAGTGGCGCCGGGCGCGACTTTGACCCCCTCGAGTATCTCGCCAAGTACTTCAACGTGATCGAGATCAACACGTCTTTCTACCGACCACCACCCAAGGTGTGGACAAGGGCGTGGGTGGAACGACTGAGGGACCACCCTCGTTTCCGGTTCACCGCCAAGCTGTGGCGTCGGTTCACCCACGAACGCGACGCGCCGCCCGCCCAAGTCGATGTAAGGGATTACCGTGAAGGGATCGACGTGCTGGCGGAAGAGGACCGGCTGCTGGCCGTGCTCGTGCAGTTTCCATGGTCATTCCGAAACCGGTCGGCGGAGCGTCAATGGCTGGAGAACGTTGTAGCCACCTTCGATGACTATCCACTGGTGCTTGAAGTCCGCCACGAATCGTGGGATGATAGAGATGTGCTCCAGTGGTTGGGCGAGCGCGAGGTCAGCTTGGCGATGATCGACCAGCCGCTTCATGCCGGTTCGCTGGAGGCCGTCGATCGACGCACCGGTCCGATCTCGTACGCTCGCCTCCACGGGCGGAACTTCGACGCGTGGTTCGCGGAGGGACGGCCATCGAGCGAGAGATACGACTACCTGTACGACAGGGATGAGCTCGCGCCGTGGGTCGAACGGATCCGGGGGGCGACAGACGACGCGACCGTCGAGACGGTGATTGCGATAACCAACAACCATTATCAGGGCCAAGGCGTTGTTAACGCGTTGCAGCTCAAAGCTTGGGCGACCAGCGAACGTGTTGCTGTGCCCGAGTCCCTGCTCGCAGCCTATCCCGACGCGCTGGCCGATGTCGCCGCGGAGCGGCCAGCGCAACCGGGCTTGTTCGACGTTGGAGGATCATGAGTGGGCCTTTGTGGCACCCGGTGAGGCTCGGCTGGCTTGGTCTAGCGATTACGATTCTAACCGCGTGTGGCGACGACGAGCCGGCCGGGCCGGAGGGAGTCGGTGCTGCTGCCTCCGTGGTCACTGTGCAGCTCTCACTGGCCAGCGATCTCGAGCCCTTCAAGGTCGACGGACGGCTGCGGGCGTTCTACGTGTTGTCGCCGCCGTTCATAGGGGAGACTGGGGCGGGGACGGTCGTGTTGCCAGCCGGCCAACGCGCGGCCACCGACGAAGTGATCGTTCCAGATCAGGCGGGGACGTTGAGGTTGGAGGAGATCACGTTCTCGCCCGTCGTTCCGTTTTTGTGTGGCACCAGCGCGCGCCTGGATCCGCGGATCCAATCGACGATCCCGATCGTGCTGGAGCTCTGTCAGCCGTGCTTGATTGATCCCGACGCGATTCCGAACGCTTGTGAGAATCAGGCGTAAGCGGCTACCAGCTCCCACCGCCGCCGCCACCCCCGCCGCCGCCGACCGAACCGCCACCACCACCCCCTGAGCTGGACCCGGGAGCGGAGCCCAACGTACGTGTCGCGGCGCTCTGAAACCCCGCCATTTGCGATCCAAAAGAGTTTGCATTCCAACTCGACAGATCGCTTTCGTACCACGCTGGTGCGGCGGTGAGCACACCCTCGAACTGCGTGACCCAGATGTCGCTTACGTCGAGTGCCACCGCGAACGGGAGCAGCGTCTCGAACAGCTCAGGCGTCCTTTCCGGCGCGTGTCGGAACTCCATCTCGGCTTTCTCGACGCGGCGTATGTATTCCTCGAGCCCCTTGAGTTGCCGTCTCATCTGTGCGCCTTTTGGTGTCATCGCCGGCATCGCAAACGAGAACAGCAATACCACGAGTCCCGACAACACGACGCCGATGAGCAAAACGATATGGCTAAGCGCTGCCCCGATCGCTACACCCGCAGCTATGATCGCGCCGCCGATCCAGCGGTATTTGACCCGAGTGCGATGCGGGCTTGTTGGGAATAACCGCTTCCGAACCAGGTCCGCATATAGCGACTCATGGATACGCGGCAAGCGCGTGTAGAACTCGTTATGAAGATCGGACATCCGATGGGCGGGCTCGCCACCTAATATGCCGGTCAGACCTCCCATCTCGGACGGCTTGAGTTCGTCGGTGTCGACGCAGGTCTGGGTTAATTGCCAGTCGTTCTCTGACAAACCCAACGTTCTGAGTGCGCGACCCGCGAACGAATTGGCGTCGACCTGCCTGAGGATGCCATCAGGTGGAACTTCGCGGATCTCCACGTACCCGCGTACCGCGAGATCGAGTACCGTGGCGACGACATCGTCCATGTCGGCACGCTGATCGACGAGTGTCCCGGCGGGGCCAGGCCGAATCCCTTCCGGCGGTTGCCAGGTCGCGACGACGCTGCCCGCATCGGGCTCACGGCCTCGGCGCTGCCATAGTTGAAACATGAACGCGATCGAAAACAGCGGAAAGAGCGTAGGACCCCATCGGATGAGCCACCCCGCTGTCTGTTCGGCTTTGGTCGGCGGGGCGATTACGCCCTTTGGGAAGCCGGCCACCAGAGTCAGCCCTTCCCCGGCATCAAGCTGTTGCGACGAGTACTCGTACTGCCCGTTGCCCACGTATTCAGCGCTACAGCGGGCGTTGCTCGTGCTCTCCGCCCACCCCGCGTAGCAGTAGGCCGACCAGCCGGGCGCGTCGGCGAATGCGCGAGCTGCGGCATGGGGCAGCATCACAGTAGCCGATGCGCGCTCAATCTCGACCGGCCACCGCGTGCCCGTCACCTGCCAGTAGAGCTCGTCGTGCTCGTCAAAGAACCCCAACCCGCCGGAGAGTGTGTACTGAATGACGTAGGTCTGCCGGCCAGAGACGGTGCGATCAGGATCGCCGATTCGGATCCGGATGTCGTTGCCTTCGCGGCTGACCTTTGTCTGCCGCATAGCGCCGCTCCCATCGGTGACCTGCTGAACGTTGAGGTCGAGGGTCACTCGCCCCGCCTGCACCACCCCGCGATCGCCAACGACACGCTTGTACCGCACCGGGATGTCGCGGTAGATGCCGTGTCGGTTCAGATTCTTGAAATCGACTGCGATCGTCTCGACGACAACCAGTGAACGGTCGGGCCGTACCGTGTAGTCAGCATCGAAGCGGGTGATCGTCCAACCGGGGTCCTGAGCATGCGCGGGTAGAGCGAAAGAGGACGCCATGATCGCCAAAAAGATCGCACGGCAGACTCTCACTCTGGTCTATCCGTTCCCACGTCTGGAGCTTCACGTTGGGCCAAATCGGTGAGCTCGAAGAACTCACCCGGAGCAAATCCCAGCGGCGTCGAAATCAAAAGGTTGGGGAACGTCTCGCGGCGAGTGTTGTAGTCGCGTACGACCGCGTTGTAGTAGCGTCGAGCGTTGGCTATATGGTTCTCGGTCTCGGTGAGCTCTTCTTGCAGCTGAAGGAAGTTCGTGCTCGCCTTCAGATCGGGATAGTCTTCGACCAGCGCCATCAGCTGGTTCAAACGTCGGGTGAGCACGTTCTCGGCGGCCGCTCGCGAAGCCGTCCCCTCCGGTCCGCCGCCGGCCAACATCGCGGTCGTGCGAGCCGAGGTGACACCCTGCAGAGTGCGTTCCTCATGCGCGGCGTATCCGCGTACCGCGGCAACAACACCGGGGATGAGATCGGCTCTCCGCTTGAGAAGGGCGTCGATATCCCCCCATGCTCCCCGGAGTCGGTTCCTGAGCCCGACCAGGTTATTGAAAAGCCACGCTACCCAGAGCGCGACGATGCCGATCCCGACGATCGGTATGAGAATGGCGCTGGACATTGCTAGACAGTATCTAAGCATGCTCTGTGCCATTCTCAACTGGAGGGGAGTTTGTCGACCGCGATGCAGATCGTCGTTCTTGATGCCGCTGGCACGTTGGTCGAGCTGCGGTGCGGTGTTGGCGAGGCGTACGCCGAAATGGCCGAGCGCCAGGGCGCCTCGCTGGACCCGAAAGCTCTCGAGGTCGGGTTCCGAACGGCGTTTGGTAGCGCGCCGCCGCTGGCGTTTGGTGCGTACGATCCGACAGCGGAGCGCGATTGGTGGCGTCGGGTCGCTGAAGCGGCGATCGCGGCGGCCGGTCCACTACCCACCGGCTTTGATTTCGAACGGTTCTTCGATCACGCCTATGAGTGGTTTTCGACCGAGCGCGCGTGGAGGGTACCACCCGACGTTAGACCCGCGCTGCGCGACTTGCGGCGGGCCGGGTTCCCGCTGGCGGTTTTGTCGAATTGGGACAGCCGGCTCGAGCTGCTGCTCGAACAACTGCGACTCGGAGGTTTCTTTACCCAGGTTTTCGTCTCGGGTTGCTTGCCCGCGGCCAAGCCAGGGCGGGCAGCATTCGATGCGACGCGTCGCGCACTCGGTCCGCTCACCGATCACCGTGTGCCGATCATGGTCGGCGATCAGATCGATCACGACATCCGGGCCGCTCTGGAGGCAGGCTGGAAGGCGATTTGGCTCGATCGCCGCGGTGACGGAGGCGAGCTCCCCAAAGGCGCAGAACGGGTCACCGACTTGCGAGAGGTCCCCGACTTGGCGCGCTTGGCGCACCGATCCTAGACTGGCTGCATGGCTTTCTTTGATGGACCCAAACCACGCCAGTTCGCGCATCGCGGAGCGCGTGGCACCCACCCCGAGAATACGATCCTCGCCTTCGAAGCTGCCCTCGAAGTGGGCGCCGAGGCGTTTGAGCTCGACGTTCACACCACGGCTGAAGGTGAGGTGGTGGTGATTCACGACTCGACTCTCGAGCGGACGACCGACGGCCGGGGTAAGGTCCATGACCTGTCATTGGACCAGCTAAAGACGCTCGATGCGGGTTACAACTTCACATCCGATGACGGCGAGAGCTTTCCCTTTCGCGGGCAGGGACTCCGGATCCCAACGCTGGCTGCAGTGCTGGAGACGTTTCCCGATGTATCCATCATCGTTGAGATCAAGCAGGACGACCCCCCGCTAGAATCCCAGCTGGACGCGGTTCTAAAATCGATGGATGCCCGGTCGAGGGTGCTCGTGTTCTCTTTGAAGCAGGGGCCGCTCAATCGATATCGTGAGCTGGTGCCGCGACACCAGACAGGGTTCGGACCCAGCGACGTAGCCGGTTTCATGCGGCGGGTGGTTTCCAAACGATGGAACGGGTATGAGCCTCCCGGTGCGGCGTTCGCGGTACCGGTCAACTGGAACGGGATTCCGGTCCTCAGCAAGGCTTTCGTTCGGGCTGCTCATGCGATCGATCGCGAAGTCTTTGTTTGGACTGTGAATGAGGTCGACGAAATGAACGCGCTTCTTGACCTCGGTGTGGACGGACTGATCTCCGACTTCCCAGAGCGGCTCCGCCGCGTGATTGCTGGCCGAACGGCTGTTGACACTCCCGCCACAGAAGCGTAATGTCCGATAGTAATTTCTTTCCCCGCAGACAAAAATCTTGACCTGGAGGTTGAAGTTCGCATGAACAAAACCGAGTTGCGTGACGCCTTGGCCCGCAAGACGGGTCTCACCAAGAGAGACGCGGAAGACACGCTAAACGCGTTGTTTTCCACTGAACGAGGGGGGATCATCTCTAGCGAGTTAAGAGCTGGACGTCGGGTCCAGATCACTGGGTTTGGAACTTTTGAGCAACGGAAGCGGAAAGCCCGCACGGGCCGTAATCCGCAGACGGGTGAGACGATTCAGATTTCTGCTGCCCGTTACCCAGCTTTCAAAGCTGGCAAGGGCCTCAAGGACCGAGTCGACAAGTAATTTCCGCCGGCAGGCCAAAGAAACGGCAGCAAGGGGCATCCGGACGCGGATGCCTTTTGTTTAGGTTCAAACGGGAGTAGAGTGGACCGATGGCGGTTCATTATCTCGACGGGGTGAGGCTCAGACGCTCGACGCGAGCGGCTGCGCGCTGGGTCAGCCAGCGACAAGAGAACCTCAACGGAATCAACGTATTTCCCGTCCCCGACGGAGATACCGGCACGAACATGGCGGCGACCCTGGTCAGCGCCGTCGAACAGGCCCAGCGGGTCCGGAGCCGGAGTATCGGAAAGGTCAGTCGAGCGTTGGCCGACGGTGCGCTTTTCGGTGCGTGTGGTAACTCCGGCGCGATTGTAGCCCAATTCTTCGAGGGTTTCGCCGCCGCTCTGGATGGCTGGGAGAGAGAACGGCCAGGGATTGGCGCGGGCGGTCACGAACGCCAACCACGCCGCTCAACAAGCTCTTGAAAAGCCACGCGAAGGAACGATCCTGAGCGTGATGCGCGCATGGGCGGACCGCTTCTCTGCCGACAGCGCAACGGATGGAGCGGACCTGCTGCAGGTCTTCGGTGGCGCGCTAACGACAGCCCGCGAAGCACTCTCTGAAACTCCCAGACAACTCAAGGTGCTGGCTCGTGCCGGCGTTGTGGATGCTGGCGCTCAAGGATTCGTGTACTTCCTCGAGGGGATCAATCATTTTGCCGAAGGTCGTTTGGCGGGCACGGTGATCGAGGAGGGTGATCACGCCGCACCTCTCGAACGCGCCTCTATCGTCGAGAGTCCAGAGGAGATTACCTACCGCTACTGCACCGAGTGTCTGGTCGAAGGGCGAGGCCTCGATTTGGCGACCGTGCGCGCTGCGATCGGCCGATTTGGCGACTCCCTGGTCGTCGCCGGTTCCCCGCACAGGCTGAGAGTCCATGTTCACTCCGATGATCCGGAGGCGGTTTTCGGCGCGGTTGCCGAGTTCGGTGAGGTCGTCAGCACCAAGGCCGATGACATGCGGGTCCAGCACGTCGAGCAATTCGGCCGTGAGAGAGTAGCGGTGGTGACGGACACTGCGGCAGATCTTCCGGAACGCGACCAACAGCATCTCCGCATCCACGTCGTGCCGCTGCGCGTTCTTCTCGGATCGGCTGCGTATCTAGACAAGCAGACTCTGAATCCGGATGAGGTCTATGAGCGGTTGCGACGTGGTGAGCAGACGGTAGGGACGTCCCAGCCACCTCCGGGCGATTACGCCGCCCTCTACAAGTATCTGTTCGAGCACTACACCTCGATCGTCGTGGTGTCGCTGTCGGCAGCTCTCAGCGGAACGATGAACGCCGCCCGTAAGGGGAGTGAGCTCGTGGGCGATGGTCGGGTCACGGTGATCGACACCGGCACCGCATCGGTGGCTCAAGGGTTGATCGTTCAGGCAGCCGCCGAGTGCGCGTTGGAAGGCGGTACAGTTGAAGCTGTGGTTGCAGCCGCTGAAGATGCTCGCGATCGCGTTCGGATGTGGGTCGGGTTCCCAACGCTTGAGTTTCTCGCGCGTGGAGGACGAGTCGGGGGCTGGAAGATCCGCGTCGCGGAAAGACTCGGACTGGTGCCGGTGATTACGGTCCCGATCGACCGCGGGGCACCCAAGGTGATCGGTGTCGCCCGCCGAGGCCGCATCCACCTGAATATCCTTGATCGAGCTCGCAAGACGCTGAAACGCGAGTCCCCGCGTCCCGACCGAATCTGGATCGCCCATGCCGGCGCTCCAGGGGTCGCTGACGCCTACCGTTCAGAGCTCGCGGAACTGGCGCCGGAGAGCGAGTTCGACATCGTTGAAGTGGGGCCCGTTCTGGGTGTCCACGCAGGTCCCGGCGCGGTAGCGGTCGGGTACCTGCGAGCGCCATCGTGACCGACGCCGCCGACGCGGACACGATCCGGGTCGTCATCTACACGACCGATCCGTGCTCGTTTTGTATTCGCACCAAGCTGTTGCTGGAGGCACGCGGGATCCCGTACCGCGAGGAGCACCTTTCGCGCACCGCCGAGGACAGAGGGCGGCTGGTCGAGGTAGCCCCCAACGCTCGCACGTTTCCCCAGATCGTGATCGACGGTGAACTGATCGGTGGCTACCGTGAGTTGGTGGCCTACGATCGCGACGGAAAACTGGCTGGGCTCAACTCATGAGTGAGCGGTGGAGACGATCTCAGAATGGATTGAAAGAGCACGGTTGGGACGGCTTACTCGCCACTCCCAGCGTCAACTTTACCCACCTGACCGGCGTGTCGTTGTGGCGAACCGAGCGACTGACGTGTCTCGGCGTGCCACGCGATGGTGAGCCCTGGGTCGTCTGCCCCGCGTTCGAGCGGGATCATCTGGCCTCGCAGATCGAGTGGGCCAAGGTGATCGGTTGGGAGGAAACAGATCCGCCGTTCGCGGTCGCGGCGGCACAGATCGAGAGCGGTGGCGGCGGAACCTGGGCCGTCGAGCCGTCGACCACGTATCACGACGCGGAGCGGTTGGCGGCTGCCACGTCGGCGCGACTCGTTGATGGCGCATCGCTGTTCGAACGGTTACGACGTTCAAAGGATGGGGAGGAAGTGGCGCTGCTCGAGCGCGCGATCGAGGTCGCGTGGACCGTGTTTAGTGAGGTTGTAGGGACGCTCGAAACCGGTCAGACCGAACGCGTCGTGGGCGACCGGTTTATCGAGGCCTTCCGGCAACGTCATGCTGAGGGCTGGGCGTTGGTGCAGTTCGGTCCCGGCTCTTCCGTGCCGCATGGTGAGCCGAGCGGACGCGCGCTTACACCGGGCCAATCGGTACTGATCGATTGGGGCGGCTGGCTGGACGGGTTTTCCGCCGATCTGACGCGGTCGTTCTGGTGGGATGATGGGATCGTGGCAATCGCCGACGCGCCTCCGGAGTATCGAACGATCCACGAGCTCGTCCGTCAAGCTCATGCGGTCGGGTTGGCAGCGCTCGGCCCGGGGGTGATCGCTGGAGACGTCGATGAGGCCTCGCGGTCTGTAATCCGACGGGCGGGTCACGGGGAACATTTCACGCATCGTCTCGGTCACGGTCTCGGTCGCGAGATTCATGAGCCCCCCTATCTGGTAGCCGATAGCGAGACCGTTGTTGCCCCGGGGGATGTGGTGACGGTCGAGCCGGGTGTTTACTTGCCCGAGCGTTTTGGTGTGCGGTGGGAAGACGACGTGCTCGTTACCGAAAGCGGAGTCGACGTTCTGTCTGCGCGCGGTGAGTGTTACGCCGGCGTCGAGCTCAGCGACGCGTCTGCGAGCTAAGGGATCGGGATTCGCTTTTCCTCGGGCTCGCTAAATGCGGGGTCGCCGCAGACCCACTCGTAGAACGCGACCGGGTTGCCAGCTGGCACCAAGGCGCCCACGAAGAAGCTGGCGTCATCGGTATCCGGGTTGGTGTTACCCGGCGACCGTCCGTACGAGAAATCACCCGCCTGCTCATCGAAGGTCGTCAACCCAGGTTCTGAAATCGATGGGGTCATGAGGCTGGCGGTTGAGCCATCCATGTGACCCATGCCAAACGTGTGACCCAGTTCGTGGCCGAAAACCGCGACGCGCACGCTGGAGCTGCTTATGCCTTCTAATCGCAACCAGATCGCGCCACTGGTGATGGCCCGGTTACCAGTCCAGAACGTCCGCGCGAGACCGACGGTACTCGGGCTCGGGTAGCGAGCTGGGTCCTCGTCGAACTGAATGATCAGCCAGCCGGTTGAGCCCTCGGCCGGTGGCGACGTGCCGGTCGCTATCGATGCGGCGGAAACCTCGCCATCCGACCAATCGGTGATAAGGCCGGCGACCGAGTTCTCGATCTCGGTGATCCAGGCCGGTGGCACCGGACCGCCACCCGGGAAGTTGTGGGCGCGCGTATCGATGTAGACCGATGGGTTGGACATCCAGCGGATCGTCCGCGGTTCGAACTCTCGCGCCATGTCGTTGAACGCCGTCATGTTGAATCCCGACGGAATGACCTCCCAGAAGGTGTGGCTGCTGCGCGCAAATGTCTCCCGGTTGTGGATCGAAGAACCGGTGAAGTCGAGTGGTTGCAGCGAGCTCGACGAGGTGCCGGCAATCACGAAGTGACCGCTTCCGTCCGTCACCGCCGACTCACCTGCGAAGTCAACCGTCAGGTTGGCCATCGGCGCGCCGGTGAACTGGTGCACGACATCCCCCTCGAGCGCCACTGATGGCGGCGGTGGCGGCGGTGGTGGTGGTGGTGGCGGCGGCGGTGGTGGTGCGGCCACAACCTGTAGGTTGACGGTGACAGACTGCGCACCGCCGTTGGATGACACCTGCACCTGCGTTTGATACGTGCCAGCCGCGAGTCCGCTGCGGGACGCGTGCAGGACAACGACAGTGGATTCGTTCGAGCCGAGTGAACCTGACGAGCTTGCGGCGGTCAACCACGAAGCACCGGATTGGATCGTCCAGTTGAGACTGCTGCCACCGGTGTTTGTCAGCGTGATCGATTCCGACGTCGACGTCGAGCCGAAATCGACCGTCAACGGCGAGACACTGAGATTGGCCGGCGAGGCGATCTCGACCAATAACGTAGCGGTCGCTGCACCGCCGTCAGATGAAAGTGAGAGCGTGGCTTGGTGCGTTCCGGGTGTCAGCCCCGAGCGCTTGGGTGTCGCCAGGATCGTTATCGCGCTACCGGCGCTCAATGTGCCGGACGACGGCGTAACTGTCACCCAACTCGGCTGGGATATCGACCACGAGAACGAGCCGGTGCCGGAGTTGGAGACTTGGAAGAGTCCAGAGTTTTGGGTCGGGCCAAGCGATACCAGCGACGGGGAGAGTCCCGCGACTCCTTGGCCTGGATTCTCAACGACGACCGCTACCGAGAACACGAGTTCGCCGAAGCTGACGTGGAACTGACCGGTGTGGGTGCCAACGGGTAGATCGGAACGATCGACAGTGACCGTTACCATCGCTTCACCTGGCGACAATGTTCCGGATGTCGGAGTCGCCGATAGCCATGGCGTCGAAACGTCGATCTGCCAAAAGACGGTGGCGGTCGTACCGTTCTTGAGCATGATCGGCAGGCTGCCGGTCTGAGCGGAGAAATTGAGAGCAGTGGCCGAAATGGAGACCTGTCCCTGGGGTGGATCGCCCGGCCCCGAAGGGGACGAGCTCTTCGTCATCTTCGGCAGGAAGAGCGAGCAGGTCCCCCAT
>CBDUCI010000042.1:0-13552 GCA_965365605.1 uncultured bacterium
GGCCGCGCTTTCAGCCAGCGCGAAGTGAGCGATCTTTTCGTCTCCGATCGTCCCGTCGAGATCGGTCGCCCCGAAGTTGAGCGCCATCTCCGCAGTCTGCTCTCCCAGCATCACCCAGTACGCCTTGACGTGCGGGATGTTGTCGAACACCAGCCGACTCATCGCGATCGTTCGTAGATCTTCGATCGCCGACGCTTGTCGCTCGACGATCTTGGTAGTGCCGACCTGATACTCGAGCGGGATAAACGCCAGGAAGCCATTCGTTTTGTCCTGTTGATCGCGAAGCTTGATCACGTGGTCGACTCGTTCTTCGTGCGTTTCGATGTGGCCGTAAAGGAGCGTGCAGTTTGAGCGGATGCCCATGCGGTGTGCGGCATCGTGGACGCGGAACCACTCCTGCTCTCCGATCTTGTGCTTGAACAGCGCCTTCCGCACGCGCTCACTGAACACTTCGGCGCCGCCACCCGGCAGAACATCGAGGCCGGCTTCGACCATGTCTTCGAGCACCTGCTCGATCGACCGCTTTCCGATCTTGGCGAAGAAATCGATCTCCACCGCTGTCCACGCCTTGATCGTCAGCCTCGGCGCCTTCTCTCTGATACGGCTCACGATCTCGACGTACTTCTCGTACGGCCACTTATGGTGCAGACCGCCAACGATGTGGATCTCGTTGATATCGTCGGTGATGTGAGCCAGGATCTCGTCCCAGCTCATCTCGTACCCACGGGGATCGTTTCTGGGGCGCGCCGCAAAGTCGCAGAAGACACAATCGAGCACACAGATGTTGGTCGGGTTGAGCTGGCGATTGAGAACGAAGCAAACCTTGTCGCCGTGTCGCCGGCGAGCAGCGTAATCGGCCATCTGGCCGAGCGCCGCGACGTCCCACGTCTGCAGGCACGTCATGCCATCATCATGATCGAGTCGCTCGCCGACCAACACCTTGGTCCACACGCGCTCCAAACTCGAATCTCGAAAGAGAATCTCGGGCGGCACGATCGTGGCCGCATCTAGGATCGCGGCGGCGCTGGTCTCGAGGGTGGTCTTGAGGGGACTCATTGTGGGGGAAGTTCGTGGAACGTCGAGCGAGGGTCAATCGGTACGGTTTTGCCTCGCGGACCGGGGCGCGCTAGTGTCCCAGCCACACGGGTCGAATACACCACTACCCCAGCCAAACGAGGAAGAACGTGAGACACCTGATTCTCTGGTCGGTGGCGGTCGCCATGCTTTTTGGGGTCCCGACGATGGCCGCCGCTCAGGACGACGAAGCCAATCCCTACTGGTACGTGACCGCGTACAGCGTACCGTGGTCGAAGGTCGACAGCCTGGGCAAGCTGATCGACAAGGACGAACCGCTCGTGCAGGCCGCGATCGAGCGCGGTCATATGCGCGAGAGCAAGGTCTTGATCCACCACACCGGTAACGAGTGGAACGTGGTGTTCATGACCAAGTACCCGAACTGGGCGGCGATCGACGCCGACCCGGGGTTAGCGGACATCGCGGAAGAGATGTGGGGTGAAGAAGCGCGGCAGGCGCGCGGCGCCGCGTACGGAGAGATCTTTGGCGACGGTGCGCACCGCGACTACATCTACAACGAGCGCGCGAGCGCGCCTTAACGCCAGCACGACCGGTTCAATCGATGAGCGTCGAGAGAGCGAAAGCCCCCGCCAGTGGCGGGGGCTTTCGAGTAGGCTCAAAAGTCTCGCTTTCATGCGGGTTGGACGAACCCGGACGGAGCAGCATCAAGCCACTACCCCCTTTTCAGGCGGCGTCTAGCGCCGTAGAGATCGATGCCCGCAAACCCGAACAGCGTGCCGGTCTTGGGTCGTTCTTCCCCTTCGACCCACCCGCAAACACCCAACCGGCCAGCATTGATGGCGTAACCAAACCACCGCGACCGACAAACCTGCTTCCACAAATGCCGCATTCCAGCGGTCCAGCAAATGTCGTCGAGGACTACGATGCAGTTTGGGTTTAAGTGTGGCGCCATCCAAGAGAGTAGCGCGTGCATCGTTTCCCATCGTCTGGCGCCGTCGATGAAAACCAGGTCAATGCCGTCATCGAGCGTGGAAAGGCGATCGCGGAGTCCATCCTCGAACGAAGCGTTGACCACTTCTGCGTTGTCCGCCACGCTGCGAAGATGAAGCTTCGCCAACTGGGCGCGATCCGGGTGACCTTCGATCGTCACGAGCCGGATACAACTCGGCGACGATGCCAGATAGCACCCCGAGACCCCTACGCCACCCCCCAGCTCGAGAATCGTCTTCGCTCCACTGGCCTTCGCGCAGAGATACAAGAACGTTCCCCAGAGCGGGACGATGCTGACGATCCGCGCAACCTCTGTTAGTGATTTTGCACGCGGGCTTCTGGTCGCGAACCGGTCTCCCTCGAACACGCCGATCCACTCACGATTTCGTTTCGCGATGTCGGACCTCAGAGCCTCGACCTTCTCGACCACCGGAAGATCCGCAGCACTGATCGTGTTCTCGACCAAGAACCGAAACGGTTCACCGAGAAACTCGGGTAACACCGTGGCCTTCATTTTTCGGAGTTGTCGACGGCCGATCGCCGACGTGACGCGGCGCGCGACAAACCCACGGGGGGCATACCGGTCGAACGATACCCTGGAGTCGTCGCTCACCCGATCCCGTACTCGCCCCAGCGCCTGTCGACCAGCCGGATCACGTCGGGATCCATCTCGATCGGGTTTGGATACCCCGGCTTCCACGTCGCGTCGATCGCCATCCGACCAGCGTACCTGGGCCACGCGCCATCCAACCGCATCTCGCTAAATACCACGTCGCGCGCGGCGTCAAACCGAGTAAAGATCCCCCACAGCAACAACGTCTGATCGTCGAGTGGCACGTCGTCCGAGACGACGGCGACCCACTTGATGCGACCGAGCCGTGGGCTGGCAGCGAGCGACTCGGCTACCTGGCGGCCGGTCCGGCCGTCACGTTCCCGCACCTGGACCACGCACAGGGTGTCGCCGAGCGTGCGCCACCCAACCACCCTGGGTTCCAGGTCGTCGGGTGGCGTGAACGGCGCCTCGGCGCCACCCGGAAGCTGCGCGAGCCCGGACGGATCGCCGCGATCGACCGGTGGTTCATCCCCAGATATGCCCCCTGCACCCCGAGTGCAATCGAGGATCAGCTTCGATCCCAGATTCATGGTGAACGATGTGAAGTCGAGCGTGTCTTGAGGAACCCCTGGAAGCACGATCGCATCCTCGGCCGCTGACCATTCTGATCGAAACGCCGCCAGCACGGAGCTCCAATCGTCGATCGCGACATCCGGGTCGACGACGATCGCGACCTTTGTCAACGCCAGTTGCCCTTGCCCGCAGAGGGCGAGCGCGGCCTTGACGCCCTCCTTCCCGTACCGCTGGTGGACGGCGATCACCAACAAGTTGTGAAACCCGGTCTCGAACCATGCGTGGACCGCGTGAACTTCGGGCTGCACCAACCGAATCAAGGGCCCGGCGATCTTGGCGACCGCTTCGCCCATCGCTTTGTCTTCCTGGGGTGGCTTACCGACCACCGCCGCTGGATAGACAGGGGTCGCACGATGGGTGATCCGCTTGAGGTGAAAGACCGGAAACGGGGCGGCGTGCGAGTAGTGCCCAAAGTGGTCGCCAAACGGACCCTCCGACTCCCGCTCGTGGGGCGGCACGACGCCCTCGAGAACGAACTCGGCCGAGGCCGGCACCCATCCATCGATCGTCTCGCAGCGCTGGATCTCGGTCGGCGCACCGCGCAGAAAACCGGCGAACGCCAACTCGTCGATCCCTTCGGGTAGCGGAGCGATCGACGCCAAGAGCGTGATCGGATCCGCGCCGATGGCGACCGCCACCTCGAGTGGTGTTTCCCTTTTTTCGGCGGCTGCGTAGTGGTACCCACCACCCTTCATGATCTGCCAGTGCATCCCCGCGCGTACGCCATCGTACACGTGCATCCGGTACGTACCGACGTTGCGTGACCCGGTTTCCGGATGCGCCGTGATGACTAGGGGGAACGTGACGAACGGTCCCCCATCCTCGGGCCAACACGTCAGGATCGGCAGGTCGTCGAGCGACAGACCGTCGGTGGTTGGAGCGCCCGACGGGGACCGGCTGCGCCGAACGCGAAAGTGCCGCACACCGAGAAGCGTGGATCGGGTGGACCATAGCGCCTTAGGCGAGGGTGGCATGAGCTTCTCGGCGGTCGCCAAGAGCTCCTCTCCGATCGACTCAGGCGGCCGCCCAAACACCCACTCACATCGCCGATTCGAGCCCAGCACGTTGGCGACTACGGGAAAGCGCGACCCCTTTACACGCTCGAACCACAACGCCGGTCCGTCTGCTCGAACGACGCGTGATACGATCTCGGTGATCTCGAAGCGTGGATCGACCTCGACACCGACTCGTGCCAGATCACCGCGCGCTTCGCAGTGTCGAAGAAACGATTGTAGGTCGGGGAACGCCACGCGAGAAAGGGCGCGGCTAGGCTAATTGCCTGGCTCTGGAACCCGCTCGGACGGCAGCGCGCGCGGGATCCCTTCCAGCTCGTCCGCACGCCAACCACCGGGAATTTCCACGCCGAGGATCTGCAAAACCCGGTTTACAAAGTCATCGATGATGTCGTCGATGGTGGAAGGTCGATCGTACCAGCCAGGTGAAACCGGCATCACCGTGACGCCATCACCGGCGAGGGACGCCAGTTGGCGCAGGGTAACGGCTGAGAGTGGCGTCTCACGCGGGCAGAGCACTAACCGGCGGCCTTCCTTTAGCGTGACCGCGGCTGTTCGCGTTACCAAGGTGTCGGCGATCCCACAAGCGATCTTGCCGATCGTCGACGTCGAGCACGGCAGGATGACCATCGTGTCCCACGCATTCGAGCCCGAGGCCAGCGGGGCCGACAAGTCGGCGTCGTAAAACAAGCGATCGCAGAGTGACTCCACGTCGTCGCGCCCCAGGTCCGTTTCCTCGTTGAGGACGTGCTGACCCCAACGCGACAGGATGGCGTACTTCTCGCCCGGGAGGCGCCTGAGCAACTCGAGACCGAAGATCGAACCCGAGGCTCCGGTGAGACCGACTACGGTGCGCACGAAATCGCAACCTAGCGGGTTGGTTGAGCCAAGTCTAGGAGCCAATCAAGCCCGCCACGACGACTGCCAGCGCCGCGAATCCGACCCAGACGTTGATGCGAAAGAACGCCAGATCGACATCGTGAGCCTTGCGCTGCTCCCAAACCAGCAGCGCCGCCACGATCAACAAGAACGGAAGTGCGGCGGTCACGTTCAAGCGCCACACCACAAGCGCCGCAAGCAAGCTCCACGCGACGCCGTGTATCCCGCGGGAGATAGCGAGCGCGCCACGGCGACCGTAGCGCGCCGGTAACGAGCGAACACCGGCCGCCCGGTCGTGTGCCCGGTCCAACGTCGCGTAGATGATATCGAAGCCAGCCACCCAACCGAGCGTGAACCCGGCGAGCAGGAATGACGGGCCGACGTCATCAAAGCTCAGTCGAGCCGCGTACCAACCGCCCAGCGGCGCCATCGCCAACCCCAGACCGACGCCGAGGTGGCACCACGCCGTGAAACGCTTGAGGTAGGGGTAGCCGACAAAAACTGCCAATGGGATCGGCGCCAGCGCCACACAGATAGGCGCAATAGCCCACGCCGCGGCGGCGTACACCGCTGCACCCGCCATCGCCAACGCCCACCCTTCGGTCAGCGACATCGCCCCGCTCGGCAGCTCACGCTCGAGCGTCCGCGGGTTGGCCGCGTCGAGCCGACGATCGACGATCCGATTGAGCGCCAACGCTGCCGTCCGGGCTCCGATCCCGGCTACCAACACCAGCAACAGCAGTTTAGCCGGTACACCCAGTCCGCCACCCAGGAAGACGCCCGCGAACAGCATCGGCAGCGAGAACAGCGTGTGTTCGACGCGAAGAAAGCGACCGTAGCTTCGGATCCGGCCGGCCTCGGGGTTGGCAGCGACTTGCGCGATTACCTCCGGTGGAGCTCGGCAACGAGCTCGCGATCAGCGATCAAGATCCGGTTGGCCAGCGCAACCCGCATCTCGTCGGGGAGCTGACCGACCAGGTTCGACCAGCCACCGGAGCCGGAGTACCCCCAATCGTTGGCCGTCCGCCGCTTGGCGCTCTCCGCCAGTCGCGGATCGACCGCGCCTTCGACGTTGGAACCACGGGTGTCGAGCTCGTCGCGGTAGTACTCGCGATAGCCATCCACGATCGCCGGAAGATCGGTCGCCGCCAGCGCTACCCCACCGAACCCCTCGAACAGCGTGTCACGTGCGATCGTCCCTTCGGGTCGAATCGTGTCGGGAGTGAACCCCGGTAACGAGGCCCTTGGGACCTTGGCTGACGGCGGAAGCACGATCTCGCCCGGCTCGGAGCTCGAGACCGGCGCGGTACGCTCGAGCGGTACCTGATCACTGCACGCGGCGGCAAACGCGATCGTTGCGACAACTGTGAGCCACCCGAGCTTCACCCGCGTGCCCCCTTTCGATCGGCGATCGCCTGAACCGCGATCCGTCGGAGCCGATCGTCGCGATTCTCAGACAGCAAGGCACGGTTGCGCTCGAACCGATCCCCCGCCTGGCGGCAGAATTGCCGGACGAGATCGATCTCGGCTGCAGCTGCAACCTCGCCATCGCGATCGATCGTCGACTGAGTGCGACTGATCGCCGCCACCAACGCGTAAAGATCGATCACCATGTCGGCCAACCGCGCGAGCTGAAACTCCTCCTCCACAACGCTGCTCCGGTGCTGCTTGATGAGCGACTCGGCTCCGTCGTGGAGGTATCCGGTGTAGCGCTCGAAGCGGGCCAGGCAACCGGCCAGCGGTTCGGCCACTTCGACATCGGCACTGCGACTTCCGATCGCATCCTGGATCTCGTGGAACGCAAACTCGGTCAGGACCCCGATCTCTTTTAGTGGCTCGCGCAGTGCGCGACCGACGTTTTCCAAGTAGTCCGCCAACCGCTCCATCCCGGCCAGCGCGATAAACGCGCGGAGCACCTCGTTTGTACCCTCGAAGATCGGCATGATCCGCGCATCGCGAAGGAATCGCTCGAACGGCCGGTCGTTGATATAACCCCGCCCACCCGCGACCTGAAGCGCCGCATCAGCGGCCTGCCACGCAGCATCCGACGCGTACACTTTGCAGATCGCGGATTCGAGGCTGTAGTCGACATCGCCGCGATCGATCAGGTCAGCGGTCAGGTATACCATCGACTCGGTAATGAAGGTGTCGAGGCGTATCTGGGCGATCTTGCCGCGCACCAGATCGTATTCGGTGATCCGGTGGCCAAACTGACGGCGGGTGGTGGCGAAGTCGATCGCCGTGCCGAGAATCGTCCGCATCGCCCCGACCGCGCTGGCGGCCAACCCCAACCGCCCGCCGTTTAGGACGTTCATCGCCACCTTGAAGCCGTGACCGGGCGTGTCGAGCACACGATCGTCATCCAGCTCGAGATCGTGAAAGAGGAGCTCTGCCTGAGTCGACGCGCGAATCCCCAGCTTGTCGGCGGTCCATAGCCGTCCGACATCGAGCCCTGGATCGTCGCCTTCGACGACGAACGCGGTGACGCGATCGACGACCTCGCCACCCTTCTCGACCGGAGTCTGAGCGAACACGGTGATGACCCCGGCGCGATGCCCATTGCCGATCCAGATCTTGTGACCGTTGAGGCTCCAACCGCGCCCGTTGGGTGATCGTTCCGCTCGCGACTCGATGTTGGCGACATCGGAGCCATGCTGCGGCTCGGTCAGCGCGAATGCGGCCAGCGTGTCTCCGCGCGCACACGGCGGTAACCAGCGCTGCTTCTGCGCCTCGGTCCCATACATGTAGATGCCCTTGATGCCGATCGACTGATGGGCGCCCAACAGCACGCCGAGCCCGGCGTCGCGTGAAGCGACCAGTTCCATCACCTTTGCCGTTTGCGCCTGACTGAACCCGAGGCCTTCGTAGGCCGTCGGCACGTAGAGGCCGAACGCGCCCCGCTCTGCCAACCCCCCGATGACCTCTTCGGGCACGGTAGCCGCGCGATCGAGCGCCGCGGCGTCGACTTTGGCATCCAGAAAACGCTCCAGATCCTCGAGATACGTCTCGAGACCCTCGGCGTCGTGACGCGCCATTTGTGGATAAGGAAAGACGAGATCGACGGCGATGACGCCGCTGAAGAGAGACTTACAGAATGAAGGGTAGTCGACGTCCGTCATGCACGCGGTGTCGCTTGCTAGCGATCTCCGGCCTAGGAGCCCGACTCGATCGGGTAGCCGGCGCCACGCCACGCGTCCAATCCGCCCTTCAGAACCACCGCTTTCTCGTAACCGTTTTCCATCGCGATTTGCGCCGCCCGGACGCTTAGCCCGTCATCGGGTCACGTACAGTAGAGGACGACCCACTTGTTGAGCGGAAGAGTCCCCACCGATCGTGCCATCGCGTCAACGGAGATCAGACGCGCGCCGGCGATTCGCTCGCGTTGAAAGCTGAATGAGTTGCGGTTGTCGACGAAGACGACGTCGTTGCCGGCGTCCATGTACCGACGGACATCACCGGCGTCGGCGAAGAGCACCTCGCGTTCCGAATACGTCTTGAGAGGTGCGTCGGGGTCAGCTGCCGCACCGCCGCAGCCCATCGCACCGGCCATCAAAACCGCTCCAACAATCCAGGTGATTCGTCGCATCTTCGCCGCTTGTGGTTCCGCCATCAAAGCCCTCCTAAGCCGCTACGCCGCCTTGAGCGCGCGTGTACGGTAACACGCCGCCGGCTTTTAGCAGCCTGCGCTCGCGGTCGGTGAGGTCGATCACCGTTTCGAACTCGGTGCCGCGGGTCTGATTGTGAATGGTGATTCGGCCAGCGTCGATTCCGGCATGGACGTCGGTTACCAGCAGCTCGTCACCGGGCTCGACCGAGTCGTAGTCGGACCGGTCGGCGAACACCAGTGGCACGACGCCAAAGTTCACCAGATTCGCTTTGTGGATTCGCGCGAATGACTTCGCGATCACGCCCTTTATGCCCATGTACATGGGAGCCATGGCGGCGTGCTCGCGCGACGATCCCTGGCCATAGTTCGCTCCACCGACGATCCAGCCGCCGCCCTTGGCGAAGGTCCGCTCCGGAAAGTCTGCGTCCAAACGCTTGAAGATAAACCTCGAAACGGCGTCGATGTTGGCCCAGTTGGAGAGCATCTCGGCGGTGGCCGGCACGATATCATCGGTCGTGATGTCGTCACCGGTAACGATCAATACCTCACCGGACAAGGTATCGGCGGGTGGGCCCGAAAGCGGTATGTCGGTGATATGCGAGGCGCGCTTGACGGCCACCGCCGCGGGATTCTCGGCTGGCGCGATCAAACCGGCTCTGGTTCCGGTGAACTTCTCCGGCAACCGCTTCTCCGGCGCCTGACTGTCCCAATCGCGGGGATCGGTGAGCTCACCGGTGATCGCCGCGATCGTGCACACCTCGGGGCTCGCCAAATACACCTGATCGTCCTTGAGCCCGCTGCGGGCCGGGAAGTTGCGATTGAACGACCGCAAGCTGCGTTGGCCCGGAGCCGGAACGTGTCCGACCCCGATGCACGCGCCGCAGGTCGACTCGCTCAGGTTGGCTCCGCTGGCGAGGATATCACCGATCAACCCGTCGCGCGCGATCATCTCGAGCGCCTGTTTGGATGACGGCGAGATGACGAAGTTCGTGCTCGGGTTCACTTGGTGGCCGGCCAGTATTCGCGCCACCGCCACCAGATCCTCGTACCCACCGTTGGTGCACGACCCGACGATGACCTGATCGATCGCGGTACCGGCCACCTCCCGCACCGGGACCACGTTGTCCGGCATCGAGGGGCAGGCGACCAGCGGCTCGAGGGAGGACAGGTCGATCGTCATCCGCTCGTCGTATTCAGCGTCGGGGTCGGGTCCGATCGATCGGAAATCGTCACCGCGGCCCAACCGCTCGAAGTAGTCGGCGGTCTTCTCATCGGACGCGAAGATCGACGTCGTGGCACCGAGCTCAGTCCCCATGTTGCAAATCGTGCAGCGCTCGTACGGCGACAGCGAGACAGCGCCGGGACCCGTGTACTCAAAGATCTTGCCGCGCCCGCCCTTGACCGTCACCCGCCGCATCATCTCGAGGATGATGTCCTTGGCGGTCACCCACTCCGCCAGCTGGCCCTCCAATCGCACCTCGACGACGGCCGGCATCGGGAAGTAGTACGGTCCTCCGCCCATGGCGACCGTGACGTCGAGTCCGCCGGCGCCGATGGCCAACATCCCGACGCCGCCTTGTGTCGGCGTGTGCGAGTCAGAACCCAGCAGCGTGTCCCCAGGCACGGCGAACCGTTCCTGATGCACTTGGTGGCAGACCCCATTTCCGGGCAGGCTAAACCACGATCCGTACTTGTGGGCGGCTGTTTCCAGGTACTTGTGATCGGCCGCGTTCTTGGGATCGAAGTGATAGACGACATGGTCGGCGTAGGCGACAGCGCGCTTCACCTGCACGCGGTCGAGTCCCATTGATTCGAACTGCAGATAACACAGGACACCGGTGGCATCGGGGGTGATCACTTGATCGATCCGTATCCCGATCTCGTTTCCGAGAACGGAAGGATCCCCCTCAGCGAGGTGCTCCTGGATGATCTTTCGCGTCAGATTGAGGCCCATTTATCATCCTCTTAGATCGGTGGGGAATGGTATGCATTCGCTATGTATTTCGCGGGCGAATGTACCCTGGGCCGATCGGCGACGCTAACGATCAGCCCGTCCTACGGTCATACGGGATGATGTTCTCCCACTCGGTTGCATCCGAACGAGCCACGACGGCGACCACCGGTTCCGAGTCACTGACGTTGAACACTTCGTGCGGGACACCGGGTTCGATGTAGATGAAGTCGCCGGCCTGATTGTCGACCACACTCGAGAGTCCGGGTCCGTACTCGTGTCGCACGTGTCCCTCGAGGATAAAGAGCATGACCTCGAACCCGACATGAATGTGGGCCTTGGCCACACCACCCGGCGGAATCGTGGCCACGTTCATCGACAAGCTCTTCGACCCGACATTGTGAGCCGCCATACCGGTCTTGTACCGGATACCGTTCCAGTCACGGCAATCACCGCTGGCACGGATGACCGAGATGCCGGAGAGCGCTTCGACGGGGGTGGTGGTGTCGGTCATTGGACCTCCTAGGGTAGAGGCAGCTTGGCTCGGACGAGCACGGTTGGGGGGAAAATAAAAACCGGGCGGGTTGCCCCGCCCGGTACCCCTCACCAGCACCGCTGTTCGGCGCCAGCCATCATCCGATCAGACGGACACTGGGTTGGGAAGATGGTATTCTCCCTCTATGGACACCAAATGGCCCGAGGCCGTTCATCGTTTAACCACTCAACCAGGCCCGACCCAGGCTGAGACGCCCAAGCGGGGGGAGGTAATTCCATGACCGCGCTTTTTCACGCCCATTCGGGTATCCGGTACCTGGTGCTGGCCGCCGGGCTACTCGCCTTGCTCTACTTCCTGGCCGGGAAACTCAGGGGCAAGCCGTTCGCCTCGCCAGGACCAGCGGTCCTGGCGACGTTCACGGGTCTCGTGGATTTGCAGGTCTTGCTGGGACTCGTTCTCTATGCCACCGGCGGGCGAGCCGCGGGGATCATCGGTCACCTGACGCTCATGCTGTTGGCCCTGGTGACGCTCCACGTGACGTCGGTCGTCCGCAAGCGCCGGCCGCAACCCACGGGAAACGGGCTGCCGCTGTTGGGCGTGGCGGTGGCGTCTGGATTGATCGTTCTCGGGATTCTGTCGATCGGACGCAGCCTGGTCTGACTAGCTCACTCCCCGGCCTCGACTTCGACGTACAGATGGAATAGGCTCCCGGGCCCGCAACGCGGCAACCACAAGTCCACGTACGGCTCGGTTGCGAAAGCGTTCACGTAAACCGGGACACCGTCGTACTCGCCGACCAGAATCAGGTTGTCGATTGTGATCGGCTCCGGGCGACCAAGCGGGCCCCAGTCACGATCATCGAACTCGATCGGCGTACCGTTGTCGAACCACTCGCGGCCGTCGACACACATCAGCGGTCCGCGATCCCCCTCGACGGGCGGTTCGGCCTCCCCCAACACATCCTCGAGCCTGGGGGGCGGCGGCTCCGCCGCTTCGTCGACTGGGACTTCAGCCTCACCCGCCTCAACCTCGCCCGCGGGGGGCCCGTCAACCGCTGGCGGTGCCGGCTGCGGGCGATCCGGCGCGGCCGCTCGCGTTTCGCCACCACCACCGAACAAGAACGAGATCCCGGCCGACAACTCCCAGTTGTGGCGCGCTTCGTCGTTTTCGCTCCCGGTCGCGGGATCGAAAACGGTGCGCACGATGATGTTGTCACGAACATCGAGGCGAAACGCCCACGAGGGGTCGGCCTCACGGTTTAGCAGCTTGATGCCACCGCCGATCGGAACCAGCGTGCCGGTGCTGTTCTGTATGTCGGCAGCATCGAACCGGACGGTCGCTGCGCCGAGTCCACCGCCGAAGAAAAAGTCCGCCCGCGGTGAGACTCGCGTCGCGTAGTCGATCTCGAAGCTGTACATGAGGATGCTCGCGCTCAGGCCATCCAAGCCGGTCCGGATGAGGATGTTGTCCGCAGTCGCCCAGTCGAGGTTGCCGCCAAAGCCAAAACCGCTGTTCGTGCGGTAGAGCAACCGGGCGCCAAACTGGAGCGCGGTGCCACTCTCCTCGAACAGGTTTCCGACCAATGTCGCGCCGTGGACGTTGAACTCACCGTAGCCGGTCTGACCGAGGACTCTCGCCGGAGCGCCCAAGACGAGGCAAGCGATAACAAGGTAAAGGCAAGAACGCATCGTTTTGATCCAGTGTAGCCGCCTTTCCGAAACGGGTCAATCGGATGCGCGAAGGCTGAAAACCCGCTAAAATCGTGCCAATAATGAGCCCCCCGGCAACCCATCCGCTGGGTCCCCTGGCCGTTGGCGTTGCGACGTTGCTGTTGTCGTGGGCCGCACCGGCGGCCGCCCAGACCCCCGATCCAGGCCAATCGGAAGTCAATGCGGCGCCAACCTCGGTGCCGGCCGACGGCGCTACGGCGTCGACGATCACGGTGACCGTTCGTGATGCTGGAGGCACCCCACTCTCCGGTCAAACGGTGGTAGTGTCTTCCGATGTTGGTACGCCCGCCCCCAACCCAGCAACCGACGTTGGCGACGGTACCTACACGACGTCCCTGACTTCGCTGAACGCTGGCACGGCGACGGTCACCGCACAAGTGAACGGGTCGGTCGACATCACTGACGACGCGACGGTCGAGTTCACGGCGGCGGCGCTCCGGGTTTTCACGCAGCCCACCGACACCGAAGTCAACGCCACGATCTCGCCACCCGTGCGCGTCGAGGCGATCGATGGGGCCGGGGACCGAGTGACGTCATTCGCGGGAACGGTCGACATCGCTATTCAGAACGATCCGAGCGGTGGGACCGCCACGCTATCCGGATCGACGTCGGACGTTGCGAACAACGGTGTAGCGGCGTTTAATAGCTTGTCGATCGACGAGATC
>CBDUCI010000043.1:0-13528 GCA_965365605.1 uncultured bacterium
CCACCCTTTCTGATGCCGACGCCGGAAGAGCTCGCGACCGGTGATGGACTCGACAAACTCGCTGGCTACGAAGCGGTGCGATTATTCGTTGATCGAGCGCAGCTCGTCCAGCCGAGCTTCGAGTTGACGAACAACAACGTGAGGTCAGTGGCGCACGTATGTCATCGGCTGGATGGGATGCCGCTGGCGATCGAGCTCGCGGCGGCTCGAGTCAAGGTGCTGCCGATTCAACAGATCGAAGAGCGGCTCGACGACCGTTTTCGTCTGCTGACTAGCGGTGGTAGAACGGTTTTGGAACGACACCAGGCGCTGAGCGGGGTGCTCGATTGGAGCTACCAGCTTCTGTCTGAAGCTGAGCGGATAGTGCTGCGGCGATTGTCGATTTTCGTCGGCGGATGGACGCTCGAGGCTGCGGAGCAAGTCGTCGTCGGTGACGGCAAGGACACCGTCAAGGGTGAGATCCTGGACCTCCTTTCACAGCTCGTGGACAAGTCGCTGGTCGTCGTTGAGGACCGTGGTGGAGAAGCGAGGTACCGGCTTCTTGAAACGGTTCGCGAGTATTGCCGAGAACGATTGGCGGATTCGGGCGAACTGGACACCATGTGCCGGCGTCATCGCGCGTGGTTTCTGGCGCTGGCTAAACGAACGAATCCGGAGTTGATAGGCAAAGACAAAGCGATCTGGCTGGAACGGCTCGAGGTTGAGCACGGCAATTTTCGGGCAGCGCTGGAGTGGAGCGAGACCACGCCTGGAGAGTGTGAGCCAGGGCTCGAGTTGGCGGGTGCGCTCTACCGCTTCTGGCTCTGGCATGGCTACCTGAGTGATGGCATCGATGCCCTGGAAAAGGCGCTTCGCTGTGGGGGGAACGCACCGATTGAGACGCAGGTGACCGCGCTCACCGGCTTGAGCTATCTGTCTCGTGTTCGCGGGGACCTCGATCGATCACGTTCGGCCGGTACGGAGTGTCTTTCGATTGCCCGCGAAGCCAACCACAAGGGGGGCATCGCCCGAGCGCTGACGATCCTGGCGCTGGCGGCACAAGACGACGGGAACTATGCGGAATCGGTCGCGCGAAACCAGGAAGCCCTCGCATTGGCACGGGAGGTTGGTGACCCCCACACAGCGGCGGTCGCGCTCAATAACCTCGGAGAGACCGCTCGGTTACAGGGCGATTTCAAGTTGGCTCGTGAGATGTACGAGCAAGTTCTGCTCGAGGCCGACGATATCGTGGACGATGAGATCGCATACTTCAATCTGGGACAGGTCGCGATCGAGACGGGTGATGTCGATCAGGCCCTGAAGTGCTATCGCGAAGGCCTTCGGCTGGGGACCGTGACGCATAACAAGTGGATCATTTCGTACTGTTTGATGGGGGTGGGTCAGGCGTACCGGGAGAGTCAGCCCGAACGAGCAGCTAGGCTGTTCGCCGCGTCCGACGCGATGCGACAAGCGGTAGGCTCTGTCTTGTACGCTGCGGACCCCTCGCTGCTCGACCGTTCGGTCTTCGAGGTGCGGGAGCGCCTCGGCGAAGAAGCGTTTGCTGAGGCTTGGGAACAAGGCTGGGCGATGAATCTGGAACAGGCGACCGCCCAGGCATTTGAATGAGTTCTTCCTCGCAGGTAGACTTCCACTCCAGCCAACGTGGCGGCGGTCCCGAAAGGGGCCGCCGCTTCTTTATTTGGCGGATGCCATTTCGCTAGTAGTGCCCGTCACGGTTGACCAAACTTCGTATCAATCTCGATGCCGCATTGTTTCAGGAACTTGGTTGGCAGTTCGCCACCAATGAATACAAACATCGCAGGTCTTTCGTTGGAGGCAAAGGTCACCTCGCGCAATGTTTATGCCGTATCGGGCGATCACGGGAGGAGCGGTTGTGCTCTCAGTGAAAGTTTCGGCTCTTTGTCTTACTGGGCTTCAAACGTACGCGAGGTGCCCACAGCTTTTCCGCCACCAAGTGTACGACACCCGACTGAACCTGGAGCTTGCCTGTTACGCCTAGAAACGACGCCGTCTTTGCCAACAGGCGGTACTTCTGGAACACACGCTCCCAGATAACGACGTTCACGAAACCGGCTTCGTCCTCGAGCGTCATGAAGACTACGCCCTTGGCTGTTCCTGGTCGCTGACGGCAGATGACGAGTCCGGCATAACGGATCTGGTCCCCGTCGTTCATGCTGCGGACCGTCGCCGAATCAGGGAGTCGTTTTCGAGTGAGCTCTTCCCGCAGCGGGGCAAGTGGATGTCCGCGAGGACTGTGAGAGGTGAAATCGTAATCCCAACCGATCGTCTCGAGCTCGTTCAAGTGTTGAAACGTCGCGTCGGGCTCGGCAAGCTCGAGGTCGAGCCCTGCCTCTTCGTCTCGGTCGAGACCAAACACGTCCCACAAAGTGTCTCGCCGCTCCTCCTCAAAGCCTTCGAGTGCGCCGCACTCGGCGAGTCGGGTGAGCATCGCATCGTCTAGCCGGGTCCGGGCGGCGAAATCGTCGAGCGATCGGAATTCACGCTCTTGTCGTGTTGCGACGATCCACCGGCCGTCGACCTCCTGGAGCCCCTTTACGTACCGCAGACCCATGCGAACCAGAAACCCCTTGCCGCTTTCGTCGGTCGGCTCGAGTGTGCAGTCCCAATCGCTGTGTTGAACGTCCACCGGCCCGATCGCGACGCCGTGGCGCTTGGCGTCTTCGATCAGAGTGGCTGGGCTGTAAAAGCCCATCGGTTGTGCGTTCAGCAGCGCACACAGAAACGACGCCGGGTAGTGCTCTTTTAGCCAAGCAGTGGCGTAGCCGATCAGCGCGAAGCTGGCGGCGTGGCTTTCGGGAAAACCGTAATCACCAAACCCTCGGATCTGCTTGAACACCCGCTCGGCGAACTCTTCCTGAATGCCCTTGCGGATCATGCGTGAGATGAGCCGCTCTCGATGCCGCTCGATCCGGCCCGATCTTCGCCACGCCGCCATGTCGCGCCGCAGCTGATCGGCTTCGCCCGGCGTATAATCGGCTGCCACTACCGCTAGCTGCATCACCTGTTCTTGAAAGAGCGGAATCCCGAGCGTCTTCTTGAGAATCGGCTCCAGTGATGGATGCGGATACGTGACCGGCTCCTCACCGTTTCGTCGCCGCAGGTAGGGGTGGACCATCCCGCCGGTGATAGGGCCGGGACGGACGATGCTGATCTCGATGACCAAGTCGTAGTAGTGACGCGGTTTCATACGCGGCAACATCGCCATCTGGGCACGACTCTCGATCTGAAAGACCCCCACCGTGTCACCCTTGCGGATCATCTCGAATGTCGGTTCGTCCTGGGGTGGGATGGTCGCCAGGGTGAACGTTTTTCCGCAGTGGTGCTCGATGAGATCGAACGAGCGATGAACGACGTTCAACGCCCCAAGACCCAGCAGGTCGACCTTGAAGAGCTCCAGGTCCTCGAGGTCGTTCTTGTCCCATTGGATCACCGTGCGGTCCGGCATGGTGGCGTTCTCGATCGGCACGAGCTCGTTAACCGGCGCGTGGCCGAGCAGAAAACCTCCCGGGTGGATCGAGAGGTGACGCGGGAAGTCCTGGATCTCGGCGGTCAAACGGAGCAGGAGCTGGTGCAGTCGGTTGTCGGGATCGAAGCCGGCCTCGACGAACGTCTCGGGTGTCGCCGACTCGTAGTGAGATAGCAACCGCGCGAACCGATCGACAGCGGTTTCCTGGAGCCCCAGGACTTTGCCTACCTCACGCACCGCCGAGCGGGATCGATAGCGGATGAAGTTTGCCACCATTGCAGCGTGGCTACGCCCGTACTTCCCATAGACGTGCTGAATCACTTCTTCACGGCGATTGTGCTCGATGTCGAGATCGATATCGGGCGGCTCAGCGCGCTCCTTCGATATGAAGCGCTCGAAGAGAAGCCCCATACGCACCGGATCGATGGCGGTGATCCCCAAGCAGTAGCAAACCGCCGAGTTGGCGGCCGAGCCGCGTCCCTGACAGAGGATGTTCTCCTGTCGGCAGTACCTCACGACCTCCCACATCGTGAGGAAATACCCGTCGTACTCGAGGTCTTCAATGACGGCGAGCTCCACTTCGAGCTGTCGTGAGACCTTGTCGGGAACGCCAGCCGGGTATCGGTCTGTGGCGCCATCTAAGACAAGGGTTCGCAGCCACTCGGACGAGGTCGTCCCGTCGGGGAGTCGCTCGGAGGGGTAGCGATAGCGGATCTCCGCCAACGAGAAACGACACCGCTCGGCGACCTCTTCGGTGCGCAGAACGGAGCTCGGGTCGTCATTGTAGAGGATCGCAAAATCGTAGGCGGTGCGGAGCGCGTGCTCGGCGTTCGAGTTGATGAGTCGCCCAGCCGTCGCCAGCGTGACTCCGTGTCGGATACAAGTCAGCACGTCGTGGAGTTGACTCCGAGCTGGGGTGTGATACAGCACCTCCATTCCGGCCAGCGTGGGGATGCCGTAGCGCTTCGCGCGGTCGCGGAGAAGGCGCTCCGCTCGGGCGTCCTCGGGTTCTCGATGCCGTGAGAGAAGCGCATACAGCCGATCGCCGAAAGCGTCCCGCAGATCGTTGGCGACCGCGTCGGGGTGGGGCGCGCCCAAGAGCAGGCTCTGCGCCCCACCCCAAAGGGCGATCAGACCCTTGGCGTGCGTACAGATCTCGTCCCAGCGAACCTGACTAGATCCCTTTGGGGAGCGAAGCCGGCCCCTCGAGATCAACCGACAGAGGTTGGCGTAACCGCCGCGGTTCAGTGTCAACAAGATCACCGTCGAACCATCGAACAGGGTGACCTCGGAGCCAACGATCAGCTGCAGCCCCAACTCCCGGGCTTTGACGTGCGCTCGCACCATCCCGTACACCCCGTCTCGATCGGTCAACGCCAATGCGCGCAGACCGAACCGATGAGCTTCGTCGATCAGCTCGTCAGGGTGGCTTGCGCCTTCGAGAAACGAGTAGTTGCTCTTGCACCAGAGCGGGACGTATGAGTTCGCCATCGCGGTCATTCGACTTCACCATGTAGAAACCAGCGTCGGCGTCTCTGATCGTTATAGATCCAAAGCCAGCGACCGCTTCGCGTGCGTACGTAGTGGTAGGCGCGCGAGGTGTCTCGTGTCCACCATCCTCCCGATACGATGTGCGGGCCGATGACCTCGACGACCGGTCCGTCGGCCAACCGTGCGATCAGCCATCCGTCCGGTTCATGGCGCGCGCGGGGCGGCAACTGGATAGGTGGCGAGTACAAGCGACGCACCAGTGGGCGATGGGCGATCTCGGTCGGCTCAGGGAGAGAGAGCTCGTCGAGCGGCTCCCACCCGAAGCGCGCTTCCGGGAGATGGCCATCGTGTAGTTGGGCGCGCACCACCGCATCGTTGCCCAGCTCGGCCCGGATCTTGGCGAAGGCCCGTTTAACCGCCTCCAGGGTTCGACGAGGTTTTTCGCGAAAAAGCTCGAGTTGGCGCTGCGCCGCTGGCGAGCCCACGCCCTTGATCTCGAGTTCGGTCACGCCCGCAGACAGCATCAGTGTTTCCAGTCGCAGGCGGATCAACGTGAGTAGCTGCTCGAGGTCGAGCGTTGGCGCTGCGGGCGAAAGTTTTTCATGATGCACACTGCCGTCATCGAGCAACAGGGCGATTCGGAGCGAGGCCAACGCGGCGCTCTTTGATGCGAGCGAGGCCAGAATCGATTGCAGCCGGGGCTCGAGGTTAGCGATCAACCGATTGATGTTTGTCTCGGGGTATTCGAGCAGCATCGTCCTGGTGACTGGTGCCCGGTACGGCTCCGGCGCGAGTGGGGCCCATCCGCTGCCACGCGCCATTTCGTGCAGTGCATGGGCCTCAAGACCGAACCGTTTGCGGATGCCGACCGCGGGGAGATCGACGAAGCCGCCCAACGTTCGGATGCCGAGCTTGAAGAGCTTGTCCCGCAGGTCGGGTTCAAAACCGAGACGATCGATTGGAACGGCGCGCAGGTATTTGTGTTCGTGATCGGTGTCTCTGAAGACGATGATGCCGGTGCTCGATCGCGCCGCCGCGTAGCTACCAAAGCGGGAGAACCCGATCCCGACGACCGATTCGATTTTTGCCTGTCGCAAGTAGTCTCGGACCTCCAACGCCCACTCTTGAAGCGAAGCGTACAGCGGGCACAGGCCGGAGGCGTCGACCCAGAAGACCCCCGGTTCCCTGGACGACGGCTCGATCCGGGGGCTGAATCGCCACAGCCAGCGCGTCAACCGGCCGACGTGCTCGGCGACCTCGGTATCCGCTACGACCCCAGCTCGGAGGTCGCGCGACAATGACAGCGCGGTGGCGTACCGCATTCCGGGCAGGATTCGCATCCGCCGGGCGTGTTCGTTCACACATTGGATGATGCCGAGCGGTTTGTCCCGATCGACGATTGCGACCGGCAGCGATCCCCAATCGGAATGACGGCGAAGCAGGATCTGGAGTGGTAGCGCCGGAACATCAACACAAGCCATCCGGTCCACGACACACCTCGCTATGTTCCCAGCCCGGTCCCTGGCGCTTGTCTTTGACGACGCGTAACTGGCACGCAAAACGGTCGAAGTCGGCGCGTCGTTTTCCGACCTCGGCGCGGATCGAAACCAACGATCCCAACGAAGGCACTTGACGCCCCTTTCGCGTGATGCAAAGGAGCGCCGTGTGGTGCTTTCGCGCGAGCCCGGCGAGACGGGTTTGAACGGCGAGCGGCAGATCCGCCCGGTACCCGAGATCGATAACGACGACCGCGAACCCACCCGATCGAAGCAACACATCGGTGGCTCGCCAGGCTCTCTTTTCGTCCGGAGCGCGAATCACCGGCAGCCCGTCGAGGTCGATCCCGGACGCCGCAAAGTCGGGAGGGAAAAAGATCGAATCGCGAGCCCCGACCCAAGCCGCTAGCTCACCCCGGTGCTGCGCTTCCGAAATGAGCGATGCGGCAGCGGTCAGCGTTGCCGTTGGGGCCGACCCCGAGATCTACACCAACCGTCCGGCCAACGCCTCGATGCACCACTCCGCTCCGTCTATCACATGACTATTCCTGTCTGTTTGTGTCGATCCGTATCGTACGAAAGCCGAAAATAAACCGAAAATCAAGAGGCGACAAGCTATTTGCAGGGTTTTAAATTGGCGGATAGACTGAAAAGAAATGATCCCTTCAGTTCGCGCCTGCATGCTGATCGCCGTGGTATCGCTTGTGGCTTGCAACGGATTGGGCGATCCCAACCCGTTGGGCACCGACGACGGACCTTTGTTTGGGCCGGCGGGCCCAAGTGGTCCGACGGGTCCGACTGGACCCGGCGATGCGCTCTGCACGTTGCCGTTACCGCCGGAAGGGTGTCAAGACACACCAGGACCATTGCCCTTCCCGGTTCCGGATAACTAGCCACCTGACTTCCACGGTCAAAGCGGTCGGAGCAGTCGCCCTCCGCATCCTTGCGTTGCTCATCGTGTGGGGCATGCTGCTGGTGCCCTTCTTCGTGTTACGTGGCGGTTTCGGGTCGAGCCAGGCGTCGATCACGCCGCTCGATCGACTGTACGTCGAGACCGCGAGCGCGCTGACGCTGCTGATAGCGCTGTGGCTGGTGCTGCGATTCGTCGACCACCGGCCGTTTCGAAGCATCGGTTTTAAAGCCACCGGACTGTTCAGCGAGACGGGGCTCGGGTTACTGCTCGGCACAGCGATGCTCGGGTTGGCGCTGTTGCTGGTGTGGGTCGGAGGGTGGCTCGGGGTGGTGGGCGGCAGTGGCTCACCTGGGTCTCCGGTGCTGCTTCTCGGAGTTGCGCTGTTCGCCAACGCTGTGACCCAAGAGGTCACTGTGCGCGGTTACGTTCTACAGACGATCGAAGACAAGTTTGGCTGGTGGAAGGCGCTCCTGTGGTCGTCGATCTTCTTTGTCGCCCTGCACGGCGGCGCACTCGCCGAGGGTGCGATCCTGCCGGTCGCCAATCTATTTCTGGCCGGCGTTCTATTCGGTTTGGCCTACCTCGTCACCCGCAACCTGTGGTTGCCGATCGCCGCGCATTTCGCCTGGAACTTCCTGTTGGGACCGGTGCTCGGGCTCACCGTGACGGGTCAATCACTGGATGGGGGTTGGGAACCGCTGTCCCTAGGCGGTCCGGCGCTCTTCACAGGCGGCGATTTTGGTATCGAGGGTGGGTTGGCTGCTACGCTCGCGGTTGGCGCGGGCTGCGTGGTCCTCTGGCTGCGTCGGCCAGCGGATGGTTGGCGGTCCACCGAGTAGTTTCAGCGACCATGATCGGGATTCTCTGGATCGCTCGGGTGCTGGCCTTGGCGGGCTTTCTCGATGCCGCCTATCTGACCGCGACTCATTACGGGGCCGCCTCGCTGGCGTGTGGACCGGGTGGGGGGTGTGATATCGTGACCACCAGTCAGTACGCGACCGTTGCAGGGGTGCCGCTCGCAGTTGTGGGTCTCGTCTACTACGTCGTAGTGAACCTGATCGTGTGGACCCCACCGTCGGGTTGGAGCCGGACTCTCGGTGTCGCTTTCGTGGCTATCACCGCGGTCGCGGTCACGATGTCGGCGTTTCTGGTCTACCTCCAGGCCGTGGTGATCGATGCCTGGTGCCGGTACTGCTTGGTGTCGGCCGGGGTGTCCACCGGACTCTTGCTGACCGCAATCGCGCTGTACCGCAGTCCTATGGCGTCGGAAGCGATAGATGGCTGAAACCGGATCCTCTGATCTATCCAAGCTGACTCTGGACCGCGGAGCGGCTCGCGGTTCGGGGTCACGATCGAGCAAGCGAGCGCGCACGATCGCTGCTGTGGTGATCGTTTTGGGGCTGTTGGGGGCGGCTTTTCTGTGGACCCGAAGCCGTGGTGGGGTCGAAGTGACCACCGCGCTGGCGCAGGTGTCCGGTGGTGGAGCGGGTTCGTCCACGGGGATCACCGCCAATGGCTACGTGGTCGCTCGGACTCAGGCGTCGGTTTCGTCGCGTATCACCGGCCGGCTCGACTCGCTTCCGGTGGACGTCGGCACAGTGCTCAAGAAGGGCGACATCATCGCGCGGCTCGAGAACAGCGATTTCAAGGCCGCGGTCTCGCAGGAGCGGGCCAATGTCGAGCGCTCGCGGGCGGCGCTCGCCGACGCGGTCGCGGTTCGCGATCAGCTGCGGCGAGACCTGGCGCGGGTCGAAGAGCTAGGAGCCAAGGACGCGGCGTCGGAGCAGGAGGTCGAGCGTATCGCGGCGGAACTGTCCAGTGCCGAGGCGCAGGTCGAGCTCCAGCAGGCGCAGATCGAGGTCGACCGCTCGGCTCTGGCGCTTGCCCAATCGAACCTCGATTTCACGTACATTCGGGCGCCGTTCGATGGCACGATTTTGCGCAAGGACGCTGAGCTGGGCGAGGTCGTCGCGCCGGTTGCGACGGGTAGTGGGCTGACCCGTGGCGCGGTCGTCACGATGGCCGATCTCGAGACGCTCGAAGTCGAGGTTGACGTGAACGAAGCGTACATCGCGCAGCTCGAGAACGGTCAGCCGGCCGAGATCCGGCTCGATGCGTACCCCCGCGACGCGTACGAGGGCGAGATCCGCCAGATCGTGCCGACGGCGGACCGACAGCGCGCCACGGTCGAGGTAAAAGTGGCCTTTGTCGACGTCGACGATCGGGTGTTGCCTGAGATGGCGGCTCGGGTCGAGTTTCGTGAGCCCGCCAGCGCGGACGAGGCCGCTGCACCGTCGCGTATCACGGTGCCATCCGAGGCGGTGCGCGACGAGGCCGGCCAGGCGGTCGTATGGCTGGTTCGCGACGATCGGCTCGAACGACGGGTCGTTGAAGCCGGTCCCGTTTCCGGCGGCCGGCGCGAGGTCCTTTCGGGGATCTCGGGCGGTGAGCGGCTGGTGGTGAGCGCCGATGGAGAACTCGAGGACGGTGCCCGAGTAAAAGAAGCTGAGTAACCGATCTCCACTAATAAGGATGATAAGAGCATGGCGCTGGTCGAACTGCGCGATCTAACCAAGCGGTATCAGACCGAGGCCGAGGTCATCTCGGTACTTGAAGACGTCGACCTCGACATCGAGGCCGGCGAATACCTGTCTTTGATGGGCCCCTCGGGCAGCGGAAAGAGCACGTTGCTCAACCTGATGGCGGGGCTCGACCAACCGGACTCGGGAACGATCACGATCGACGGCTCCGAGATCACGAGCCTGGGCCCCAACCGATTGGCCGACTGGCGCGCCAATCACGTGGGGTTTGTGTTTCAGTTCTACAATCTGCTTCCGGTGTTGACAGCCTTTCAGAATGTCGAGCTGCCGCTGTTGCTGACGAACCTCTCAAAGGACGAACGAAGAGAACGCGTCGAGGTGGCGCTCAACGTCGTCAACCTGTCTGACCGGATGGAACATTATCCGAGACAGCTTTCGGGTGGTCAGGAGCAGCGGGTTGGGATCGCGCGCGCGATCGTCAGCGATCCGGTCATGATCCTGGCGGACGAACCGACGGGTGACCTGGATGCAGCGTCGGCCGAGGAGATCCTGAACCTGATCGAAAGATTGAACTCCGAGTTCAACAAGACGGTGTTGATGGTCACCCACGATCAGCACGCGGCCGAACGGGCGCACAGGATGATGTACCTGGAGAAAGGTGTGTTGCACCAATGAAGCACGCACGGCTCGTGTGGAAAAATCTCACGCGCAACAAACGCCGCAGCATCCTTACCGTGCTGAGCGTTGGGGTCGCGCTTTTCCTGTTCGCGGCGCTGCAGTCGGTGCTGACGGCACTGGATGCGACGAGTGAGGTCGGGAGCGAGTCACGGTTGATTACCCGCAACGCGACCGGGATCGTGTTCCCCTTGCCCGAAGCGTACACGCAGCGACTTCGCGCTGTCGACGGAGTCGAGGCGGTCTCGTGGGCGAACTGGTTTGGCGGCACGTACATCGACTCGCGCAACTACTTCGCTCAGTTCGCCGTCGACGAGGAGACGTTTTTCCCGATGTACCCCGAGATCCAAATCGATCCAACGCAGCTGGAAGCGTTCAACGGTGAGAAATCCGGTGCCATCGTGGGCCAGGGGCTCATGGAACGGTTCGGGTGGTCGCTCGGTCAGACAATCGTACTTCAGGGGACGATCTTTCCCGGCGATTGGGAGTTCGTGATCCGGGGCGTTTACGAGCCGGACAACCCGAGCTTCGGCGACGAGAACATGTACTTCCACTACGACTACCTGTTCGAGAACTCAGGCGAGGCGGCCACGCCCGGCTGGTTCATCATTCGGCCTTCGGATCCCAACCTGGCAACGGAGGTCGCAGCCCGGATCGATGGCAGCTTCGAGAACTCGAGCGACCCTACCCAAACCGAGACCGAGAAGGCGTTTCAGGCTGGCTTCGTCACGATGTGGGGGAACGTGGGGTTCCTGGTGCGCGCGATCGGGACCGCGGTCTTTTTCGCGATCCTGCTCGTAGCCGCCAATACGATGATGATGTCATCCCGCGAACGGATCAGCGAGGTCGCGGTGCTAAAGACGCTCGGGTACAGAGACGGTCTGTTGTCGCGGTTGGTCGTTGCCGAGTCGCTCGCGATAAGCGTCGCAGGTGGCGTCATCGGGTTGGCCGCCGCCTCGGTGATGCTTCGCAACAACGAGATGCTGGGCAGCATCCTCCCGGGTTACACCGTTTTGCCCTCTACGATGCTCCAGGGTCTCGCGATCGCGATCGTGTTGGGTCTGATCAGCGGGTTGGTGCCCGCGCGTCAGGCGGCGCGACTGTCGGTAGTCGACGCGCTCCGTCGCGTGGCCTGAGCGGCCCCGTAAAGAGCCGAGCATGAAGATCCCGATCTTATATAACCTGCGAAGCCTTCGGGCGAGACCGACAGCGACACTGACCACGGCGCTCGGCATGGCTCTCGTCGTGGCCGTGTTCATCGGAATGATGGCGCTCTCGATCGGCTTCCAGGCCGCGCTCGTCGAGACCGGTTCTACGGAAAATATCCTGGTGCTGCGGAGAGGGGCGGACTCCGAGTTGAGCAGTGGCATCAACCGGGATGTCGCCAACGCTATCGCCGCTCTCCCGTTCGTTGCCAAGGACGCGGACGGCGAGCCGCTGATCAGTCCCGAGACGTTTGTCGTGGTCGGGTTAGAGCGGCGCAACGGCGGGATGGCCAACGTCGTTATTCGCGGCATCAGCCCGAAAGCGTTCGATGTTCGCAACGGGATTCGCATCACCGAGGGTCGAACGTTCCGGCCTGGCAGCGGCGAGATCATCGTCGGCGCGACGCTGGTCAAGCGGATACCCAACACCGAGATCGGTGAGTCGCTCCGATTCGCCGGCCGCGACTGGGAGGTGGTTGGACACTTCGAAGCGGGCGGATCGTCGTTCGAATCGGAGGTTTGGGGGGAGAACGAGCTGTTCATGCCCGTGTTCCGGGGTGAAGTCTTCCAGACGATCGCTCTCCGGATGGAGGATCCATCGGCTTTTGAAGGCGTGGTCGAAACGCTGGAGGCGGACCCACGGCTGGCGGTGGATGCTCAACTCGAACGCGAGTTCTACGCCAATCAAGGGACGCTGCTGGGCGACCTCCTTCGTTTTCTGGCCGTGTTTATCGCCGGGGTCATGGCGATCGGTGCTGTGTTCGGGGCGGTCAACACGATGTATTCGGCGGTCAACTCGCGAGCCCCCGAGATCGGTGTGCTGCTCGCTCTGGGGTTCAAGCCTCGTTCCGTGCTGGCCTCGTTCGTCGTCGAGTCGATGCTGATCGCGCTGCTCGGTGGATTGATCGGTTGCCTGATCGCGCTCCCGATCAACGGGTTGGTGACGAGTACGACGAACTGGAACTCGTTCAGCGAAGTGGCGTTCGCGTTTCGGGTGACTCCGCCGTTGCTCTTGGCGGGTATCGTTTTCGCGCTCGTTATGGGCGTGATCGGTGGCTTTCTGCCGGCTCGCCGCGCGGCGAAGCGTCCGGTTGTAGAAGCGCTGCGCGAGGTCGGCAGCTGAGGCCGCGGACCCGAGATCCTAGTGCCGGATTGTTGAACCACCCTTCATGACAAATATGACATCGCGCAACGCGGCGATGTCCTCTTCTGGGTTGCCGGTAACCGCTACCAGGTCAGCCAGCAATCCCGGTCGTATCGAGCCCAGGTCGCCATCGAGGTGAAGCAGGCTGGCGTTGACCGAAGTGGCCGCTCGAAGGGCTTCGACCGGCCGCATGCCGTATTCCACCATGAGTTCCAGCTCGCGTACGTTGTCGCCGTGGGCGAAGACGCCAGCATCGCTGCCGTTGCACATCGTCACGCCGGCAGCCAGCGCGGCCTCAAAGCTCGCGCGTTGCGTTCGCAAGAGTTCGGGTTGGTCAGGGGTGTCGCCATCCCATCCCATGTAGCGGGCGATCGCCTCGCCGGCGGCCAGCGTGGGGCAGAGCGCTACACCGCGATCGGCCATCAGGTTGAAAACCTGGAGCGTACCGTTCGATCCATGTTCGATCGTTTTGACGCCAGCGAGTACGGCACGGCGCATCCCCTCAGGTGAGCTCGCATGAGCTACCACTGGTCGCCCTGATGCTGTGGCTACTTCAACGATCCGATCGAGCTCGGCC
>CBDUCI010000044.1:0-13250 GCA_965365605.1 uncultured bacterium
GTTGAAGGCGCGCGGCTGCTCGACGCGCTGCCGATCTTCGCCGAGCCGATCTCACGCACGTTTGTGGGCGAGGCGCCGGTGCCGAGCGCGTTCTTCTTTCTCAATCTCTTTCTTCACATCGTGCTACCCGTGGGGTTAGGCGCGGCACTGTGGCTGCATGTCTCGAGGCTCGCTCGGCCGACGATCGTCCCGCCCCGCAAGCTGATGTACGGAGTGACCGCCCTGCTGTTCGCGCTGGCGGTGGTATGGCCGGTCGCATCCGGCCCGCGCGCCGAGCTGCTCGAACTCCCGGGTCGAGTTCCAGTCGACTGGTTCTACGTGTTCTGGTTTCCGCTGACCCGTGGTTTGCCCCCGGTGGTCGCGTTGGTTGCCGTGGTCACGGTCGCGATCCCGGTCGTGTTCGTACCGCTGTGGACGAAGCCGCCCGGAACGAGACGACCCACGCCATCGGTTGTCGAGGAGCGATACTGCACGGGGTGCGAGCAATGCTCACTCGATTGCCCGTACGAAGCGATCGCGATGCTCGAGCGAGAGGACGACCGTTCGGAGCTGTTCGCGCGTGTCGATCCTGCACTGTGCGTGTCTTGCGGAATCTGCGCGGGGTCATGCGCACCGATGGGGGTTGGACCACCGGGTCGCACGGGACGGGACCAACTCGCGCGGTTGCGAGACTCAATGACTGTTGTATCACTGGGAACTGCGGATGTCGTGTTGGTCGCCTGTGATCGGGGTGCGGGCAGGATCCGCGATCTGGAGCGAGTCGATGGGACGACGATCCACCGCGTCTCGTGCGCGGGCAACATGCACACCTCGGTCGTCGAGTTTTACCTCCGTGCGGGTGCCGGTGCGGTCGTTGTTTTGGCGTGCCCGCCGCGGGATTGTTGGAACCGGGAGGGTCCAATCTGGCTCGCGGAGCGGATGTATCAGGATCGCGAGGCCGAGTTGCAGCCACGTGTCGATCGGCGTCGCGTCCGGCTGGCGTACGTCGCGGCCGGGGAGTCTAAGCGCGTCGCGGAAGAGGTGGCGCTCGCTCGTGACGCCATCGCCAATCTTACGGTTGGGATCGAATCTGAGGATGACGATCTCATACGGGAGTGCGAAGTCGAAGAGGAGACGGTGCCATGAAGTTCGCGCGGGTCGCATCGGCCGCCGGGTTCACACTGTTTGCCGGTGTCGTATTGGCCGCGTTGTCGCGCGCACCGTACGAGATCGAGCCCGGTGAAAACGCGGTCGTTCGTTTCTCGTGGCGGGCGGCTGAACGGATTGAAGAGTGTCGTCCGTTGACCGACGAGGAACAGGCCGAGCTGCCCGTTCACATGCGGCAGACCGAAACTTGTGAACGACGCGTCAGCCCGTTTGCGCTGCGTGTTCAGGTGGATGGGCAGGTTGTCGTCCACGACACGCTATCGGGAGCTGGAGCGCGAGGCGACCGACCCCTTTACGTCTATCGCGAGGTGAGCGTGCGGCCAGGAAGACACGCGCTGTTCGTGGAGTTCGGCGCTGTGGGCAGCGACGACCAGCCACTGCGACTCGACCAGGAGGTCGAGTTGGCGGCGCGTGAGGTCGTGTTGGTCACGCGGGATTCCGGTGGCAGCGCGTTTGCCGTGCGCCGCCGCGCTGACCAGTGACGACTCTGGAATTGACGGGGCGGCGTGCAGCGCGCAGATCTTCTGCTTCGTCGGCATCAGACAGCGGCGCTCGGCGAGCAAGCACGGGAGACCCTACCTACGCCAGGTCGGTGACCTCGGGCTTGCGGAAGCGGTGTGTGTAGCCCCACGGTCGGCCGGCTCCATAGTCGAAGTCGAACCGCTCGCGGCGCGTTAGTTCGTGCAGCACCGGTTGCGTGATGAAGTGAGGGTCGGGGCGCTGTTCGCCGACCACCAGCAACCCACCGGCTTTAAGAACGCGCCAGACCTCGCGCAGACAAAAAGCTCGGTTCTCGACTTCGCCCAGCACGGTGAAAAGCAGGGCCCCATCGAACGATCGGTCGGCATAGGGCAATGCCATGGCGTTCGCCTGCACGTAATCGACGTTCCAGAGAAATTGGGTACGCAGTTTGTGACGCGCCCTGACCAACATCTCGTGCTGGATGTCGACCGCCTGAAGCCGGCTGTTCCCGGTTCGCTTGGCGATCTCGGAGCTAAAGAACCCCGGTCCAGGCCCGATTTCGAGCACCCGCGAGTCGGGCGATAGACCCAACAGCCCGACCACCTTGGCCGGGTCGGCGAAGATGCGGCGCAGCGGGTTGTCGAGGACCCACCAAAAACGGGCTGGGCAGGGGCCACTCATATCATTCGCTTCTCAATCCTACGTCGATCCACTTGATGCCGTAGAATACTTGCGGAATCCGGTACCCGTCGACCCATGGCTGAACGATGTCAGCATCCACCGGATGCACGGTGAAGATCCACGGTGCTTCGGCTTGGATCACCGAGTCGGCCTGGGCGTACATCGACAGTCTCTGGGTTTCGTCCAGGGTGGCTCGAGCGTTCAAAATCAGCGAATCGACGGTGGTGTTCGAGAAAAACGCCGCATTGCCCCCAGCGCCGGCCATCTGGCTGTAAAAAAGCGGATACAGGAAGTTCTCAGCGTCAGGGTAATCGGCGTACCAGTTCGCGAGGTAGGCGTCGAGCTCGCCCCGCTCCATGGCTTGACGAACGGCTGTCCAATCGCGTTGGCGGAGGTTCATCGAGACCCCGACCTCTGCCAGGTTCGCCTGCACCGCCTCGAGAAATCGCTGATTGAGGGCGAGTGTTCGAAAGAAAACATCGAATGAGAGGTCGGTTGCGCCGGCCTCGGCCAGCATGTCCCTGGCCCGATCGGGGTCGTAGCGGTATGGCTCGCCGCTCTCACGGAAACCGGGTAAGCCGGGTGGGATCGGGCCGTGCGACCGTACCATCTCCGACGGGTAGATCGCTTCAGCGATCCCGGTAATGTCGATGGCGTGGTTGAGCGCTTGCCTAACCCGCGGGTCGCTGAACTTTTCCTTGTCGTTGTTTAACGCCAGGTAATACGTGATCAGCGCGGGTCGCGAGTGGATGTATGCTCCCCAGCCCGGGTTGGTGGCAAACCGGTCGTACTCGGGCTTGGGGAACTCGTTCAGATCGGCCCAATCCAGATTGCCGCGTTCAAACTCGGCGATAACGGTGGTTGTCTCGGGGATGATGCGGATCTCCATTCCGTCGGCTTTCGGTCGGCCGCCGTGGTAGCGCGTGTTGGCGGTCAATCGAATCACGTCGTCGTGAGCCCACGACTCGAACACCCAGGGGCCGGTCCCAACCGGGGCCTCCGAAAAGCCGTCGCCCTTGCGCTCGACCTCTTCGCGAGGCACGACATGGGCAGCCGGCATCGCGAGCAGCGAGAGAAACGGCGCGAACGGCTGCGTCAGCCGGATCTCGACCCGATCGCTCCCGATCGCGCGTACACCGGCCAGCGTTGTGGCTTCACCGGTGAGCATTTCCTTGGCACCGACGATGAACTCGAACACCCAGGTCAGCGGGCTGGTGTTCTCCGGTTTCAGCGCTCGCTCGAACGAGTACTTGACGTCGGCAGCGGTTAGCCGGCGACCATTGTGGAAGACGACGTCGTCACGCAACGTGAACCGGTAGCGGGTCCCGTCGTCCGAGACCTCCCACTCCGACGCCAGGTTGGGTTGGATCTCGTCATTCGCGTATTGCACCAAGCCATCGTACAGGTACACGACCATCCGGCCTCGGTAGACATCGACTGCCTGAATGGGGTCGAGGCTCGCCGGATCGGATTCGAGGTAGAGTCGTAGGACGTTGCGGTCGACGACGCTGGACTGCGGCCCACCGGCGCCACAAGCCGCCATGATCAGGCCGCTCATGGCGAGCGCGATGTTACTCGTCTTGCCCATATTCCTCTTCCAGTTCGTGCTCGCGCTTGCGGTGGAGGAGCCAGATCAACAGCCCAATGCCGAGCACGAACGCGACTGTGCCCCCCCAACCGAGATAGCGTTCGATGAGGTTCCACGACGCGCCAAAAAAGTAGCCAACCAGCGTAAACGTCGTGCCCCAAACGATACACGACAGCGCGCTCCACGGCAGGAATTTCCAGTACGACATGTAGCTGATACCAGCGACCACCGGTCCAAACGATCGAAGAATCGACATGAAGCGCCCGATAAAAACCGTCTTGCCGCCGTGATGATTGTAATAGTGCTCGGTGGCTCGTAGACGCTTCTCATCAAAGAAGAAGTACCTGCCAAACCGACTGATCACGTGGTGACCATAGGTGCGACCGAGCAAGTAACCGACCTGGTCGCCAGTGAACGCGCCTACAATGGCGATCAACCCGACGGCCCACGGATCGAGCACGCCGCGAAACGCGTAGAAGCCGCACAGCACGATCACTGTCTCGCCCGGGGCGATCAGTCCGAGAAATGCGCTCGTCTCGAGAAAAGTCACGAGAAACAGCGTCAGGTATCCGTATTGGTCGAGAAACGGGACGACGAACTCTAGGATGCGTTCCTGCATGGCCTCTCATAAGTTCGGCACTGGCTCGGTCGCGGCGCCAAGGTATTCATCGTGCCCGGTGCGTGGTACTCTGCGTTAAGCGAGTCGATTCTCGAAGACCCCGGAGCTCACATGCACGTTCCATCCCGAAGCGTGGATCGAATTTCGTCACTGGCTTGGGCCTTGACGATCTGCGTCGTGATGATGACTGCGACCAGTGCGAAGGCCCAAGAGCCAGCGGATCAGATCGTGACCAACGGTCTGATCTACACCATGGACCCGGAAGTCCCGCGGGCCGAAGCGATGGCGATCTCCGGTGGCCGGATCGTAGCGGTCGGGACGGCCGATGAGGTGGCGGGTCTGCAAGGCCCCGAAACGGGAGTCGAGGATCTAGGCGGTCGCGTGGTCATCCCTGGGCTGATCGACGCGCACGCCCACGTGATCAGATTGGGGTTCGCACTGCGCACGCTGGACCTGCGGGGGACGTCAAGCGCCGAGGAGATCGCCGAGATGGTGGGCGCCGTCTCTGGGACGCGCTCGGCGGACGAGTGGATCACCGGCAGGGGATGGGATCAGAATGATTGGCCTCTCCAGGAGTTTCCGACGCGCGAACTGCTCGATCAGGTTGTCCGGGATCACCTGAACCAGCCGGTCTATCTGACGCGCGTCGATGGCCATGCCGCGTGGGTCAACACACGGGCGCTCGAGCTGGCAGAAATCTCGGCGGACACGCCTGACCCCGACGGCGGCAAGATCTTGCGTGATGATGACGGCGAGCCGACAGGCGTGCTCGTTGACAATGCGATGGCGCTGGTTTTTGGGGAGATCCCCCCACCCGATGACGCTGAGTACGCGGCGCGCCTCGAAGCGGCACAGAACCATTTGTTGTCGCTCGGCGTCACCGGCGTGCACACGATGGGCGATGATCGCGGTAGCGTCGGGGTGTACCACGCCTGGGCTCAAGCCGGGAAGCTCAAACCACGAATCGTCGTGTACCTCGGCGGCCGCGACGAGGAGATCCTTGACTGGCTCAGTGAGCAGGGTGGGGCGGCCGCGTTCGAGGATCCTTATTTCCGAGTTGCGGGTGTGAAGCATTACGCCGATGGCGCACTCGGCAGTCGGGGCGCTGCCCTGCTCGAGCCCTACAGCGACGATCCTGCCAACGAAGGCTTGTTGCGCACCCAGCCCGACGCGTTGGCGGCCGAGCTGACACGCGTGATTGGCCACGGGCTCCAGCCGGCCATTCACGCCATCGGCGATCGCGGCAACCGCGTGGCTTTGGCTGCGATCGCCGCGGCGTTCGATGTCCATCCGCCAGATGACGGAGGCGTCGATCTGGCCTGGAAGCGACCTCGTGTTGAACACGCGCAGGTCGTTGCGCTTGACGACATCGATCGATTTGTCGAGCTCGGCGTGATCGCTTCGATACAGCCGACTCATGCGACCAGCGACATGTACTGGGCCGAGGATCGGTTGGGGCCGCAACGAATCGGTGGTGCCTACGCGTGGCGAAAGCTGCGTCAGGCAGGTGTTCACATCGCCTGTGGGAGCGATTTTCCGGTTGAGAGCGCCAACCCGTTCTATGGGTTGTACGCTGCCGTCACCCGACAGGATCGGGAAGGGTGGCCGGAAGGAGGTTGGTATCCGGAGGAGCGAATGACACGTGAGGAAGCGTTGGCCTGCTTCACGCGTGACGCCGCGTACGCAGCGAATATGGAGGGCGAGGTCGGAACGCTCTCGCCAGGGTTGTGGGCCGATTACCTGATCCTCGACCGCGACTTTATGCTCGTACCGGACAGTGATATTTGGCGCGTGGAGGTGTTGCGTACGGTGATTGGTGGTGAGGTCGTGTACGAAGCACCGTCGGGCGGGGGCAAGTGACTACCGCTTGGGGTTGGTCAACCGCTCCAATGTCACGGTGTCCCACAGGGCGCGAATGTGACTGTTGATTCGCTGCTCTGCGCGCGCCTGGTAGAATGGCGTGACGATGCCTTCCCAAACACCCTGGTCGAGCAGCTTGAGCGCACGGCGCTGACGCAAGCCGGCCTCTTGCAAATCATCGGCTGCGAAGACAGCATCGATCGCGCGTTCGATCTCGATTTGGTCGGGCATATGAAGCAAGGTATCCGATGGCTGTAGCGGTAGCCAACCTGGCGGAGCTGTCGCTCCGAGATTTTGGAGCCGGTGTTCGGTTCGGGGCCGAGTGGGGAGACGTGTCACGACCGCTTGGCGGGAAGAAGCTCGGCTGTGGAATGTGGGTCGTACCACCGGCCAAGGCGAACGTGCCGTACCACTACCACCTGGTCCTCGAGGAGTTGGTCGTCGTGTTGGGAGGTGGCCCTTCGATCCGTCTCAACGATCAGGAGTATCAGCTGAGCGCGGGCGATGTGGTCGCGTTGCCACCCGGCAGCGATAGCGCGCACCAGCTTCTCAACCGCACCGATCGGCCCGCCAGTCTCTTGATGGCCTCGACGATGTCGAGCCGAGACATGGTCATCTATCCTGACTCCGAGAAAAGCATGTACTGGGTCAACGATTTGGCCGCCGAGCCGTCCAAGACCAAGCTCTTGGTTCGCGACGGTCGGGTGGTTGAGGAGTACTTCGAGGGCGAGTCGGTCGACGAGCCGCTCGCGGACGCGGTGATCGCGCAGACGCCGCACCCAAACATCGTGTCGATCGACGCGATGTCGTGGGAGTCGTACGAGGAGGGGCCGTTCCGCGGTGACCGAAAGCGTCTCGGCCGAGCCGTCGGCGCCGTATCGCTGGGTTATAGTCTGTACCGCTTGGCTGCTGGTGACCGGATGTGGCCGTTTCACTTTCACCACGTAAACGAAGAGCTGTTTTGGATTCGATCGGGTTATGCCGAGCTGCGTACCATGAGCGGCGCCCGGGATATCCAGCCTGGCGATGTGATCGTGTGTCCGACCGGGCGCGAAGGGGCGCACGCCATAAAGAACACCGGTGACGCGCCGCTCGAGATCTTCACGCTCTCGACGATGGAAGAGCCGGAGGTCGCCGAGTACCCGGACTCGGAGAAGGTGTACGTCATGAGCGGGTCGGCACCGGGAGGAGATGAAACAGTGCGCACGCTGAATCACGTGTTTCGACTGAGCGATGCGGTTGAGTACGACGTGGGAGAGCGATAACAACGGTCAACAAGAAGAAAAAGGAGACCACGTTGAAACGCAAGGGCTTGCTTGGGGTCGCCGGGTTGGCGGCGGTGTTGATCGTTTCCGGCACCGCGGCCGCCCAAGAGATGAGCGCAGAAGAGATAGCGATGTTCGACAAGTACGCGATGCCGGGCGAGAACCACAAGCTGATGGAGCCGATGATCGGTGAGTGGGAAGAGACGGTCGTGATGTGGTTCGCGCCCGGAGCACCGCCGGTCACGATGGAGGCTTCGATGACCGCCGAGTGGATCCTGGACGGCCGCTGGGTACGATCGGAGCACCGGGGCACAATGATGGGTCAACCGTTTCACGGCATCGGACTCGACGGGTACGACAACTATCGAGAGGAGTACGTCTCGATCTGGATGGACAACATGTCGACAGCACCGATGGTCTTACGCGGGCCCCACGATCCGGCGACCAACGCCGTGACGCTGACGGGCACCACCGACGACTTCATGACCGGCCGGGATGACGTCCCGGTACGGTCTGTTACGCATTGGACGAACCCCGACACGTTCGTTTTCGAGATGTACACGGTGACCGAGGACGGTACGGAGTATCAGGTGATGGAGCTGACGGCGCGGAGGGTTACGTCGGCCGAGGGGATGGAGTAGAGCGCCAACGCCGTCTCGGCAACAGCGGCGGTAGCTCGTAGGCGATGCGCAACACGGTCGCCGGGTGGACCACCCGTACCGGTGAGTCGGCCGCGCGCAGGCCGGCCGCGATCTGGAATGTACAGCCCGGATTACCCGCCACGACCAGTTCGGCACCGGTAGTCAGAATGTGGCCAACCTTCCGTTGCTGGAGCTTTGCTGCGGCCTCGGGATGGGTCACGTTGTACAAGCCGGCCGAGCCGCAACACCACGTCGATTCGGGTAGCGGTGCGAGATCGAGCCCGGGGATCGAGCGCAGCAGAAGCCGTGGGGCCTCGACCACGCGTTGCCCGTGAACCAGATGGCATGCGTCGTGATATGTCGCTCGCAGGCCGATCGGGCGCCGCGGTCGGCGCACACCGCGATCGACGAGATACTCGGTGACATCTACCACAGCGGCCGCAAGCCTCTCCGCGCGTTTTGCCCAGCCCTGGTCGGCAGCCAATAGCTGTCCGTACGCCTTCATGTGGGCGCCGCACCCGGCGGCGTTGGAAACCAGGCGGGGGGCGTTCGTCGCTTCGAACGCCAAGATGTTCTTGCGCGCCAGCGAGCGAGCGACATCCGGCTGGCCATAATGAGCGTGGAGCGCTCCGCAGCACCGAAACTCTGTGGGCACTACGACCCGCCACGCGTTGTAGGCCAAGATCTGCGCGGTGTCGGCATTTACCTCAGGTAAGAACACCGACTGCACACAACCGGGGTGAAGCGCCACCGTCCCGCGGGCTGACGGCGCATCACCGTTTGTAATGACGTCAGAAGGTTCGAGCGCGGACGGCAATCGCCACCGGCGGCCTTGACGCGGGATCTCGGGTGTCAGTGACGCAAGTGGATCGAGGTCTGGAAATCGGTTCGCGATCCACCGTCGCCACAGACCGCTCTTCGCGAGCACGCGCTGATGGAACCGTACCGATCGTGCCGTCCACCGCAGTCGCGTCGGGTAGCTGACGATGCGGTCTAGAAGCCATGTCTGGACCGGCTCCGGTTGCCACGGTTCGCGCCCGTTGCTGCTATCGATCGCTGTCCGAGCCGCCTCGAGGAGGCGCCCGAACTCGACCCCCGCCGGGCATGCGGTTTCGCAAGCTCGACATCCGAGGCAGTAGTACATCGCCTCGGCAAACGGGGCACCGGCTACCTCGATCTCACCGCTCGCCGCTGCGCGCATGAGCGTAATTCGTCCCCGGGGACCGGCTCGCTCGCGTGGCGTCATCGCAAACGTCGGACAAGAGGGCAAGCAAAACCCGCACTGAATACAAGCCGCCAGTAGATCGCTATCCGGGTGGAACGCGTGTTCCAACTGCGTGTTCTCGGTCTTCAGGTGAGGGCCTCCTCGTAGGCCCGGTGACCGAGTGGCGGATGTTCACAGCGTGCTGATTGACCCAGCACTTTGCCGGGGTTCAATACCTGGCTGGGGTCGAGCACGGCTTTGATCTGACGCATGAAACGCAGCGCCGGGTCACCAGTATGGCGCTCCAAGAACTTCCGCTTTGCAAGGCCAACCCCGTGTTCGCCGGTAATCGTTCCTCCGAAAGCGACCGCGGCGTCGAAGATCTCCTCCAGCGCTGCCTCGGCGCGGACGATCGCTTCGGCGTCACGGGCATCGGTGATGCACGTCGGGTGCAAATTGCCGTCGCCGGCGTGTCCAAACACGCCGATCTGAACCTGATGCTCGGCGGCGATCTCTTCGATACGGACGAGCATCGACGCCACTGCGCTGCGCGGTACGGCGACGTCCTCGAGAATCGTGGTCGGGCCGATCTGTGCGAGGGCGGTGAACGACGCGCGGCGTGCAGCGCGCAGATCTTCTGCTTCGTCGGCATCAGAGGCGGTGCGCACTTCACGTGCGCCTTGTTGCCGGCAGATCCGGCCCACCGTGTCGGCGTCTTCAGCGACCGCGTGGGCTCGTCCGTCGACCTCGATCAACAGTAGAGCTGCCAGATCGGCAGGCAGTCCGAGCCCGGCGAACGACTCCACGGCCCGGATCGTAACCCGGTCAAGAAACTCGAGCGTCGCCGGTACGATCCCGGCGGCGAGAATCGCAGTGACCGTTTGACCGGCTGCACCCACCGATTCGAACGAAGCGAGGATCGTGCGCGTCGATTGGGGCCTGGGCACGAGCCGGACGAGGATCTTGGTGAAGATCGCCAGCGTGCCCTCGCTGCCGACCAACAGATCCATCAGGTTGTATCCGGAAACATCCTTGATCGACTTGCCACCCAGCGACAGGAATTCGCCGGTCGGCAGAACCGCTTCCAGGCCCATCACGTAATCTTTTGTCACACCGTACTTGAGGCCGCGAAGCCCACCGGCGTTCTCGGCGACGTTGCCACCGAGCGTGCAAATTCGCATCGATCCCGGATCGGGGGGATAGAACAAACCGTACGGTCCGACCGCGGAATGTAGGTCGGCGGTAATCACTCCGGGCTCGACCCATGCCGTGTGGTTGACCGGATCGATCTCGACGATCCGGTTCCACGATGGGAACAGCATGACTACGCTATCGGTGGTCGGAACGGCTCCAGCCGAGAGGCCGGTTCCGGCCCCACGAGGGATGAGCGCGAACCCCTCCTGGTTGGCCAGCTTGACGATACGAGCCACTTGTTCTGTGTCGCGTGGGATAACGACCGCCTCGGGTACACACCGATGCAGAGGGGTGGCATCGGAGGCGTACGTGAGGAGGTCTTCGCGTGCGGTCAACACGCGAGCCGGCGACGTCGTCTCCGCGAGGCCCGCGAGCACGCGATCGGTGAGCATGCGATTTATATAGCGAAATCGTAGACTAACGGCCATGCGATTGACGCTCAGAACACTCGGGGTTGTCGGACTCGTGATCGTAGCGTGCAGTCAGCGCGTTACACCTGAGGAGGAGTTCGCCCGGGAAGCTCGCGACCGGCCGCTCGTTTCCGAGAGCGGATTGCCACCCGCGCTCAGCGCGACGGGCTCGCAGAGGGAATCGGCGAGTGCAGCCGGCGACGAATTGCGAGGCGAGATCGTCTTGCCATCGGACACGGGTGCCGGTGGCGAGGGAGTGCTTTTCCTCTTCATCCGTCGGGCGGAGGGCGAAGGCGGACCACCATTGGCGGTTCAACGTCATGAACGAGTCCGTTTTCCTTTTGCATTCGCGATTGGTCGACAAAACGCGATGATCGCCGGGGTCGAGTTTCCCGACGAGGTGAGAGTCGTTGCGCGCTTGGACCGTGACGGCGACGCGATGACGGAGGGACCAGGTGATTGGCGCGCGGCCAGCGAGCCCATCACGCTCGGATCAGAGGGGCTAGAGCTCATCCTGGAACCCGCCAACCCCTGATCGCCATGGACGACAGCGTTCCGTTGTGGCACACACCATATCGCGCTGTGCGCGACGGCGCAGCGTTGTTCCCGCTTCCCGATAACGGGTTGATCGAAGTAACCGGGTCGGAGCGCGAAGAGTATCTAAACAGCCTCTGCACCAACCGTGTCACCGGCTTGAAGCCGGGCGAAGCCACGCGTGCACTGATGCTCAACCCCACCAAAGGCCGCGTCTTGGCCGACTTTCTCGTGGTAGCTACCGAGAACGCGCTGTGGCTGGATTGCGAACGCGGTTGTAGTTCGACGGTTGAAGCGTTGTTGCAACGGTACTACTTCGGTCAAGACGTTGAGTTTCGCAATCACGGTGATGAGTGGTCGATCAAGTCACTTCAGGGACCATTGAGCGGCGAGATCTTGATGCGGTCTGGCGCCACTCTCCCGACCGATCATGTCGGTGCGCACATCGAGACCACGATCGTGTCGGTAACGGTGCGCGTCGTGCGCTGGACGGATACCGGAGAGGTCGGGTTTCGCGTGTGGGCGCCGGTGTCCAGTGAACAGGCGGTGAAAGCTGCGCTGATCGATGCCGGAGCGATCACGGGCGACGATGAGGCGTGGACAGTGCTGCAAATCGAGGCCGGCATGGCGGTCTTTGGCCGCGAGTTGACAGAGGATACGATTCCGCTCGAAGCGCCAACCGAGAACGCCATCAGTCACGACAAGGGGTGTTATCCGGGCCAGGAAGTTATCGCACGATTGTGGGCTCGTGGCCGACCGGCCAAGCGGTTGCGCGGTCTGCGTCTGGAGGGCGATCAACCGCCGCCACCAGGCGCGCTGCTTGACGGTGACGACAAGGCGGGCGTGGCGCGGATTACGGCTGCTGGCGTCAGCCCCGGCTTGGGCTCGGTTGCGCTCGCGTTTGTCCATCGGGACTACTGTGAGGCTGGCACGCGGCTCGGCGGCGGGGAGCTAATGGCAGAAGTCGTCGATCTTCCCATGACGACGGTCAAAGCATGAAGATCTACACGAAGAGTGGAGACGACGGCGGTACTGCACTGTTCGGCGGTGGACGGGTCGCCAAGAGTGATTCACGCGTCGCGGCCTACGGCGATGTCGACGAGCTCAACGCATGGCTCGGCGTGGCCCGCGCCCATGGCATCGACGAGAGAGTGTCCGCTGCCCTGGAGCAGGTGCAACAGGACCTCTTCGTGGTAGGTGCCATTCTGGCGACACCCAACCCCGACCGTCGGAAGCGATCGAAGTTCGATCTCACCGCTGACAGGATCGAGTCGCTCGAGCGCGAGATCGATGGGTGGCAAGATGAGCTACCATCGCTCAAGGCGTTCGTGTTGCCGGGCGGTTGTCCATGCGCCGCGTTCCTCCACGTGGCGCGTACCGTCTGCCGGCGCGCGGAGCGATCGATCGTGGCACTCGAAGCCGACGATTTGCCAGAGACGATTCTGCCCTACATTAATCGGCTGAGTGATTACTTGTTCGTGTGTGCTCGATTCGTGAACCGCCAGGCCGGAGTCGTTGAGCCGACCTGGTAGTGAGCGCGTTAGTCGCGAGGCTCCTCGGTCGCATAGATCACCGAGTACATGGTCAAACCGATCGATCGCCGGCGCCGGACACCTGAGCGCGTTGGAGAAGCCCGATGCCGTCAA